>RFSV01000111.1 GCA_009923785.1 Acidimicrobiia bacterium | reverse complement strand
ACCTCATTACGCCGTGGTCGAGATCGCGCCGGTGATCCCGCAACGCGTCGAACCCGGTCGTGCTCCGGCTCGCCCTGTCATCGATGAATCGCAACCTCAATGTTCGACATCGAGATCGTCTTTTTGTATCCCTATGCCGTCAGCCACGGCGAACTCGGCGTCTTCGGCTTTTGGGCGATGTTCGTCTTCTGCGCAGTGTTCTTTTTGGCGTTCGTGTACGAAGTGGCGAGCGGGACCCTCGACTGGGGACCCATCACGAAATCGCGGCGCCTCACCGATGGTGTGAGTGCCGAACGCACGTCGACGTCGACCATTCGTCGAGTCGGCCTCGAGGGTCGCGTCGACGCCGATCAGGCAGCTTGATCGCTGGAGGTTCATGATGAGTGTGATTCGCAACGTTCTCGACGACGGTCTCGGTGGCATCCAGCACAACTTCCTCACCGGCAAGATCGAAGACCTCGTCAAATGGTCGCGTAGCCGTTCGAGCTGGGGCGCGACTTTCGGACTTGCGTGCTGCGCCATCGAAATGATGGGTACCGGAGGAGCGCATTACGACATCGCTCGCTTCGGAATGGAAGTGTTTCGCGCCTCGCCTCGTCAGGCCGACATCCTCATCGTGGCCGGACGAGTGAGCCAGAAGATGGCTCCGGTTCTACGCCAGGTGTACGACCAGATGATGGAACCCAAATGGGTGATCTCGATGGGAGTGTGCGCCTCGAGCGGCGGCATGTTCAACAACTACGCCATCGTCCAAGGTGTCGATCAGGTCGTGCCGGTCGACGTGTACGCACCGGGATGCCCTCCCACCCCCGAGACTCTGATTCACGCCATCGAGACCTTGCACCAGAAGATCGAAGACGGGGAACTCATGCGGCGTCGTCGCGAGACCGGTGCTGGTGCCGAGATCCACGTCACCGAGATCGCGGCCGAGAACTCGCCGGTCACGTTGGGAGCCACGCGCGGAGGTGTCACGGTATGACCGACATGTCCGCAACACCCGACGACGAGTCGTTGTTCGGGGCGCCTGTCTTGTATTCGCGTGGCCAGAAGGTCGTGCATCCCTCTCGTGAGCAGTACGTCGCCGTCCTGAAGCAGGCGATCGATGCTGGCTACACGATGTGCAGCGACCTCACTGCGGTCGACTACCTCACCCATCCGGGACGAGAACTCCCGTCAGGAATTGCCGCCGAGCGATTCGAAGTGGTGCTCAATTTGGTGTCGATCACCGAGCGCACTCGTCTGCGAGTGCGGGTCCAGGTACCCGAAGCCGATGCGACGATCGCCTCGTGTTTCGACTTGTGGCCCGGGACCGAAGCGATGGAGCGCGAAGTGTTCGACATGTTCGGTGTTCGATTCGACGGACATCCCGATCTCACGCGAATCCTCATGCCCGAGGACTGGGAAGGCCACCCGTTGCGCAAGGACTATGCGATCGGCCGGATCCCGGTGCAATTCAAGGGAGCCAACTCGTGACCGCCGTCGAGAACGTTCGTCAGACGAGTGAAGGCGCACAGGAAATGCGCCCCCGGAGCGAACTCGGCGCCAAAGAATTGATGCGTGAAGTCGGTTCCGTCTTGCGTATGAGCGAAGCCGAAGCGGCACAGCTCGGTCAGATGCCGACCGACGACGAAGACCAGACGATGATCATCAACATGGGGCCGCAGCATCCGAGCACCCACGGTGTGCTGCGTCTCATGCTCGAATTGCAAGGCGAGACCGTTCTGCGCTGCAAGCCAGTGATCGGCTACCTGCACACCGGTATGGAGAAGACCGGGGAAGATCTCACGTTCCTGCAAGGAGGCACCAACGTCACCCGCATGGACTACCTGAGTCCCTTCAACAACGAACTCGTCTTCTCCATGGCCACCGAGAAGTTGCTCGGAATCGACGGCGACGTCCCCGAGCGGGCGGTCTGGATGCGCATGTTGCTCTCGGAGATGAACCGCATGAGCAGTCACCTGCTCTTCCTTGCCACCAACGGCATGGACCTCGGTGCCGTATCGATGATGCTGTACGGGTGGCGTGAACGCGAGGAAGTTCTTCGTTTCTTCCAGAAGGTGACCGGACTGCGGATGAATCACAACTTCATTCGCCCAGGAGGTCTGGCTGCCGACCTGCCGCCAGGTTGGCGAGATGACGTCCTGTCGATTCTCGAGATGCTGCCCCCTCGTCTCGAGGAGTACGACATCTTGATGACCGACCAGCCCATTTGGCGCGAGCGTCTCCAAGGGGTGGGTGTCATCACCGCCGAGGAAGCGCTGGCTCTCGGCACGAGTGGTCCGATTCTGCGGTCGACCGGGGTGCCGTTCGATCTTCGTCGCGACATGCCCTATTTGCATTACGACGAACTCGAGTTCGACGTGATCGTCGGATCGTACGGTGACGCCTTCGATCGTTACGCCATTCGACTGAACGAGATCCGAGAGTCGATCAAGATCGTCCACCAGATCCTCGATCGCATGCCCTCAGGTGACTATCGCATCCAGAACAAGAAGGTCACGCCGCCGCCGCGAGCGCGTATCGACGAGTCGATGGAGGCTTTGATCCATCACTTCAAGATCTTCACCGAAGGATTCAAGGTGCCCGAGGGCGAGGTGTACGTCGGAATCGAGAGCCCCCGCGGTGAGATCGGCTGCTACATCGTGAGCGATGGAGGGCCGAAGCCGTATCGAATTCACATGCGGGCACCGAGTTTCGTGAACATTCAGGCTCTGCCCCACATGATGCGCGGCGGCCTCGTGGCCGATGCGGTCGCCGTCATCTCGTCGGTCGACCCCGTTCTAGGAGACGTCGATCGCTGATGGCACGCCTCACTGAAGACAACGTCCGTCTGGCGCGCGAGATCGTCGCCCGCTACCCGCGTCCGCGCTCGGCCACCATTCCGTTGTTGCACCTCGCGCAGCAACAAGACGGCTACGTCACCAACGATGCCATGGCGCACATCGGAGAATTGGTCGGTGCAACGTCGGCCGAGGTGTTCGGAACTGCTTCGTTCTACGAGATGTTCAAGTTCGAGCCTGTGGGCAAGTACCTCGTGAACATCTGCGGGACCATGTCGTGTGCACTCATGGGAGCCGAAGAACTCATTCACCATGCCGAGCATCGACTCGGGGTGAAGCTCGGGGGCACCACTCCCGACGGCAACTTCACACTCGAGCGGGCCGAGTGTCAGGCCGCATGTACCGAGGCACCCTGTCTGCAGGTGAACTATCGGTATCGCTACCGCGTGACAACCGAAGAATTCGATGCGCTGATCGACGATCTGGCCGCCGGTCGCCTCGACAGTGAGATCCCGGCGCACGGAACCGTGGCCCGCGTTCGTCAGCGGATCACGTCTGACCGCGTCGTCGGAGCGGTCCCACCCGAAGACGTCGTCGACGCGCCTGAATGGCTGGACGGAAAGGCGGCATTGTGAGCGCGCAGGGAAGTTACGCACACGCCCCCGGATTCTTCACCGGCGATCGTCCGAAGATCGTGACATCGCGCTTCGAATTCGACGACTCTCACACTCTCGAGCGGTATCTCGCCACCGGTGGATACGAGGGACTTCGTGCGACGCTGAAGCGACCGGCCGCTGAGGTCCACGAAGACGTCAAGAGTGCGACCGTTCTCGGTCGTGGGGGAGCCGGGTTCCCGGCCGGAACCAAGTGGGGACTCACCCCGCAAGGCGTGTTCCCGCGTTATCTCGTGGTCAACGGCGACGAGAGCGAACCGGGTACCTACAAGGACCGACTTCTCATGGAGCGGGATCCTCACCAGCTGATCGAGGGTTGTCTGATCGCTTGTTACGCCGCCGGACTTTCCCAGTGCTTCTTGTACATCCGCGGTGAGATGGCGGTGGCTCAGGAGCGAGTGGCGGCTGCGCTGAACGAGGCGTATGCGGCCGGCTACGTCGGCAAGAACGTGCTCGGAAGTCGCTTCTCGATCGACATCACGCTGCACTGGGGTGCTGGCGCCTACGTGGTCGGTGAAGAGACGGCGTTGATCGAGAGCCTCGAAGGCAACCGTGGCATGCCGCGGCTGAAGCCTCCGTACTTCCCGGCTGCCATCGGCCTGTACGGCCAGCCCACCATCGTCAACAACGTCGAGACTCT
>RFSV01000012.1 GCA_009923785.1 Acidimicrobiia bacterium | reverse complement strand
GTCATGCCCGTCGATTCAGGAGTCGTGCGGTGAGAGCTTCTCGAGCATGAGTCGGGCGACCATCGGCGCGGCGTTCTGGTTCTGGCCGGTGACGAGATTGCCGTCCACCACCCAGTGATTGGCCAGGAAGTCGCGTCGAGCGGTCGCCGATTCGAAGATTGCGCCAGCGGCACGCAGTTCGGTCTCGGGATGTTGAGGAGTCGACGTGATGCCGAGTTCGCGTACCTGCTTGTCGGTGACGGCCGAGACCTTGCGGCCTTCGACGAGCGGTGTGCCGTCGACGTCGAGGGCTTGAAGCAGTCCGAGGGGACCGTGGCACACGCCGCCGATCACGGCACCATTCGCGTTGGCGGCGGTGATCTGATCACCGAGTACGGCCGAGGTGCCGAGATCGAACGCCGCGCCCCAGCCGCCGGCCAGATACACGATCTCGTACGAGCGCATGTCGAGGTCGCCGACGGCAAGTGAAGCGGTGAGTCGGGCACGCAGGGCTGGATCGCCGAGCAGACGGTCGTCGGCTTCGGTGCGAACCGCGGGCTTCAACGACAACGGATCGATGGGAATGATGCCGCCGAGCGGACTGGCCACGTCGACGGTCATGCCGGCGTCGAGGAACGCGTAGTACGGCACGGTGAGTTCGCTTGCGAACACGCCGGTGGGCCGACCCACGTCGAGTTGGGCGTGATTGGTGGCGATCACGAGGGCACGACGGCCACTGAGGTCACGCGACAATTGTTGGTCGTCGTCGGGATGGAGGCCGAGACGCCGCAGGACTCGACGCGCCACTTTTGCGGGCGGGGGTGGTGTGGGCTGCGGACCACTCCGTCGTGCCTGGACCCGGTCGCGCACTCGTTGCTGAACCCGCTGCTTCACGACTTGCTGCAGGAGATTTCGAGGTGGAAGGAGTGGAACCTTGTCGACGTCGACGATGCGACTCGTCACATAGGGCCACGGTTTGTTTCGTTCGGGAATCGAGCGGTGACGTTCGACTTTCATCCGCTCCTGAAGATGGGCGAACACCGCGTCGACTGTCGGGTCGTCGGAGCGGTTGGACATCTCGACCGGGTCGGCGTCGAGGTCGTAGAGCTCCCACTGGTCGGCGAGCACGTTCGTTCGGTACCGGGGTCCGCCCATCCCGTCGCTAGCCAACTGCCGCACTCCTGGTTCGGTCCACGTGGACGGGTCGTCGAAAGTGCGCACGAGTTTCCAAAGATGGCTCGCCCCACCGGAAGCATCGGCGTCGTTCACTCGTCCGATGACGCCCTCGAAGTTCGTCGCGACATAGGCCGGGACGTTGATGCGCAAGAGTCCGGGTGCATCGGACGTGCGGCCGTTGGCTCGTGCCACACCGCTTGCACCGGTATCGCCCTCGGGCATGTTGTCGCGCGTCATCACGTAGATCGTGCGGTCGCGGTCGGCCTCGGCCCCGTCGATCACCGGCATGAGATCGGACCCGGGAAATGGGTGGACCTCCGTGAATCCCTCGGCGAGAGCCGCCGCGGTGGTGGCGAGATCGATGTTGGCTGCGGCCAGAAGGGTCGGCACCAGGTCAACGTGTGACGTGGGCGAGTCGACGCGACGACCAGTGGTCGAGTGCGCGCCCACGCGGGCAATCGCAAAGGGCACCCGAGTCGCTTCGTCGTACAACTGGAACCACTTCTGGTGGAGCCCGCCATGTGACCCGAGGAGTTCGCCGTGATCGGCGGTACGCACGATGACGGCGTCACCTTTGGTGGCGCTGGTCCCGTCGGTCACGGCGCGTCGCACTCGATCGAGCGGCCCATCGACCGTCGCATGGAGTTGGTAGTAGAGGTCGCGGTAGCGCTGGTGATTCTTTGAGTACAGGGCGGCCACGGTGTCGCCGGGGCCGTAGCACGACGGATACGCAGCGCGGTAGGCGATGTGGGCGGCTGGTTTGTGTCGCAGATCTTCGAAGTCGGACGGCGACATCGGCACCGACGGCACCTTCACTCCGTCGAGTTCGCGCGGCATACCGCGTTGGATCCAAAGAGGAAAGAGCACGATGTCGTGCGGGTTCACGAAACTTGCGACGAGGAGGAACGGCTTCAGGGCATCGGCGTCGCCAGCGGCCCGACGGCGATAGCGATCCTCGAGCCAGGCCACGGTTCGGTCGGCAATGAGCGGATCGCGTACGAGGCCGCAGTTGGCGAAGAGCCCACCGTGTGGTTCGGGGCCGACCCAACCCGAGAATCCGTACGGGCCGAGCGGATCGGCGTCGAGATAGCGACGCACGTTGTGCGAAAGGATTTCTCCTTCGGCGGTGTTGGTGGGCAGCGGCTCGCCATCGGGGCCCATGAGATCGGCGTGGCTGATGTGCCACTTGCCGTCGTAATGCGTGTCGTAGCCGGCGGCGCGAAACCAGTTGCCAAGAGTGGGAACCTCGTTCGGCCGGAGCCAGCGCATGCGCGAGTCGTCGGCCATCTTGCCGAGGCCATCGGTCTGTGTGACACCGTGCAGATCGGGGTACTGGCCGGTGAAAAGAGTGGGACGGCTCGGAACGCATGCGAGCGATCCGGTGTAGTGGCGATCGAACGACACCGCGTTGTCGTCGAACCATGCGGCACCAGTGAGCGTTTTCCGCCAGGCGCGCAGTTCGTCGTTCTCGTACGGGGGAGCGGCGCGCTCCTCGTCGGTCATGATGACGATCACATCGGGGCGGGTGGTCATGGTGCGAGTGCTTTCGTGCGCGCGTCGAGTCCAGCGAGCATCATGTCGGAGGCGAGGGCCATACGTTCGAGAACTTTTCCGGCTACGAACTTCTTGGCCGGATTCACGCCGGTGTCGATGGTGGTGGTGAGGCTGACCTCGGTGCCGGTCGCCGTCGGCGTGAGCCGCCACGAGTTACGAGCCGTGCCGACGATCGGCGGAAGTCCTTCGATGTCGTACGCAAGGGTCCGCTCCGGTTCCCAGGTGACGACGCGTTCGACCAAGACCTGCCGGGCGATCTGCACCCGACGGACGGCTCCGAGGCCCTCGGATCGCTCGCTGAGAAGACACGAATGGCCGATGAGAGGCACCCACGACGCAATGGCGCCGAAATCGGCGAGAACGGCCCAAGCCACGGTGGGAGATGCTTCGATTGCGAGCGACTTGTCGAGTTGGACCACCACCGTCGAAGCGTAGGTAGTGGCAGTTTGGTTGTCAATTGTGTGATCAACGGTGCGTCAGTGGCTTGCGCTGCGTGGAGAATCGACCCGTGACTCGTTTCGCGGGAATCGTTGAAGGTCGAAATCTCTCAGCTCTCGGCCGCTAGCCGATCGTTTAACGACCGAGTAAGTGGAGATGACGAAAGCGATCCGGAAGTTCACGAGGGAGACAAAGTGGATCGAACAAGCAGGGCGTGACAATGCGTGCTCGTGGTATCCCGCTGATTTCGAGGTCGGGTCGAGCGGCCTGTTGCTGTCGCCACTCGAGCCGCAAGTAGTCGTTGAGTCCCATGAACGAATCTTGTCGATCGCGCCTTGCGCTTTCCTTGCGGCCGCGGAGGGGTTCAGATCTCGAGTAGAGACGATCGTCGCAATTTTTGCCAATCACCAGCCATCTGTGATGAATGGTTTGTCGTCGAGAACTTTCATGTCATGGCCTGGGGGTATGTGGAAATTTTCTCCGCGCCGAAGTGTGAGTTTGGTGCCATCCTCGAACTCGACCTGTGCTCTTCCTTCTAGCACCCGACCAATATGAGTTTGTTCGCACCAATCGGAGGAGACATACGGCCCCTTGTCGGTGGCCCAATGAAAGCGGCGGGAGAAGATGACCTTCTCTTCGCGTAATCGGGTCAGCCCGCGTTCTTGGATGACTTTTCGGTGAGGGATACCTAGTTTCGGAGACGAACTCGAGTCGTCGATCAGCAGTTCGGGCAGTTGCGATCGTAGCCATGTCTGCAAATTCGTCGACTCAGTTACCCCCAACTCGTCGGCAACCCGTCTCTCGAAGTCTTGAATTGATTGAAAGGCGGCAGGGATCTCGCCTGCCCGGCACAGAGCAGCTGCAAGAGCTTGTGCAGCTTGCGTCGAATATGGAAACCCTTCTTGGAGGTCTTTAGCTATTTGGATACTGCCGTCGAGGTCTCCCATGAGAAAGAGGGCCTTTGAAAGAGCACGAAGCGATCGGCCTCGAATGCTCTCGAGGAGTCGCCGCTTTTCGTCGAGCCACGGTCGGTCGATGTTCGGCAACAACTCGCGGCGTGAAATGGCAAGAGCCACTTCGGATTGTGAGGTTGCTTTCTTGGCATCGTTGTTCTTGAGGGCTTTCTCGGCCGTCTCGATGGCCTCGAATGCCGTTGGCACATCCACAATCGTTCCGGAGGGCCAAACAATTTCGAGGCTGCCGTTGCTGGAACGGATGATGTCCCGTCCCTCGTAGCCGAGAGAGGCGAGGGCCCGTCGTAATCGACTGCATGTGGCATCCAATGTCGATGTTGCCGAATCTGGAACGTCTTCGCCCCACAGCCAGTCGACGATGACATCTCGGGGTACGGCGCCATGGCTGAGAGAAAGCCGAACGAGGAGAAGCCTTCCGAGATTTCCTCCGAGCTCGGTTGCAGGAATGACCGAGCCACCTTCTCGAATCCCCATCCGGCCAGTGAGTTGGACGTTCAATGTCATGAGACTTACGCGCCTTTCATCGGCAATCCTCGATCAATTCGGAGGAGGTGCCCCTGTCGGCAAGGTTTCTGCAAGGTCGACTTCGTACCTTCGTTTCTTCGTTGATCATTGTAGATCTCGATCTTTAGAGGAGGGGAAATGTCTGGTGAACTCAGGGTTACCTGCTCGTGTGGCGTGGAAATGAAGAGCAGTGACATCGAGGAGTTGGTCCTGTTAGTCAGCGATCATGCCTCGAACTTCCACGACATCAGTTTCACACGAGACGAGATTGAAGCCATGGTTCAGTTCTGAACTGAGCCCGCACACTGGTCAGCAAATGGCGTGTGAAATCTGCGCCACATCGATTTGATGATGGATCCAAAAAAGAAAAGACTTTCAGACGAGGAGAAAACGATGTACGTATTCAGAAGGACTGTCGAGACGTCGGGCGAGATGGATGTTGTCATCCCCCTTGCGGTGGAACTCAAGGAGATTGCGAAGAAGGAAGCCGGGATCGACGTCACCGTTTGGGCCGGTGGATTGGGCTTTCGAAATGGCACTCTTGTCTTTTCAGTCCCTTACGCCTCGGTCGCAGATCGTGCGGTGGCAACAGGGAAACTTGCGATGAGCAAAGCTTGGGCCGACGGAAACCGGAAGCTCTACCCGCACGTGCGTGATATCGCGCCCGACGAGATGGCTCAATTCATCAAGGGTGGCTCAGTGGCCGGATCGGTACCAGTTGGCGCGGTAGTTTCTCTGATCGAGTCCCAACTGGCTCAGGGAGCCGACTGGATGAAGACTCTCGAGTGGGCTTTGTCGGTGGCGGAGCTGAACGACAAGATCACTGGCACGACTCACAACGTGGCCTACGTCGTATATGGCCAACTCGGGCGACTCATCACCATGGCCGGCCACGCCGACGGCGCGGCAGCCGCAGCAGCTCGGGAGGCGATGGTGGCGCATCCGGAATGGATGCCAAAGTTCCTTGAGGGAGGTCAGTTCGCAGCAGCTGGCTCCGTGGAGTCGCGTTTGATGACGAAGATTCTCTGAAGATCGAGTTCGTGACTCCCGAAGTGCCTCAAGTTTCGAGGCTGGGGTCGAAGATCACGAATTGGGTCGACAATCGATCGGAAAGACGAGAATCGTCGGGGTACGGTCACGGCGATGAACGCGAGGTCGAATCGTCTTCCCCAAGGATCGACCCGGGGAACACGTCATCTCGTTGCCGCCGCTGACCAGCTGGCGGCCAGGGCCGGCGACCTGATCTTCGCGGCCGGAGGCAACGCCGTCGATGCGGCGATCGCCACCAATGCGGCAATCGCGGTGACCGGTCCGCATCTGTGCGGCATGGGTGGCGATCTCTTCGCGCTGGTTCACACCCCCGACGGTGTGGTTGCGCTGAACTCGAGTGGACGGGCGGGCTCCGGGGCTGACCCCAATGCATTGAGAGCGGCCGGTCACACGTCGATGCCACTGCGACACGCGATTGCTTCGGTGACTGTGCCTGGATGTGTCGACGGCTGGTTGGCCTTGCACGAGCGATTCGGCTCGCTGCCGTTGTCGGAGCTGTTCGCACCGGCCATCGATCTGGCCGAAAACGGGTTTTCGGCGAGTCCTCTGCTCGTCGCTTCGCTGGCGCGGCTCGATACGCGTGGACGTGAGCAGTTGAACGAAGTCGTATCGCAGGCGACGCATGTCGGTGCACGGGTTCGCCGACCGGGAGTGGCGCAGGCTCTTCGAGACATCGCCACTGGTGGACGCGACGCTTTCTATCTCGGAGCCTTTGGCGAAGGGTTGAGGAGGCTGGGTGGCGGGTTGTTCGACGTCGACGATCTCCGTCGGAGTTCGGCCGATTGGGTGACACCGCTTGTAGCCGATGCCTTCGGTGTACGCCTACACACGATCGGTCCCAACTCGCAGGGTTACCTCACCCTTGGCGGCGCACTGGTCGCCGACACGGTCGATCTCGGTTCGTCCGACGATGGTCAGTGGGCGCATCTCCTCGTCGAGTCGGCCAAGGTGGCCGGTTTCGATCGACCGGCCGTGTTGCATGAGCACGCTGACGGCGAGGCGCTTCTCAAGACGATCCGCCAGCGGGCGCATTCGCTCGACGTCGAACGATGCAGCCAATACACCGCGCCCGTAATGCACGGTGACACGACGTACCTCTGCACCGCCGAAGTGGACGGCTTGGCGGTATCGCTCATCCAGTCGAACGCGTCGGGATTCGGTTCGTGGCTCGTCGAACCGTCGACCGGAATCAATCTTCACGATCGCGGTCTCGGGTTCTCGCTCGTTCCTGGCCATCCGGCCGAGTTCGGGCCCAGTCGTCGCCCTCCGCACACCTTGTCGCCCGCGCTCGCAACGCGAGTCGGTGAACTGGTGTCGGTGTTCGGCACCATGGGCGGTGACGCGCAACCACAGATCCTCCTGCAAGTGGCAGCTCGCTTGTTCGGAGAGGGCGTGTCGCCGGCGAGGGCGATCAATGCACCGCGTTGGGCTCTCGCCGGGCCCACCACCGGATTCGACACGTGGGACGATCCGGCGTCGCAACGAGTCGAGATCGAAGCCCACGCGCCCGATACGTGGCGTCGCGATCTCGAGGCGCGCGGGCATCAGGTGTCGATGCTTCCCGCTTTCGACTCGGCATTCGGTCACGCCCACGCGATCGTGCGCGACGGCGACGGGCTCGCCGGAGCCGCCGATCCACGGGCCCGCGTCGGTGCCGTGATCGGTCGTTGACCGAAGCGACTCGGTGGAAGGATCCGAGCATGAGTGAAACATCCGTCTCCTCGTGTGTTTGGACACGAGACTTCGAAAGTCCGGACTGTCGTGATCGCGGTGCAGATCTCGGACGGGTGCAGGTGAGCGAGGCAGGGACAGCGGTCGGTATCGGTGTAACGAGATCGCCTGGCGCACCGTTCCGAAGCCCCCGATCCGTTCGCTGGGCCAAGATCGAGGCGCGGGGCTGTGCCAGCACCGCCGATTCCCAGGTGGATTCCGGCGCTCAGCCGTCGCTCGTGACGTGGACTGACGTCACCAATCACGCGAGGTCGCGACGTACTGGTAGCGCGCCACGGGACACAATCCGGTCGGTGTGCGCTGGCGAGTCGGGCGAGCAAATCGCAAGATGACGAGACGCTGGTGCCAGTCATGCAAGATTGGGACATGTTCACCTTCGACCCGAACCGTTCGTACATGATGCCGGCGCATTTCGGTCCTCGACAGTTCGACCCGCGCGCATCTGGTTGGTACCACGATGTCACAGCGATCACGACGTCATACGTGACCGACCGGGATCGGCTCTCCCAGTACGTTCCGGCGCCCTTCGTCGTCACTGACGAGGCGGTCGTGACGGTCGTCTACGCGAACAATCGTCGCGTCGATTGGCTCGCAGGGCACGGATACAACCTGATCGGTGTGAGCGCTTCGGTGCGTTTCAACGGCGACGCCGACGTCATCGACGGACAGTTCACATTGGTGATGTGGGAGAACCTCACCGACCCCATTCTCACCGGACGCGAGCTGCAGGGGGTTCCGAAGCTCTACGCGGACATCGAGGATCATTCGGTGATCGGTGGTGTCTGGCACACCAGTGCGAGCCACTTCGGGCACAAGATCATCGATCTCTCCGCACGCAACTTACGCGAGCCGACCGCCGACGAGATCGCCGCCGCGGCCGACGGCGGCGAGAACACGTCGATGGGGTGGCGCTATCTCCCGGGTGTCAGCGGATTCGGAGAGACGACGAGTCAACCGACTGCCTTCCCCTCGCAGAACGTCATCACCGAAGCCTGGGTCGGCGACGGTGCCGTCGAGTGGCAGGTGCTGTCGTGGGAGCAGAATCCGACGCAGTTTCACATCGTCAATGCGCTCGCCGGTCTCCCCATGCTCGAACAGCGGCCAGCGATCGTGAGCAAGGGCAGCACCAACCTCATCCTGCTCGATGATCTGCCGAGGGCGATTTCGTGACGGCGGACTTCGAGCACGGCGGGCCCATCGATGAGATCCGAACTGTGGCCTACGTCGGTGCGGGGATGATGGGTTGCGTCAACTCACTTGTTGCGGCAGTGTCCGGTTACCAGGTCGTGTTATACGACGCATCGGTAGACATGCTGGCCTCGGTCGTCGAACGGCAAGCAGGCATCGGGGCCTACATGGTCGGTATCGGGTACTGCACGCCAGATGCACTGACGGCAGGATTGAAACGAGTGACCACTGCTTCAGAGCTGGCCGCCGCCCTCGTAGGTGCCGACCTGGTCAGTGAATCGATCTACGAAGATCGCGAAGCCAAGCGCTCCGTCTTCGAAAGAGTCGAGGAGCTCGCTTCCTCCGACACGATCATCACGACCAACACCTCCGCACTCATGGTCTCCGACCTTGAAGACGTCGTCGAGCGTGGCGACCGCTTTGCGGCGCTTCACTCCCACCTCGGCGCACCGCTCTACGACATCGTCGGCGGGCCACGAACATCGCCCGAAACGATCGACATCCTTCGCCGCTTCGTCGAATCACTCGGAGGCACACCGATGGTGCTGAAGAAGGAGCACCCCGGATACGTGTTCAACTCGATGAACGGCCAGGTCATGCTCATGGCGATGCAGCTCATCCTCGACGGACGCGCCACCGTTGAAGACGTCGACAGGGCCTGGATGACCGACCGCTCTGCGCCCATGGGCCCGTTCGGGATGATGGATCTCTTCGGTCTTGACCTGATGCGTGACAGCTGGAGCACACCAACGAACGACGCACACCGCGAGGCAGTGCGCAAGCGGGTCGAGCCATTCCTCACCGAGATGGTCGATGCGGGCCGCCTCGGGCAAAAGTCGGGTTCTGGCTTCTACACCTATCCCCAGCCCGCCTACCAGCAAGCGGACTTCGCTGACGCTGAGCCGCCCTCGAAGACCGCCTCGAACGCACTCATGGCTGCGATCGTCATCGCAGCCATGAGGATTGAGGCCAAGGACGTCGCCGACCGCGCTGACATCGACGCGGCGTGGTGTGCGGCGACGGGGCAGACCACCGGACCGTTCGGCATCCTCGAGAACATTGGCGTGGATTCGTTCATCGCCGTGCTCGATGAGCTTCGAGCCGAGCGTCTCATCGCAGCTGAGACCGCCGACACCGTTCATTCGCATCTCCAGTCCGCGACCTGAAACATTCCCAACCGCCGCTCAGAACCAGCACGTTCGATACCACCAGAACGAAGAGCGCTCCGAATTGCGGACAGGGAGGTCCCGGATAGTCAAGAATCGACTTCTTGGAGATGAAGCCCCTTATGTCAGTCGACAACTACTTGCAGAATTTCGCCTTGACTTCCGGAGGAAGCAGAATCTCACCGCCGGCACTGCACCCGCTTGTTCCACCCTCCTGGGGGCCGTAAGCAGCGCACTCGGACCCCTCGAACACCGATCGATCCGGCTCTGGACCACCGTTCACGTGGTGGTCGATCCAAGCGAACAAGTACTCGGCTTGAGCCGGACAGGGAATCACGTCTAGGTGATCTCCCTGTAGCAGTGTCACCATTTCGATGTTCGATGAACCTTGCGCAAGAGAAAAAGTCTCCTTTGCTCCCGAGTAACGAACAGCGTTGTCCTGCAAGCGATTGATCATGAGCATCGGTGGGCCTTCGCTCCAGACCTTCGGATCCTCGAATCCGTCGACCCAGGCGGGCAAGGTGCCCAGGTTCGAGACGATCGCCTTGAGTCGGGGTTCACTGAAATACGGGAGTCTGAACATCATGCCGGTTAATCCGCCCATGGATAAGCCGTAGTAGTAGACCTTCTCCTCGTCAACGAGCGAAGAGAACTCGGGGCTTGTCAGGATGATGTCGAGCGCTCGACTGACGTCAATTGCGTGATTCGGAATATCGCGGTTGAACTCCGGGGCAACCGGCAGGAAGGGGTTTTCGGCGGGCTTCACCATGTAGGGAAATCCGACGCAGGCAACGACCTGGTTGACAGGCTGTGTCCAACAGGGAGATGGCCTCCCACCGATGACGTAGTCACCTGACAACACCAGGGGCATCGGTCGATCGGCAACAACACTGCCATCGGCGTTCAGAGCGCGTTTGATGAGCAGACGAATGGGTCGGGGTTGCAAGGTGTCGGGAGCGCCGCCATAGAACTGGCTGGCATCGTTGCGTCCACTGACGTCGGTGATCTCGACCAGGAACGACAAGTCGTCCTGCGCAACAACTTCGTAGGAAAGCGAGTCAGCCGGCGACATCGTGGTCGGAACGACCTCAGTCGTCGTGGTCGTTGCCTGCGTGGTAGGAGGCTCGGGGGCCAGAGACGTAGAAGAGGCAGGCGGCGTTGTTGTCGGAACACTTTGCTGATCTTGCGGAGATGATGAACAGGCAGCAAGGAGGACTCCTGCACAGAATCCTGCGACGAGAACTTTCATCATTCAGTCCTTGAGATGAGAGGCCTTCAGCCGGAACGACGTAGTTCCCGTCGTGAAAGTGGATTATGAACATCGTCGGGCCGCCAGTCAAGCGACGAGTGCATGAAGCGAACCTAGGAAGCGGACGACAAGGAGATACAGAAATACCGAAGCGGTAAGTGAACCGAACGGCGAACGTCTCTGTCATCCCGGGTCTCGCTGACAAAGACGAAATTAGACCTGAAGCTTCATGTGGAGCTGGGGGGAATCGAACCCCCGTCCATCAGGCGGAGAACGCCCGCGCTACGACCATTCCCGACTTCGAGGCTGACGCAACCTCACCGGCGGGTCGACTGTCTCGGTTACCCGAGACCACGACACGTCTTTCCGTGCGGTCAGCGGTCTTTCACGCCGTCAGCGGTCTTTCCAACTGTCATCCCCCGCTTCTGTTGCCGGGCTGCGGTGGATCGGCCCCGTGCGCCATTTCTGGTCACGATGTCTCTTCGTCACCTGACGGATCAGGCGGCGAGAGCGAACTGCTCATCGGCAATTCTTTGGGTTGCCCCGTTTAGCGAGTCTGAGCAACTCGGGTCGCACGTACGGCCACCGGAACTGCTGTCGAAACCGATCAGCCCCGTCGACGTATACGTCTATGTGCGTTGAATCCTAGCGCGGATACTTCTGAAATTTCCGGGGGTCGAGGTGTTCGTGTAACACCCCTTGTTTGTGGTGTGGTCACGACTTCCCGTCGAGATCGATGCTCACTTTCGGGTGAGATCCCACGAATTTGTGTGTGAAGGGAAGTTGGAATGCATGCCAAGTCTCTTGCGTTGCTGCCGGTGTCCGAGGTCTGTTCTCGATTGGCCGAGATCAAGGTTGAACGAGCCCGCCTCGACGCCGAAGAAGTGGCCTTCGTGCGTCACCTGTCCGGGCTGACCGCAGAAGGCGGGTCCGGCATTCGACCGCCCTACAGTTGAGTTATGTCCGAATGGTGGCGTCAAGCCGTCGTGTACCAGGTGTATCCGCGGTCCTTCGCTGATGCGAACGGTGACGGAGTCGGCGACCTGCGGGGCATCATCTCCCACCTCGATCATCTGCAGTCGTTGTCGGTCGACGCCGTCTGGATGTCGCCGTGCTTCCGGTCGCCCCAACGCGACCATGGTTACGACGTCTCTGATTACTTCGACATCGATCCGATGTTCGGAACCTTGGCCGATCTCGATGAACTGATCGTCGAAGCGCGCCGACGTGGCATCAAGATCGTTCTCGACATCGTGCCCAACCACTGCAGCATCGACCACGCCTGGTTCCGTTCGGCCGTCTCGGCCGGCCGGGGGAGTGTCGAGCGTGAACGGTTCTACTTCCGTGACGGCTCCGGTCCGAACGGGGACGAGCCACCCAACAATTGGCTGTCACTGTTCGGCGGGCCGGCCTGGACGCGGGTGACCGAACCCGACGGGTCAGACGGCCAGTGGTATCTGCACGTGTTCGACGCCGGCCAACCCGACTTCAACTGGGAACATCCAGACGTTCAACAGCACTTCGACGACGTGCTCACCTTCTGGCTCGACAGGGGAGTCGAAGGATTCCGGGTCGACGCAGTGACGGTGGTGGGCAAGACGCCCGGGCTGCCCGAGGGTCCCACTCCGCCTCCTGGTTTGCCGGCTGCTCATGCCTCGGCGATGAACAAGCACTTCCAGCGGCACGACATCGCTCGCGCCTACTGGGCTCGCTGGCGTCGCACTCTCGACCGGTATCAGGCCGAGCACCCTGGACGCGAACCGTTCACGATCTGTGAGGCCTACATCCCACGCAAACCCCAACTGATCCTCGACTACGTCGCCCCCGATCAGTTCCACCAGGCGTTCGCCTTCGATCTCATGTTGAGTCCGTGGGTGGCTGCGAGCGTGAAGGGATTCGTCGACAGCTACGTGAACGACGTCATGAACAACGGCGGCGCCCTCGCCTGGACTCTCAACAATCACGACACGCACCGATCGGTCACCCGCTACGGACGCGCCGACGCGGCCACGGCCGAGAGCTGGACCGGCAACAACCTCGTGTACACGAACACTCCGGTCGACGTTGCTCTCGGTGTGCGGCGGTCGCGTGCCATGGCTGTCTTCACGGCGGGTCTCCCGGGAGCGTTCTTTCTCTACCAAGGCGAAGAATTGGGCCTTCCCGAAGTTCTCGACATTCCCGGCGATCGACGTCAGGACCCCATCTTCCATCGCACTCACGGCAACGAGAAGGGACGCGACGGCTGTCGTGTGCCGTTGCCGTGGACGCAGGATCGATCAGGAAATCACGGTTTCTCGGCCGGGAACACCGAGCACATCTCGTGGCTTCCCCAACCGAAAAATTGGGGCGAACACAGTGCCGAGTCACTCGATCTCGACCCCGACTCGATCACGAACATGTATCGCACCCTGCTGAAAGAGCGACGAAACGTCGCATCTGCCGAGGCAGGAGAATTCTCGTGGCTCGAGACCGAACACGCCGACGTACTCGGCTACCGGAGAGATCGTCTCGCAGTGTTCTTCAACCTGAGTGACGAACCGCGGTCGCTTGATATGTCGGGTGAAGTTCTCGTCGAGTCGGAGTCAGGTGCCTGTTGGGACGGCGACCTCGCCCCGAACAGCGCGGTGTGGCTGAGACTCTGAACTACCAGTTGCCCTTGCGCTGACGACCCATCTCACGTTCGATTTCTCGTTGAGCGTCCTTCTTGGCAATCGCCTGGCGCTTGTCACCTTTGGTGCGACCCTTGGCGAGAGCGAGTTCGACTTTGGCCCGACCGTCTTTGAAATACAACGACAGAGGTACAAGAGCCAGGCGCTCCTGTCCGATGCGCGCATCGATCCGGGTGATTTCGTCGCGGTTCAACAGCAATTTGCGGGGACGACTCGGATCGTGGGCCCCCACTCCATGAGCGAACTGGTATGGCGCGATGTGCACGCCTTCCAGCCAGACCTCTCCGTTGTTCATGCGGGCATAGGCGTCGACCAGTTGAACGTGACCCTCGCGCAGACTCTTGACTTCTGAACCTTGCAGAACGATGCCGGCTTCGAACACGTCGAGGATCGTGAAGTCATGACGCGCCTTGCGATTGCTGGCGATGATCTTCGTTCCCGGTCCGGCCATGGTTGTCCCAGGCTACGGAGGTCTTAGCCTGCGACCCGTGGACGACGAGCTCAGGAGCGATGACGTGGTTCTCGAGATCACGCCCGAGGTCCACGACGCGATGTGTGCGTTGGCGCTGGCCGAGTACCCGCTCGAGGCCTGCGGCTTGATGGCCGGCCCCGCTCAGCCGGGTCACCCGACGAATCGGATCACGCACTTTTTCCCCTGTCGCAATGTCGAGGCCTCGGCCCGGATCTACACCATCGATCCGAAAGATCACCTGCGCGCCGAGCGACAGTGCGACGATCTCGGCCTCGAGATTCGCGGCGTCATGCACTCTCACACCCACACCGAGGCCTATCCGAGCCCCACCGACGTGGCAGCTGCTCCCGACCCCGACTGGCACTACTTGATCGTCACCCTGAAGCGGGAGAAGCCCGAGGCCCGGACGTTTCGGATCACTCGGGAACCCGTAGATGCCCCTGAACAGGAGATTCAGGAGATTTCTCTCGTCGTGGCCTGATCTCGGGCCCGAGTGGGCATCGAGCCTGAAGTTCATTACAATCCCGACTGGATTTGTAGGAATTGTCCGGGTCGTGCCGGCCCCCTGATTCACGAAACGAGGTGACCACGATGAATCCCCCCTTGAGTGCCGAGAGCGTGGTGGCCCGTGATGTTCTCGACCTGATCGGCAACACTCCCGTTGTCGATGTGAGTCGACTGTCGCCCAATCCACGGGTCCGTCTGATCGCCAAACTCGAGAGTCAGAACCCGTTCGGTTCGGTGAAGGATCGCATCGCCAAGTCGATGATCGACGATGCCGAGGCGAGCGGTCGTCTGCAGCCTGGCCAGACCATTCTCGAACCGTCGTCGGGTAACACCGGTATCGCCCTCGCCGCCATCGCGAGCTTGAAGGGCTACCCGATCAAGATCCTGATGCCCACCAGCGTGTCGATCGAACGTCGCCAGATGCTCGAGGTGTTCGGCGCAGAAGTGATCCTCACGCCAGGCGAAGAGGGCTCGAATGGTGCAGTGAAGCGAGCCATCGAGATGGCCGCTCAGCACCCGGAGTACTGCTTCTTGTATCAGTACGCCAACGATGCCAATCCGCGAGCTCACTACGAAGGAACGGGCCCCGAAATCCTGCGCGATGTCCCCGAGATCACTCACTTCGTGGCCGGACTCGGTACGAGCGGAACCCTCATGGGAACCGGTCGTTACCTGAAAGAGAACAAGCCCGACGTCAAGATCGTGGCCGTTGAACCGCCTCTCGGCGAACGAGTGGAAGGTCTACGCAACCTCGATGAGGGATACGTCCCGCCGGTGTTCGACAACTGGCACGGTTTCGAGGTCCTCGATCGCAAACGTGTCGTGCGCCCGCGTGAATCCATCGAGTGGACCCGGCGTCTCGTGCTCGAATGCGGCGTGTTCGCCGGCATCTCCTCGGGAGCGTCACTCGCTGGTGCAGCCAAGGTGGCGTCCGAGATCGACGAGGGAACGATCGTGTTCATCGTGTGCGACGGCGGGTGGAAGTACCTGTCGACCGGCGCCTACACCGATGATCTAGATGTTGCTGAAGCGCAGGCTGAGAAAATTATCTACTTCTAGATCGTTTATTTCGAGAGATTTCTCGATGTCTCTGACTCACCGTCCGACGACGAGTGTGACGAGTCCGGCCAACACGATCATCGAAGCGAGCAGACGTCGACGACCGCTCGCTTCACGAAGATATTTCCAGCCGATGAAGGTGGCGAGTACGACGCTCGACTCGCGAAGCGCGGTCACGTAACCAACCGGTGCGCGACGAACGGCGGCCAGCACCATCCAGTACGTCACCGCCGACGCGACACCGGTCAGGACGTATTGCTTCCACATCGTCGAGACGCTTGCCGTCATCTCGCGCCACCGACCTCGACGCACCCCGTCGAGTGTCACGCCGAGTGCGGTGGGCACAAAGATGCTCCAGGCGTACACCGAACTGTCGGTCGATCGGGCGCCCTTGCTGTCGACCACGGTGTAGCTGCCGATCATGAGTGCCACCAACAGGGCGGCGCGCACATGAGTGGCCTCGACACGTCCGGCCAGGAGTCCGAGGCCGAGAACCACGATCACGATGCCGAGACCAGAGACGAGGGAGAGGTCGTCGTTCAACAAAATGACCCCACCGATCGCAGCCACAAGCGCGCCACCACCTCGGGCGATCGGATAGGTGACGCTGAAGTCCGCAACGTCGTAGGACCGAGCCAGGTGGAAGATGTAGACGGCGTGGATCAGGCCCGACAGCCCGGCCCATCCCCACGACGACACGGTGAGGTTCCCCTGCACGAATCCGACCGAGCCGTCGGAGAAGGTCGAGATTGCGACGAGAGGGAGTCCCACTATGGCGGCCGCCGCCATCTGGCCCCACAGGGCGAGCCAACGATCCCCGGAGGTCTTGACGGCCAGGTTCCAGCCGGCGTGGATGACCGCCGCGCCCAACGCCAGAAGTGTTGCGGTGAGCACGGTCGGCGAGCCTAGATCTCGTAACGTGCGACCCGTGAGTATTGATGGTGTCCTGGGTTTTGATGGAGTCTCCGGACCCGTGGGCATGTTCGACTCGGGTTTCGGCGGCCTCACCGTGGCCCGCGCTGTCATCGACCTTTTGCCCGGTGAAGACCTCGTGTACATCGGCGACACCGGGCGTTATCCCTACGGCGACAAACCCTTGAGCGAGGTGCGCGAGTACGCGCGCGAGATCGCCTGGAGTCTGGTCGATGATTTCGGAGCCAAGGCGGTGGTGGTCGCGTGCAACACGGCTGCTGCGGCGCTGCCCGTTCATGAACTCGAAGCCGAGTTCGCAGCCGCTGGTCGCTCGGTGTCGGTCATCGGTGTGATCGATCCGGGCGCCGAAGCTCTGGTGCGCGCCACTCGCAAAGGTTCGGTGGGTGTGATCGGCACGATCGGCACCATCAACTCGGGCTCGTACGAGCGGGCCGTGGCTCGAGCGTCGTTCGGCGCGAGTGTCGATCTCGTGAGCGCGGCTTGTCCGGGATTCGTCGAGTTCGTGGAGCGCGGTCGGACGAGTGGGGAGGAAATCACCGTCTTGGCCGAGCGACTACTGGCTCCGGTTCGTGAAGCGAAAGTCGACGCGCTCCTTCTCGGTTGTACGCACTATCCCTTTCTCGCCCGAGTGATCAGTGAAGTCTTGGGTGATGACGTGATTCTTGTGTCGTCGGCGGACGAGACGGCGTTCGCTCTTCGAGATCTTCTACAAACCTCGGGGCGGGCGAAGAAGGACGAAAATTCACCGGGAACGGCGCGCTTTCTGTCGAGTGGTGACGTTGCCTGGTTCGAGACTCTTGGACGCCAATTGCTCGGGCCCGAACTCGTCGGTGCCGAACGTTGGAGAACGAGAAGTTAGATCCAGCTTTCCCCTCGCTAGGTTCTTTCCCATGTCTCAAACCTTCACCCGTCATGACGGTCGCCAATCACATGAACTCCGTCCGGTCTCGTTCGAACGAGATTTCACCGAGATGGCATCGGGCAGTGTTTTGGTCTCCGTCGGCCGTACCCGGGTGCTGTGCACGGCGAGCATCGACGAGGACGTTCCGCGGTGGATGAAGGGGAGCGGCAAGGGCTGGGTCACCGCCGAATATTCGATGCTTCCCGGCTCGTCACCTGAACGAGTCGACCGTGAAGCGGCCAAGGGCAAGCAGAGCGGGCGCACCGTCGAGATCCAACGCCTGATCGGTCGAAGCCTTCGGGCCGCGTGCGACATGGTCGCTCTCGGCGAGCGTCAGGTGGTGGTCGATTGCGACGTGTTGCAGGCTGATGGCGGCACGAGAACCGCCAGTATCTGCGGTGGGTTCCTCGCTCTGCACGACGCTCTCACCCGTCTGGTGCAGGCTGGATCCCTGCAAAGTCACCCGCTGCATTCGTTGTGCGCAGCGGTGAGCGTCGGCATCGTCGACGGTGTTCCGGTGGTCGATTTGCCCTACGTGGAAGACAGTCGCGCCGAAGTCGACATGAACGTCGTGATGTTGCGGGGGGCCGGGGAGTCCGGAACGGCGGCAGGTCGCTTCGTGGAAGTGCAGGGAACCGCCGAGGGGATGTCGTTCAGCCGCACCGAACTCGATTCTCTCCTCGGTCTGGCCGAAGGCGGCCTTGCCGAGGTGTTCGCGTTGCAGACCGAGATGATCTCGATGCCACCTCCTCGACGTGCCTGAGCAGCCGACGCCATGAATCTCGAGATTCACTGTGCATCGGCCAATCCCGACAAGGTGCGTGAGATCGAAGATCTGTTTCGCGAACATTTGGGTGACACGGTCACACTTCTCCCGCGTCCCACCGAAGTGCCCGATGTCGACGAGAACGCCGACACGTTGATCGGGAATGCACGACTGAAGGCGCAGGCGATCGTCGACGCAACGGGAAAGCCGGCCGTTGCCGACGACACCGGACTCTTCGTCGACGCGTTGCCAGGTGAACTCGGAGTGCGGACGGCTCGCTACGCGAGTGATCGTCCGGAACACGCGAACGATCCGTACGGTGCTAATCGTCAAAAGTTGTTGGAGAGTCTCGAGTCACAGGAATGTCTCACCCCCGAGTCACGTCGGGCCCGTTTCGTGACCGTTGCCGTCGTGATGTGGCCCGATGGTCGCGAGCTCGCGGTCGAAGGCGAGTGTCGCGGCACGATCGCCCTCACCGAGCGTGGCGAGCATGGCTTCGGCTTCGATCCGTTGTTCATGCCGGACGAGTTTCCCGACCAGACGTTCGCCGAACTAGGTGACGACGTGAAGAACCGCATCTCGCATCGGGCTCGGGCGTTCCAAGAACTGGCCCGCGAACTCAGAGACGTGTCGACGGCGTAGAACTACCAGCCGCGTAGGTCGACCGGCCAGGTCTCGAGAACTGACGCATCGGCGCCAAGGTTCACGTCGTCGACGAGATACATCGCCTCGTGCAGCGCCACCGTCGGATCGACGTGCGCCGGACGCACCAATACCCTCGAACCGAGGGTGGGTCGTGCACGGTCATCGAAAGCGAGAGTTGTGTGTTCGTCGCTGCAGAACCAGACGGACGCTCCGTCGATGTTCGGGTTGCCGTGGTCCATGCCGAGTGACTTGAGTCCGACGTCGATCACGCTCCACGATCCCGGAGAACCTTGGTCTCCCGTCGACGAAATCAGGGTGCCAACAACGAAGAGGGCCTGTTCGAAGGGAAGATCGAGCGCGCCGTAGTGGGTGTCCATGAGCGCGTAACTGCCGGCCTGAACTTCGTTCACGCGAGAGAGAACGGGATGTTCGGTGTCGTACAGGTCGAAGGTGCCGGTTCCGCCGGCCGACACGATGGTGCAGCGAGGATCGTGATCGAGTGCCTCAACGACTCTGTCGAACGTGTCGACGAGAGTCGTCATCGACTCGAGAACTTTGGCGAGTTGAGACTCCCGATCCGGTACGGCCATCAGGTGGCCCTCGTAACCCATGACTCCGCGTACGACCATGCCGAGTGATCTCGCGTGTTGTGCCAAACCGGTTGCAGCGTCCGGTGCACAACCACATCGAGGAAGCCCGACGTTCACGTCGACGAGTACGTCGGTGATTCCTGACGATGCGGCGGCATCGATCGTCTCGGTCGAATCGACGGCAACGATCACGGTGGCTCCTGATCGACGTTGAGCGTCGCTCATGTAGCGCAGACGTGACTGGTCGAGAGTCTCGTTGGCGAGCAACACCTCGGTGCCCACGCCAGCGTTGATCATGCCCACTACTTCGCGTGGAGTGGCGCAGGTGAACGTGTGATGCCCCATCGCCACTTGGCGGGCGGCGAGCGATGTGCACTTGTGGGCTTTCACGTGCGGACGCAAGGTGGCCCCTGGCCGCGTCGTCGACATGGTGGCCAGATTGTGATCGAAGACTCCGGCATCGACGACCAGCGCAGGTGTGGGGAGATCGCCCAGTCTCACGTCGCAAGTCTTTCAGAGAACGATCTCGCTCGTGACGATCCGAACATGATCGACGAATCCGAGGCCTCGGTAGATGCGATGGGCTCCCGAAGGGTTGTCGGCATCGACACCGATCATGGCGTGCGTGAGTCCGGCGTCGCGAAATCGGTGCATGGCGTGAGCGACGAGGGCCGACGCGATACCGCGTCCGCGGTGCGAGGCGAGAGTGCCGAGCGTGCTGATCCACGCTTCGCGATGGCCGCGGATCTCGTCGTCGGCGGGGTATCGCCGCGCGAGCAGAACGGCGACGATCTCACCCGAGGTTGCATCACACGCGACGGCGGAGAGGTCGGGTCGGGCGCCGTACCCGTACATCATCTCCTGCCAACCGTCCGGTGTGGTGGGGACCGATCCCCAGTGATCAGTGAACGCACGGTTCTTCACCTCGAGGGCGGCGAGTAGGTGTGCCGGTTCGGTGGGCCATGGTTCGATCGTGACTCCGGACGGAATCACGAGGTCGGGAAGGCCGTCGAGCGGCCGCTGCAAATCGTCGAACCAACGAACGTCGACGAAACCCATCTCGTGGTGAAGTCGGGCCGCGGTCGCATTGGTGGAGGACCGAGACGCCCGAATCGCTCGCTCCGGGTGGCCGGCGCGCGAATCCGCAGAGGTCAGAAGTTCGCGCGCATGGTCGATGCCCCACGACATGAGTTCGCGACCAAGCCCTCGTCCGCGTAGTTCGATGTCGACGTACCCCTCGATGTCGCAGCGTTGTGGCGCCGTTGCCGACGGAAGGTGCAGAGTCCACACGATGCCAACGATCCGGCCGGTATCGAGCCGGGCGACCCGGACGTCACGACTCGTCTCTGTGAGGCTCGAGTCCAACTCTTGGCGGAGTTCCTCGACGTCGACCCTGATGTTCGGTCCGTCGAGCACGTTGCACCTGTTGATGAGGTCGACGACGTGGGGAATCTCGGACTCGGAGAGCGGCGTCAGGGTCATCGTTCGAGAGGGTTCTGGTGCGGGCGGAGGGACTTGAACCCACACCCCTTTCGGGACAGGAACCTAAATCCTGCGCGTCTGCCAGTTTCGCCACGCCCGCGTGACGGGTGTTTTCCACCCGCACCTTGATGATAAGGGTGTCGTGACCAGGAAACTTTGACAAACTGTCAAGGTGACTCTCGCTCCTGACCAGACGTCCGCCACCACCAGCGTCATCTCCGACGCACTGGAGAACCAATTCGGCCTGGCCGACCGCGTGGTCGATGAGGCAGCTCTGGCCAACAGCGTGGCCCGGTTCCGCGAGCAGGGCATCGTTCTACCGACCTTCGCCCAGTTGGCCGATCCGACTCGAATCGATCCGTCGCTCGTGGGGGACGCCGACCACCAGGGTCCCGATGCCCGCAACCTGTGGCGTGTCCACTGGTACAACGATCTGGCCGGCAACCGGGTCGCCGTTCCTGATCATGTCGTCTTGCCGAAAGAGATCACGGGCGTCGACAATCCGATCATCGTGGTGTTCGGCGATCGTTTCCCGATGATCACCGCTCACAAGGTGCTGGCGGCATATTCGTGCCTGGCTCCTCGTGTCGTGACCGGACAGTTCGACCCGACCTCGCATCGGGCCATCTGGCCGTCCACTGGCAACTATGCGCGTGGTGGCGTGGCGATCAGTCGCATCATGGGTTGTCGCGGCGTGGCCATTCTCCCGGCCGGCATGAGTCAGGAGCGCTTCGATTGGCTCGACCGTTGGTGTGCCAATACCGCCGAAGATGTCATCAAGACCGTCGGCACCGAGAGCAACGTGAAAGAGATCTACGACGCTTGCAACGAGCTCTCTCTCGATCCGGGCAACTTCGTCTTCAACCAATTCTGCGAATTCGGAAACCACCTCGGCCACTACGCCGTCACCGGCCGGGCCTTCGGTCATGTGTTCGAGACGGTTCGAGACGCCATGAAGAAGCAGGGTCGCGACATTTCGTTGGCAGCTTTCACGTCGGCCACCGGCTCGGCCGGCACCATCGCCGCTGGCGATCGTCTGAAGCACGACTACGGCGCACGTATCGTCGCGGTCGAGGCCCTGGAATGCCCCACCATGCTCGAGAACGGATTCGGAGAGCACAACATCCAGGGCATCGGCGACAAGCACATCCCGCTCATCCACAACGTGATGAACACCGACGTGGTGTGCGCGATCAGTGATCACGCCACAGATGAGCTCGACGTGTTGTTCAACACTCCGGCTGGCCAGAAGTATCTCGTCGACTCCAAGGGCGTGAGCCCCGAACTCGTCGAGGCGCTCACCCACTTCGGCTTCTCGGCTATCGCCAACACCTTGGCTGCCATCAAGACGGCCAAGTTGCTCGACTTGCATCCCGATCAGGCCGTCATCACCGTCGCCACCGACGGTGGAGCGTTGTACCCCAGTTCGCGCCAGACCACATTGGTTGATCGCTTCGCAGGCGAGATGACCACGGCCGACGCCGCCGAGGTATTCGGCCGTCACCTCGGCCACGTGACCACCGAGAACATGATCGACTGCACCACTCGCGACCGCAACCGCATCTTCAACCTCGGCTACTACACCTGGGTCGAGCAGCAGGGAACACCTTTCGAACTCTTCGAAGCTCGTCGTGATCTCGGATTCTGGACCGGCCTGCAGCGTTACCTGCCGGTTTGGGACGAGATGATCGACGAGTTCAACGCCCGCGTCGCTGGTTGACATGCACCTCCGGTGCGCAACGTGCGGTCATGTGGTGTCGATCGACACCACTATGCCGTGGCGTTGCCCGTACGAGTCGGGCGATCGACATCACGTCCTGGTGATCGAATCGTCGAATGCTCCGACGGACGATCGAGAGAACCTCGGTCAGAAAATCTTCGTCGAGGACCCCAATCCCTTCGTGCGTTATTTCGACCGACTGGCCGTGTCGCGATTCGCTCGGGCGCAAGGTCTCGACGACAGCGAGACGTTGTCGATCGTTCGGGAACTCGACGATCGGGTGGCGAGCGTGGCCGGTACCGGCTTTCGGTCGACACCTCTCGCAGTGTCGACCGATCTCTCCGACGCACTCGGCTTCACGGGGAACGTCTGGGTCAAAGACGAGACGCACAACGTAGCTGGCAGCCACAAGGCGCGACACCTGTTCGGAATTCTCCTGCATCTCGTGATCGCCGAACGCACGGGCCGGGTTCCCTGGGGCGACGACGAGTCCCGGCCACCCCTCGCCATCTCGTCGTGCGGCAATGCGGCCATTGCTGCGTCGACGCTCGCGGCGGCGGCCGACTGGCCGATCGACGTGTTCATTCCCGAATGGGCAGGTGGAATCGTGGTCGACACCCTCGACCATCTCGGGGCTCGAGTTCATCGTTGCCCGCGTCGCGAATCCGACCCACCCGGAGATCCGACAGTGCTGCGCTTTCGCGAGGCGGTGGCCAGTGGAGCCGTTCCTTTCAGCGTGCAGGGCCCCGAGAACTCCTTGTGTCTCGACGGTGGACGCACCATCGGGTGGGAGATCGCCGAACAACTCCTCGCGGCAGGTGTCGATCACCTCGACGCGGTCTACGTTCAAGTGGGCGGGGGAGCCTTTGCGGCATCGCTGTCGCGCGGTCTCGGTGAGGGCGGAGTGTCGGCGCCACTCGTAGCCGTTCAGACCGAGGGATGCGCGCCGTTGTCGCGGGCCTGGACGAGGTACCGAGAATCGTCGACAGAGGCGCGTGATCTGGCCGCCGACTGGACGCACTACATGTGGCCGTGGGAACACGAACCGGCGTCGCTTGCCGACGGAATCCTCGACGACGAAACCTACGACTGGGTGGTCGACCTTCGGGAAATCGAGCGGACAGGTGGCCGAGTCGTCGTCGCACCCGAAGACGTCGTCCGTCGAGCCGCCGAACTCGTGCCCCGTTCAACGGGGGTGGAGGCGAGCCCCACAGGAACCGCAGGAGTGGCCGGACTCGTCACCGAGATCGATGCGGGCACTCTTCGCGGCGGCGACGTTTTGGTCGTGGCCTCGGGGGTCGTTCGACGCTAGAGACTTCAGACGGTGACTTCGTTGAGCGTTCCGGCGTTCACCTCGTAGACGAATCCGCGGATGTGCTCCTTGAAAGTGATGAACGGGCTGAGGACGAGTCGGCTGATGCTCTGTCGGACGTCTTCGTATGGATCGAGGAAAGATTCGATCGCCCATCCCGGCTTGACGCCGCATTCGGCTTCGAGTTCGCGTTTGAACTGATCTTCGGTCACCTTCTGAAGACCGCAATCGGTGTGATGGATCAGCAGTATCTCCCGGGTTCCGAGTAGACGCTGCGACAACACGAGCGAACGAACGACGTCGTCGGTCACGACACCACCGGCGTTGCGGATGACGTGCGCGTCTCCGTGACGCAGGCCGAGCATCTCGAAGATGTCCATTCGGCTGTCCATGCAGGCCACCACCGCCAGATGGCGTCGGGGCGCCAGTGCCAGGTCGTGATCGGAGAATTCGGCGGCGTAGGCACGATTGTTGGCGAGTAACTCGTCGGTGCTGGGAACGAAGGGGGTCGGAGCGCTCACCGGGCCATTCTGCCTCACAGAGTCCGCACATCGAGAGATAGCCTTCACATCATGACTTCGTCGCAGCCCGCCTTCCCGTCTGGAATTCATGCCCTCGAGACCGGAGACGGTGGTGGTCGTCCCGACATCTTCACCCGGTTGTTGAAAAATCGAGTCGTCATGCTCGGCACCGACGTGAACGACGACATCGCCAATCAGATCTGCGCTCAGTTGCTGTATCTGGAAGGCGAGGACGCCGATGCCGACATCTGGCTCTACATCAACAGCCCCGGCGGATCGGTCACGGCCGGCATGGCGATTTACGACACCATGCAATTCGTTAGTTGCGACGTGGCCACCGTCTGCATGGGGCTCGCTGCCTCGATGGGGCAGTTCCTCCTCACTTCCGGTGCTGCCGGTAAGCGTTACACGCTGCCGAATGCGCGCATCATGATGCACCAGCCGCTCGCCGGTCTACGCGGTCAGGCCGCCGATATCGCAATTCAGGTCGAGCAGATCACCTACACCAAGCGACGAATGGCCGAACTCACGGCTCTGCACTCGGGCCAGCCTCTCGAGAAGATCCAGGCCGACGCCGAGCGCGACCGCTGGTTCACTGCCGAAGAGGCCAAGGCCTATGGCCTGGTCGACAAGGTGATCTTGAAGCGCGGCGAGATCGTCTGAAGTCCGGTCAGATCGGCATCATGAAGTCGACGTCACGAAGTCGACGTCGCAAAGTCCACGTCACGGAGTCGAGGTGACCGGCGCGTCCGACATGGGCGGGAGGGTCGCCATGGTGGTGGGGATGTTCACCGGGACACTTCCTTCGACGCCTACGACGTCGGGCATGGCCAGACCACACGTGGTCTCGACCCAGATCGCTACATCGCGGGCCGATCGCTCGGTCTTGTAGGCGGTGTCGGCGAGTTGCTGGCGTGACTCAGGGTCGGCGACGTCGACCTCGGATGCGAGCCGAACCAATTCCGTGAGCGCATGCCACTCGTCGTCGATGGCCAAAGGAGTGATGCGATCGAGTCGCTCGTAGCGATCGACCAGGTCATCGACGTCACCGCCGTCGGCGAACGGTCCACCGAGCAACGGCAGATCGACTGCCAGTTCACCGCAGAATCGTGACGCGCTCCGATCGGGATCTGAACACGCGACGGCACCGAGCGCTGTTGTGATCAGGATCACTCCGAGGGCGAGCGCATGACGCGGACGCAGAG
Source organism: Acidimicrobiia bacterium (assembly GCA_009923785.1). GTDB lineage: Bacteria > Actinomycetota > Acidimicrobiia > Acidimicrobiales > Ilumatobacteraceae > Casp-actino8. The sequence continues at coordinate 13,277 of RFSV01000012.1, read as the reverse complement.
TTGATCGACTCGTTCGGAACACAGCTCGGAGTTTCGCATCTCGACCCGACGCCGTGGCGTCATCCCCGGTGCCCACATGGTTTGCGTGCTCGCCAATGTTCGAACTGCCAGTGTGATCGGGACCCACGGGGCGCCCGTCGTCGTCGAATGCCACGTCTCGTCGGGACTGCCGGGGTTCACGATCCTCGGGCGTCCCGACGAGGTGTGCCGCGAAGCGCGAGATCGTGTTCGATCGGCTCTCATATCGTCGGGTTTTGCGTGGCCGAATCGTCGAGTGACGATCAATCTCGCCCCCTCGACGTCGCGCAAGGTGGGAAGTGGCCTCGACGTGGCAATCGCTCTGGCGATCTTGGCGGCCGATGATCAGATCGATGTCGACATCACACGCGAACTCGAGTCTCACGCATTCGTCGCCGAGTTGGCTCTCGATGGCCGCCTCCGACCCGTCGTGGGTGTGGCGCCGATGGCGATGAGTCGTCGCGATCACGTGATCGTGGTGGCCGAGGAGAACTACGACGAATGCCGACTGGTAGATCCCCGCCACGTCCGAGTGGCTCGCGATCTGCGAAGTCTGGTGATGCATCTGAGCGGTGAGCTGTCATGGCCCGAGGCCCCCGATCCACGACCGGACACCTCCGCCGAGATCGTTCCTGATCTGTCCGACGTCCGCGGTCAAGGTGCGGCCCGACTCGGACTCGAGTTGGCGGCAGCCGGGGGACATCATCTTCTTCTCGTCGGCCCACCCGGTTCAGGCAAGACGATGCTGGCTCAACGATTGCCAGGGCTGCTGCCTCGTCTCGATGCCGATGAATCGCTCGATGCAACGATGATCAGATCAGCGGCGGGTGAGCCACTACCGACTGCCGGACTGGTCACCGTTCCGCCCATTCGCATGCCCCATCATTCGATGAGTCTCGTGGCCATGGTGGGCGGTGGAAGTTCGGCGCTACGGCCGGGGGAGGTGAGCCTCGCCCACGGTGGTGTGCTGTTCCTCGACGAACTTGGCGAGTTCGCTCCGTCAGCCCTCGACGCGTTGCGTCAACCGTTGGAGGAAGGCGTGGTGCGACTCAGTCGTGCGCACGCGACGGCCACGCTGCCGGCTCGTTTCACGTTGGTGGGGGCGACCAACCCGTGTCCGTGCGGTGGAGGGCCTCCGGGTTCGTGTGAGTGCGACGAGACCGCGTTGGCGAAGTATCGACGACGCTTTTCTGGGCCTCTTCTCGATCGCTTCGACGTTCGTGTGGTGACCCATCGACCTGGCGCCGACGAACTACTCGGTGGCGAGAACGGCGAATGCACAGCAGTCGTTCACGATCGGGTTCGCAAGGTCAGGCACGTGGCCCTCGAACGGCAAGGTGTCCTGAACGGACGATTGACGGGGGCCGATCTCGACCGGCATGCGCCGGTGACGAATCCGGCGATGGTGCTTCTTCGACGCGAACTCGAAACTGGGCGTCTCACCGGTCGGGGTTTGCACCGCATTCGACGAGTGGCTCGAACATTGGCCGATCGTGACGGCGCCCACGAAACCGTCGGCGACGAACATGTGGCTGCCGCGCTGGCTCTGCGAGCACGAATCGCGCCACATCGGAATCGGTGAATTGCCACATGGTCCAGCATTCCGACGACCACATAGCCGTCGTGCGTCTCCTCGGACTTCCCGCCCTTGGATCTCGTCGATTGTTGTCGCTGATGCAACATGATCGACCGGGCGACATCGTGACGTCGATCCTCGGCGGACGAATCGGTCGGTCGTTCGACGAGTTCGCCGCGGTGTGGAAAGCCGAGCTTGCCGCCGACATCGGTCGTCGATCCGACACGAACATCGTCCACGAGTTGGCTGACACCTTCGTGGTCTCTATTCACGACGATCGCTATCCCGAACGACTACGGGCCGACCGTGACCCACCACCGGCGCTCTTCGTGCGCGGCGAGATCCATCGTCTTGGAAGATTCGGAGTGGCGGTGGTCGGCACCCGACACGCCACGGAGTACGGGCGATCGGTGGCCAGTGGACTCGGCCGCGATCTGACCGCTGCCGGAGTCGACGTCGTGTCCGGACTCGCGCTCGGTATCGACGCCGCCGCACATCGTGGGGCCCTCGCCGCTCTGCAGGTAGGAACTGACGGCCGAGGGGCGCCGATCGGTGTCGTCGCTTCCGGGCTCGACGTGGTGTACCCGCGGGCCAACGGTGGACTCTGGAGAGCGGTCGCCGATGCAGGCATCGTGATCAGTGAGTCGCCGCCAGGCACGCCGCCAGATCGTTTTCGCTTTCCGTTGCGCAACCGGATCATCGCTGCTTTGGCGCACGTCGTCGTGGTGGTCGAATCGCGGGAGTCAGGAGGTTCGATGATCACGGTCGACGAAGCCCTGAAGCGAGATGTTCCGGTGATGGCGGTGCCCGGTGCCACCACCACTCGCGCCAGTGACGGCACGAATCAGTTGTTGCGCGACGGAGCTCTGGTCGCCACCTCGGCCGACGACGTGTTGGCCGTGCTCGGACTCGAATCGATCGGAATGGCGCACTGCGTACGCGACCTTCGCGTGACACCCCGTGGTGTCGATGCCGAAGTGCTCGCCGTCTTCGATATGTCACCACTCGATCTCGATCAGGTGGTGCAGGCGTGCCCCCCTCACACTCTCGGTGACGTGGCCCTCAGTCTCGGGCGTCTCGAATCGTGGGGATGGCTCCGACACACGAGTGGTTGGTTCGAGCGAATCGCAGCTGTCTGAACGAGGGTCGATCCGAATCGGATCGACGATGTCGGTACTGTGACCATGTGGTTGCCGGGCGAACGAGCGAGTGGAATGTCGACGAATTCGTCGCATCGTTGACACGCGCGTCCGGCAACACCGTCGATGCTTATCGAAGAGACGTCCTCGGCTTCGTCGACTTCGTGGCCGACGACGGGATTGATCGACCGGTGGACGTCGATCGACTTCACCTACGTCGCCATCTCGCCCGACTCGGGGCCGAGGGATACGCCAAGCGTTCGATCGCCCGCAAGGCCTCGGCCCTTCGTCGCTATTTCGGTTGGGCGCGCCGTACCGGACTGATCGACGTCGATCCGTCGCGAGGATTGAAGGCGCCCGCCGGCGAGGGTCGTCTGCCTCGAGTTCTCGATGGAGGTGAACTGCGCGACATGCTCGAACCCGACGAGGTTGCGCCCGACACCCCGCTGTGGCGGCGTCGACGTGACGACGCCGCTCTCGAGCTGCTCTACGGGAGTGGCTTGCGAGTCGGCGAACTGTGCGGACTCGACATCGACGGAGTCGATCTCCGACGAGGGGTGGTCACGGTATGGGGCAAAGGTGGCAAAGAGCGTCGTGTCCCCATGACCAAGGCATCGATCGACGCGGTGAGAACCTGGATGAAGAGCCGACCAGAAGTTGCCGACGACGGTTCGGGAACCGCATTGTTTCTCAACGGGAGAGGTCGACGGATGGGAACTCGCGACGTTCGTCGGATCGTCGACGAACGAAGCCCGTCTCCCACGCATCCGCACGCGCTGCGGCACACTTTCGCCACTCATCTTCTCGACGGAGGGGCCGACCTTCGTATCGTTCAAGAATTGCTGGGCCACAGTGACGTGGCCACCACCCAGAGATACACACATGTGAGCAAGGAGCGTCTACGGTCGGTGTACACATCGACCCACCCACGTGCCTAGATCGCTCTCTCACACATGCCCGAACCCGACGACAAGCCGTCCCGCGACACCCCAGCCATCCATCGGGCCTGGGCTCGTTGGACCTCCGAACGTGATTCGGCGGCCCGGGATCAGCTCATCGTCCATTATTCGCCGCTCGTCAAGTTCGTCGCTGGTCGAGTGGCGGCCGGACTTCCGGCGGGCGTCGATACCGGCGAATTGATCGGTACCGGCATCTTCGGTCTCATGGACGCAGTGGACCGATTCGAACCCGATCGAGGATTCAAGTTCGAGACCTTCGCCGTCCCCAGAATCAAGGGCGCGATCCTCGACGGGCTCCGAGCCATCGACTGGGTACCCCGCACGGTGCGTCAGCGCTCGCGTCAGATCGAGCAGGCCATCGCGATTCTCGGCAACGAACTGAAACGCGCCCCTGAAGACGTCGAGATCGCCGCTCATCTCGGTATCGACGAAGAGGAACTACAGAAATGGTTGAGTGCTGTCGCAGTCGCCAACGTCGGACCGCTCGATCACGTCGTGACAGGTGACGGTGAGTCGCGACAGTTGCCAGCATCACCTGAACAGGGCCCCGACTCAGTTCTCGAGGATCGCGAGGTACGTTCGGCGATGCGGGCTCAAGTTCGAGAACTTCCCGATCGTGAACGAACCGTCGTGGCGCTCTACTACGACGAAGGCATGACCTTGTCCGAAATCGGCGAGGTTCTGGGCGTGACCGAAAGTCGGGTGTCGCAGATCCACTCCAAGGCGGTCCTGATGTTGAGGTCACGTCTCACAGCCGCCGGATTGCCGTGATCGCGCCCACCTTGTGGGCATGTGGGCTCTCGCCGTCTCGATGTGCCTGATTCCACCGGTCTCCGGACCGGTCGAGCGGCCCTACGTGGCGCCAGCGTGTCGGTTCTGCCCGGGTAACCAGGCGGTCGACTTCGCGGCCGAGCTCGGTGAGACGGTGGTCGCTCCGGTCTCGGGAACGATTCGATTCGTGGGCGTGGTGGCCGGAACCGGCTACGTGACCGTGGAAGTCGTAGCTCCGACGACCAACCGGCGTCTCGTGACCGTGGGAGGACTCACATCGTTTCCGGCGTCCCTGGCCCGCGGACGGGTCATCAGCCAGGGGGTACGTCTCGGCATGGCAGCCGGGACCACCGTCTCGCTCAGTCTGCGGGAGATCACCTCGGCAGGAGACGAGATCTACGTGGATCCCGGGGCTCACCTCGGACAACTGCGCCGTCGCCGGGCCCGATTGGTGTCACGCGACTTTCGCGTGGCTACCGGGGGGTCTCGTCGTGGGGTCTGCGCTCTGACCAGGTAGTCTGCCGGACGGCCCGGACACGGACCATTCATCACTGCACGTCGCTCATCTGCGGTCGTTTCCTCCGGGAGGCGCGAGATGGCGTGCCGGCAACCGCAGAACAGGAGGACAGATCACCATGGCCATCGTCACGATGCGTCAAATGCTGGAAGCCGGAGTCCACTTCGGCCATCAGACCCGTCGTTGGAACCCCAAGATGAAGCGATTCATCTTCGGAGAGCGTCACGACATCTACATCATCGATCTCGAGCAGACGCTCGATCGCATCGAAGTCGCCTACGCATTCGTGCGCGATCTGGCGGCCAAGGGCGGCGACGTTTTGTTCATCGGCACCAAGAAGCAGGCTCAGGACCCGATTGCTTCCTACGCCGAGAAGTGCGGCATGCCCTACATCAACGAGCGTTGGCTCGGTGGCATGCTCACCAACTTCGAAACCATTCACAAGCGCGTGCAGAAGATGCTCGAACTCGAGCGCAGCAAGGCATCGGGCGAGTTCGATCTCATGCCGAAGAAGGAAGCGCTTCTGAAGGACCGCGAACTCACCAAGTTGCAGAAGAACCTGAGTGGTATCCGCAACATGACGCGTCGTCCGCAGGCCGTCTTCGTGCTCGACACCAAAAAGGAGCACATCGGCGTTACCGAAGCCAACAAGCTCGGTATCCCGGTCGTGGCCGTCGTCGACACCAACGTCGATCCTGATCTGGTGCAGTTCCCGATCCCGGGTAACGACGACGCAATTCGCGCCAACGAACTCATGTGCAAGGTCGTGGCCGAAGCCGTGATCGAAGGACGATTCATCGCCGGCAAGGCCGGCGGCGCAGTCGCCGAGCGTTCTGCCGAGGAACAGGCCGCCTTCTCGGCAAGCCAGGCCGACGCACGCGCTCAGGCTGCCGCCGCACAGGCCGAACGTGAGGCTCGTCTGGCCGCCAGCAAGACGGCTCCGGCCGCTGACGCGGCGAGTGCCGATGCCGCGAACGAGGGAGCCGAGGCCTGATGTCGTTCACCGCCAAAGATGTCCAAGCCCTTCGCCAGTCGTCGGGTGCCGGCATGATGGACTGCAAGAAGGCCCTCGAGTCGACGAACGGCGACATGGAAGCCGCCAAGCAGTGGCTCCGTGAAAAGGGCCTGGCGGCGTCGGCCAAGCGCGACGACCGCGAGAACACCCAAGGTGTGGTTGCCCTCATCGTGAAGGGCAACGTGGGTGCGATCGTCAAACTGAAGTGCGAGACCGACTTCGTGGCCGGCAGCGATCAGTTCAAGGCCGAGGCTGAGGCCTTGGCCGAACTCGTGGCCGACAAGGGTGAAGCCGCCGTCGCCGAACGCAGCGCGACTCTCGAAGATCTGAAGATCACTCTCAAGGAGAAGATCGAACTCGGCGAGGTCGTGCGCATCGAAGCGGCAGCGGGCAACGTGCTCGACAGCTACCAGCACATCCAAGGTGGACGCGGTGTGAACGCCGTTCTGGTGGAGATCGCCGGCGGAAACGTCGACCTCGCCCATGACGTTGCCGTGCACATTGCCTTTGCTCGTCCGAAGTACCTGAAGCGCGACGACGTTCCGGCCTCCGAGGTCGACAAGGAGCGCGCCACTCTCGAGACGATCACCCGTAACGAGGGCAAGCCCGATGCGGCGATCCCAAAGATCGTGGAAGGTCGTATCAACGGCTTCTTCAAGGACGTGTGCTTGCTCGAGCAGCCGTATGCCAAGGACGACAAGCAGTCGGTCCAGCAGGTGCTCGGCTCGGCGTCGGTCGTGGCCTACGCACAGGTGGAGATCGGCTGATCCTGCGATGACTGACCGAACGATCAGCGGAACCAGCGAGACTCGTCCCCGCTGGAAGCGGGTCGTTCTCAAGTTGTCGGGTGAGGCATTGGCCGAGCCCACGGGGTTCGGCCTCGACACCAACACCCTTCAGCAAGTCGCCACCGAGATCAAAGCCGTCCGCGACGACCTGGGTGTCGACGTGGCGATCGTCGTCGGCGGTGGCAACTTCTGGCGCGGTCTGAAAGGCGCGGGCCAAGGCATGGATCAGGCGCAGGCCGACTTCATGGGAATGATCGCCACCGTCATGAACGGCCTCGCGTTGCAGGACGCACTCGAACGGGTGGGCCAGCACAGCCGTGTGATGACGGCGGTCGAGATGCCCAAGGTGGCCGAGCCCTACATTCGCCGACGCGCCGAGAGGCACATGGAGAAAGGCCGCGTCGTCATCTTCGCCGGAGGAACTGGCAATCCGTTCTTCACCACCGACACGGCGGCTGCACTGCGGGCCGCTGAAATCGACGCCGAGGCGATTCTGAAAGGAACCCACTCGGGTGTCGATGGCGTTTATACCGCTGATCCGAAAGTCGATCCCACGGCGACCCGTTACGACCGGGTATCGCACAAAGAAGTGATCGAGAAGGAGTTGCGGGTGATGGACGCCACCGCCATCGCGTTCTGCCGGGACAACCGCATTCCGATCGTGGTGTTCGACGTCAGCACGCCGGGGAACATTCGATCCGTTCTGGAGGGTCGACCCGTCGGTACGCTGGTCGGGTGATTGACGACTCGCTCCTCGAAGCCATCGAGAAGATGGACAAGGCAGTGGGGCACGTCCAGTCCCAGTTCACCACGGTGCGCACCGGACGAGCCTCGCCGGCTCTGGTCGAAAAGCTGATGGTCTCGTACTACGGGTCCGACGTTCCGCTCCAGCAACTGGCCGGTTTCCAGGTGCCCGAGGCCCGTATGCTGGTGGTGAAACCCCACGACAGAGGGGCTCTTGGCGCCATCGAGAAGGCGATCCGAGACTCCGATCTCGGCATTTCACCCACCAACGACGGCACGGTTATCCGGCTCAACTTTCCGGCTCTCACCGAGGAGAGACGCCGTGACTACGTGAAGTTGGTGAAGAATATGGCCGAGGACGGGCGGGTGGCTGTGCGCAACGTGCGCCGTGATGTCCGCAAGAGCCTCGAAGCAGCAGAAAAGGGCGGGGAGATCTCGGCCGACGAACTCGAACGAGCCGAGAAGGAGCTCGACAAGATCACGCACGACCACGTCGAGAAGATCGACCAGGCCGTGAACAAGAAAGAGCAGGAACTGCTCGACGTCTGAGAGCGGGAGGAACCGATGAGCGACGACATGTGGCGCCGTACCGGCGACGGGGGACACGGCGAGCGCGACGATGCTCCCGACGACGACTTCGGCGAACTCCGGTTCTCCGACGACGAATCGACCGAGACCTCAGGCGATGCCCCGTTGACGTTCGGATCCGAGACCGGTCAATTGCCGCACTGGACAGAACCGGCTACTGGCGAGTTGCCGCGTCTCTTCCCCGAATCGCCCACAGGGTCGGGCTCACGTCCGCGGCCCCGTCCCGCCGATGAGCCGACTGCTCCGGTGTCGACGGGTTCGTCGGCATCAGCCAACGACGACGACGTCGACATCTGGGGGTCGTACTCAGGTGCTGCTCCGCGTCCTGTTCCCGATCGCCCAGCACCCCGTGAGCCCATGCGCGAACCAGTGCGCGAATCCGTCGGCGAGACGCGTCGTGACGACACGAGTGGTAGTCGTCCGCGTGTGCGACTTGGTGAACCTTCGGGTGGTGTGCGCCGTGACCCGTCCGGTGGAATGCCCCGTGAAGCAGCGTCTCGTGAACCATCAGGAGGTGTGCGCCGATCCGGTGACACCACCGAGACGCAACGAGCTCCGAGTGGCGCGCGTCGTGACGACACCGGAAGCCGGCCGACGTCACGTCCTGATCGCGGATCGCGTCCGACGTCTCGCCCGACTGCATCGAAGTCTTCCGCCTCGACATCAACGGCATCGACTCGAGGCACCTCCGGGCGCGACATGCCGACTGCGGTGGCCGTCGGTCTCATCATCGCCGCGGCCTTCATCGGCGCTCTGCTCTGGAAGCCGGTCGCCGTCTTGGCCATCGTCGTTCTCGTGTGCGGACTTGCGGCCATCGAATTCTTCGACAAGGTGACCGAACGCGGTTACCGGCCAGCCACCATCATCGGCATACTTGCGGCGATCGGTGGGCCGTTAGCCGCCTATTGGGTCGGCGAATCAGCACTGCCTCTCGTGATGGTGCTCGCACTCATGGCGGCCGGCATCACCTTCATCGGAGGCGAGAGCCTGCAAAGTCCCATGCCGAACATGGCGATCACCTCTCTCGGTGTGCTCTGGATCGGTCTCATGGGTTCGTACGCCGCGCTGTTGGCCGGGGTGTCGAACGTCCCCGGCATTCCGAACGTCGGAACCGACACGCTGTTCATCCTCGCCGTTGGTGTGGTAGCCAACGACGTCGGCGCACTCTTCGTCGGCTCGGCCGCCGGGCGAACGCCGTTGCGCGAATGGATCAGCCCCAACAAGACGCTCGAAGGGTTCCTCGGTGGTGCCGTTGCCACGATCGTGGCCGTGTGGGTGGTCAGCTTGCAGAGCGACACCTGGAACGACCTCGGGGAGGCACTGCTCCTCGCCATCGTGATTCTGGTCCTCGCTCCAGCGGGCGATTACTTCGAATCGATGTTCAAGAGGAATCTTGAGATCAAGGATTTCGGCACGATCGTCCCGGGTCATGGGGGAGTCCTCGATCGATTCGACGGATTCCTGTTCGTCTTGCCGGCTGCGTACTACCTGCTTCAGGTACTCGAGCCATACGCGTCCTGAGGAGTTGGGATCGCTGGGCCGTCGTGAACGTCACGAGGTGATCGTGGGCCCGACGGTCTCGTCCTGCCCATCGGGTGCGAGAATGACGCCGTCATGAACTCGACACGTGTGGCGGTGGCCGGATCCTCCGGTTCGATCGGGACCCAGACTCTCGATGTCGTGCGCGCCGAGCGCGACCGATACGACGTGGTGGCTCTGAGCGTGTCGTCGTCGGTCGAATTGCTGATCGAACAGGCTCGTGAATTTCGACCACAGGTGGTGGCGGTCGACGATCCCGTGCGACGGTCAGAGGTCGCGTCGGCCCTGCCAGGTGTTCAGGTCGTCGACTCGTTGTCCGATGTCGTGGGCGATCCGTCGTTCGCTTGTGATGTCGTGGTCAACGCAGTCGTCGGCTTCGCCGGGCTGCCAATCACTATGCGTACCCTCGGGGCCGGACGCCGACTGGCCCTGGCCAACAAGGAATCTCTCATCGCCGCCGGGCCGGTGGTGCGACCACTGCGAGTGACTCCGGGTGCCGAGATCGTTCCGGTGGACAGCGAGCACTGCGCGGTACATCAGTGCCTGCGCTCGACCGTTCGCCCCGGCGTGGAAGTGTCGCGCATCGTGCTCACGGCGAGCGGTGGGCCATTTCGCGGCCGCACCCTCGACGATCTCGCGCACGTGACCGTCGACGACGCATTGGCCCACCCCACGTGGAGCATGGGTCCCAAGATCACCGTCGACTCGTCGACTCTCATGAACAAGGGCCTCGAAGTGATCGAGGCCCACGAGTTGTTCGGTGTCGACTACGAGAACATCGACGTCGTGGTGCACCCTCAGTCGATCGTTCACTCGATGGTCGAGTTCACCGACGGCTGCACCATGGCCCAGCTCAGCCTGCCCGATATGCGCCTTCCCATCGGCTATGCGCTCGCGCATCCCGAGCGCATAGCCACACCGTTCGGCCGCATCGATTGGGCGCACTTGTCACGTCTCGACTTTGCCGAACCCGATACGGCAACGTTTCGCGGACTGTCGCTCGCCTATGCAGCTGGCCGCCTGGGCGGAACGGCCCCCGCATTCATGTCGGCCGCCAACGAAGTTGCCGTGGAGGCGTTTCTCGCCGGACGCATCCGCTGGATCGACATCGTGGCCACTGTGGAAGTCGCGCTCGACGACCACGACGAGAGAGGCGTGAAGGTCGACGACATGACGGTCGATCATGTGATCGATGCCGATCGTCGCGGCCGTGAAGCTGCCGACCGAGTGTTGGCCCGGGTGACAGCGTGACTCTCTACAAGTCGTTCCGCGACGAGATGATGGCCGGCGGTTCCACCGAGGACCGGCCGGAGGAATCGTCGTCACCCAGATCGACCGCCGTCGTTTCGGGAATCGTGATCCTGGCTCTACTCGTCTGGCTCGGACTTTCGAACCCGTGGAGTCTGCTTCTCGTGTTCGGTCTCTTGGTGTCGGTGTTCCTGCACGAAGTCGGCCACTTCGTGACCGCGGGTTGGGCGGGTATGAAGCGCACCCAGTTCTTCATGGGATTCGGCCCTCGACTCTGGAGCACGCATCGCAATGGCGTCGAATACGGAGTGCGAGCTCTACCCCTTGGCGCTTTCGTACGCATCGTCGGCATGAACAATCTCGATCCTGTCGACGACGGCGACGAGGACGTGGCCTACGTGAACAAGCCGTATCGCTGGCGCATGCTCGTGATCACGGCCGGATCGCTGATGCACGGCATCATCGCCGTCGTGCTCTTGCTCGGGGTGTACACGATCGGCGGCCGGTTCCAGGAAACCGGTGACGTACGCGTGACGGGTGTGTCGGCCGAGTCGCCAGCCTTGGCGTCCGGGATAGCTCTCGACGACGTGATCCGTCGAATCGATGGTCTCGATATCACCACGACCCAGGGAATGCGCGAGTACGTGAGATCGCGTTCGGCCGGTGACACCATCGTGCTCGAGGTCGAACGCGACGGGGAAGTGTTCTCCACGTCGCTCGTTCTCGCCGATGTCGGAAATCCCGAGGCAGGTTCGACCGTCGATCAGGCGGCTCGACCGGGATTCATGGGTGTGGCGTCGGACGATTTCGCGCGAGAGTCGATGCCGATCTGGGAATCGGCTCGCTACGTGGGCGGCGACCTGGCGCGCAGTGTGTGGGCGACCTTCGAAGGCATCGCCACGGTCGCCAATCCCTTCAATCAGATCGAGCAGCTCACGAACGAGGACGCCGATCCCACGACCCGACCTACCACGGTGGTCGGCATCACCATGATCGCCGGCGACATCGGCGAGGAGTACGGCTTGTGGGCCGTTCTCGAGATCCTGGCCTCGATCAACATCTTCGTCGGGATCTTCAACCTGTTCCCGATGCTTCCCTTCGACGGCGGTCACGCGGCAATTGCCACCTACGAAAAGATTCGTTCGCGAGGAGGACGCATCTATCGCGCCAACGTCGAGAAGTTGTGGCCGGTCACGGTGGCGGTACTCGGTATGTTGCTCTTCTTGACGTTTACCGGGCTGTACCTGGACATCACGCGACCTTTCTGAACCGAGACGAACCGAGACGACGATGGAATTCACCTCCCAGAGATACGAGCGCAGAGCGACGAATCAGATCCACGTGGGAAAGGTTGCAGTTGGCGGTGACGCGCCGGTGTCGGTGCAGTCGATGACGATCACCAAGACCGCCGATGTAGAGGGAACTCTTCAGCAGATCTATGCGTTGGCGGCCGCTGGTTGCGACATAGTGCGCTGTACGTGCAACGAGATCGAGGCGGCAGAAGGACTCGCCCACATCGTGCCGCGCTCGCCGATTCCGATCGTCGCCGACATCCATCACCAATACAAAATGGCGTTGGCAGCCATGGAGGCCGGAGTTCACGGGCTTCGTCTCAACCCCGGCAACATCCGCAAACCCGAGCACATCAAGGCGGTGGCGAGCGAGGCGCGAGATCGCGGCATCCCGATCCGGATCGGAGTGAATGGCGGTTCGCTCGATCCCGAGTTGTACGACAAGTACGGCGGAAGGGTCACTCCCGAAGCCATGGTCGAGTCGGCCATGCGCGAAATCGCCTACTTCGAAGAGGTCGACTTCGATCTCATCAAGATTTCTGTGAAGGCGTCGAACGTTCCGCTCATGGTCGAGGCCTATCGGCAACTGAGCGAGGCCACTCGGCATCCGTTGCACCTTGGTGTGACCGAGGCCGGCCCGCCGCCGGCTGGATTGGTGAAGGCGACGGCTGGAATCGCAACTCTGCTCATGGAAGGAATCGGCGACACGATTCGCTACAGCTTGACCGCCGATCCAGTGGAAGAGGCGCGCGCTGGGCGCCAGTTGCTGGAATCACTTGGCTTGCGCGAACGCAAGAACGTCGACCTGATCGCGTGTCCGAGCTGTGGTCGGGCCGAGATCGACGTGATCGATGTGGCCAAGCGCGCCATGGAAGCGTTCGGCGAACGCGAGATTCCGCTGCAGGTAGCGGTGATGGGTTGTGTGGTGAACGGGCCCGGGGAGGCGCGTGATGCCGATCTCGGTATCGCCGCCGGCAACAAGCGCGGACATCTCTTCGTGAAGGGTCGAAACGTGGCCGTCGTCCCCGAATCCGAGATGGTGGAGGCGCTCGTCGAGTGGGCCGAGTTCATTCACGAGCACGG
>RFSV01000110.1 GCA_009923785.1 Acidimicrobiia bacterium | reverse complement strand
GGTGATGGCACGGCGTATGCCGGGGGTGCGACGTATACGACTGATGTGGGTTTGACGTTGTATGCGCAGTGGACGGGAAACCCTTTGACTGTCACCTACGACGCGCAGGGTGGAAGTGTGGTGAGCGATGCTTCATCGGTGTCGGGCGGTTCGGTCGCCGAGGCACCCGACACCCCGATTCGTGCTGGTTTCACCTTCGTCGGTTGGTTCGTCGCATCCAGTGGTGGCGCAGCAGTTTCCTTCCCGTACCCGCATGGTGAGAATGCGGACTTCACGTTGTATGCCCAGTGGGTGCAGTCGTCGCTGTATGGACTCGGTTCGGTGACCAAGATCGGAACGATCACGACAGTTAATGGTGTGGGCAACACGTTCTCCGCCGACGCGTCGTCGAGTTCGGTGTCGTTGCGGTACCCGGCCGATGGTCTGCCGGCCAGCACCGTGATCGACGTATATCTGGTGAACGATTTGTCCCGTGCACAAGGCCTGGTGTCAGACGACGGAAACTTCATCGTGTCCCTCGTGGTCGCCTGGTTGGCTGCTGATGGGACGGTGCCGTCGACAGCGACCGGCAAGCCGTTGTCGATGACGATCACGAATTCGACGATTCTCGCTGGTGCGAAGACCTACGCGATCATGAATGGGCAGGTGACCTTGCTCGGAACCGCTGAAGTCGACGGGTCGGTAACGATCTCGATTACCGATGACCCGGAGATCGTGGTGGTGAATCCCTCGTCGAGTCCGACTACGACGGCTCCTCCGACTACGACGAGCCCTCCACCTGCCGGCGGCGGAGGAGGGGGTTCGGGTACACAGCCGCCGTCCTCGGTTCAGCCACCGTCGACCATCGCGCCTCCATCCGCTTCGCCGGATTCTCCGGCACAACCGAGTGTCGATGTCATCTCTTCACTGCCCACGACCGACCTCTTCGTACCGACCGTTGTGTTTCCGGGTCAGCCGGTCACAGTCGTCCACTCGGGCTTCACACCTGGGGAAGTGGTCGACGCGTACGTGGCATCCACTCCGCAACTGGTGGGGTCGGCAACTACCGACGAGAACGGACGCGTGGAGTTGACAGTTGCCATTCCCGCCGGGCTATCGGGACAGCACAGTTTGGTTCTCTTCGAACCGAGTAGCGGGATGATGGTACGCCAAGAGATCTCGATCGGGATGCTCGCCTTGCCGGTCACCGGCCCGAGCGAGACCAGCAACGACCTCGTCGTCTCTCTCGCCCTCTTCCTTCTCGTGTTCGGTGTTCTGGGTCGCGAGATCAACCGAAAAAGGCGACCTTCGCGACCCTGAACACCGCGGGTTGGTCAGAGGGAAGTGGAGAAAAGGCTGTCGGTGATGGCGGGGCCGTAAGTCGCGCCGTCGAGCGACATGAAAGCGAACATGAAGAGCCCGCCACCAGCCATCGAGATGTTCTTCATGAAGCCGATCATCTCGGTCTGCTGAGCCTGCGGGTCGCTCTGCTTCCAGAAGTCGTGCATCATCACGGCCATCACGACGAGCAGGTTGCTCGCCACCAGCGCGCCGAGGTCGGCCACGATGCCGAGGATGATCGACAGACCACTCGCCACGAGAAGCGCGCCCGACACGATGTTGGCGAGCTTGGGCTGGGGCACACCTTTGAATTGAACGTATCCAGTCATGGCCTCGGCCTTGATGAAATGATTGACGCCACTGAGAACGAAGATGGCGGCTAACAGGATCCGCCCGTTAAACATGAGGGTTTCCACGATGAAGTTCTCCTTCGTCAAGGCTCGGAGGTTCGAGCCAGGGGAGGTCAACCCATGAAGCGCCCTCACCCCGGACAAGCACCTGCGATGGGCTGATTACTGTGGGGACGTGACCCTGCAGTTCGGACGCCACTTGATGGATCGCTTCCAGCTCGATCCGACCATCACGTATCTCAATCACGGCACCGTCGGCGCGCCACCGAAGGTTGTCACCGAGTACCAGCGTCGCCTGCAAGACCAGATCGAACTTCAGCCGGCGCAGTTCCTCTTGCGTGACCTCGCTGATTTCGAAGCCAACGGCAATCCGGCCCGCCCACACATGCGCGTGGCTGCCGAAGCCACTGCCGACTTCGTGGGCTGCGATCCCGATCTCTTCGGATTCGTCGACAACGCCACCACTGGTGCGAGTGCGGTGTTGCGGTCGTTCCCGTTCGAAGCTGGCGACGAGATCCTCATCACCGACCTCGGCTACGGCGGCGTCAACAATGCCGCCGAATACGTGGCGAAACGAGCTGGTGCGACGGTGCGCGAGTGCGTGATGCCCTCACCGGGCGCGCCGGTCGACGATTTCGTCACGGCAGCCATCGATGCACTGGCGCCCAACACGCGTCTCTTCATGATCGACCACATCGCCGCTCATACCGCGCTCACTCTTCCCATCGAACGAATCGTTCAGGCGTGTCGTGAGCGTGGCGTGGTCACGCTTGTCGACGGGGCGCATGTGCCCGGCGCCATCCCGCTCGACGTCGAAGCGGTTGGGGCCGACTTCTACGTGGCCAACCTGCACAAGTGGTTGTTCACGCCCCGCAGTTGCGGATTCGTGGCGACGACGCCCGAGTGGGCGAGCAGCCTTCATCCCACTGTCATCTCGTGGGGATACGGCAATGGTGTCGCCGCCGAGTTCGATCTGGTGGGCACGCGCGATCCGTCGCCCATGCTCACCACCCCGAAGGCGATCGAGATCTGGAAGCAGTGGGGTGGCGACGAGATCATCGCCTACAACCACGACATCGTGTGGCGTGGCGCGCACATCTTGGCCGATCTGTGGGGATCCACCTTCCAGACGCCCGAAGAGATGGTGGGGCCGATGGTGTTCGTGCCGCTTCCTGACGTGTTCCAGACTCGCTCGACCGACGAGGTGGCGTTGCGCGCCGAGTTGTGGCACGACGATCGCATCGAGGTTCCGATCTACTGGCACAAAGGTGTGCTCGGTGTTCGAGTGAGTGCGCAGATCTACGTCGACGACACCGACATCGCCTTCTTGGCCGACGCCATCAACGACCGCCGGCCGTCGTAGCGAACGTCAGAGTTCGAGTGAGGTGAGGTCGGGGCCGAGAATCACCGGCCCGCTGAAGTGTGCTGTTGCCTGCGCTTTCCAGTCGTCTTCTTGCCCAGGGGCCATCGGCGGCACGTAGTGCGTGAGCACCAAGTTCTTCACTCCGGCGCGAGCGGCGGTTTGGGCCGCCTGTTCGACCGACGAGTGATAGTCGAGGATGTCGCGCATACGCCCACCGTTGGGAAGCGCATCGGCGAGCGCCGACACCAAGTCATGGCGTATCACGGTCTGCACATACGCATCGGCGTTGCGACACATCTCGTCCACCCCGGCGCACGGCACCGTGTCACCGGCCAACGCCACCACCTTGCCGTCGTGCTCCAACCGAAAGCCGATGCTCGGGCGAACTGGCCGGTGATCGGTTTCATGCACCGTGCCCGACACGGCACCGATCGAGAATGAATCACCGGGTTGCACTTCTTCCACGTTCACCGTGAGTGGGCCGTTGGCGCGTAGATCGTCGTGATGATCGTGCCGGTACTGCTGATCGGGCGAAAGCATCTGCAACATTGCGTCCACCACCGCACGAATCCCGGGCGGGCCGATCACGCGCAGAGGCACGTTCACCGGCATCATCACCCAGCGCGACGTGACGAGATCGTTCAAGTCGGTGATGTGGTCACTGTGCAAGTGAGTGACGAGGCACGTGCTCACCATGCCGGGGAACACACCAGCCGCCATGAGTCGCATGAGTGCGCCGCGGCCGCAGTCGACCATCACGTTCTCGCCACCGGCTTGTACGAGGGTGCACGGGCCGGCCCGCATGGGGTCGGGGATCGGGCTTCCGGTGCCGAGCAACGTGATCTTCATGGCCCTCCTTGCTAGTGACACCTACTCTGTCACAAACCGTGGGGCAGGAAGTCAGGCGTTTTCGACCGCTTCGACCAGGGTGTTCCAGGCGAGGGTGGCGCACTTGATGCGCACCGGAAACTTCACGACACCCTGCAACGCCTCGAGGTCGCCGAGTGACACCTCGGGCATCGGCGAGTCGTCGTCGGATTCGATCGACATCATTCCCTTGAAGCGACGCACGAGGGCCCGCACTTCGTCGAGCGACTTTCCCTTCACCGCCTGGGTCATCATCGACGCCGA
>RFSV01000109.1 GCA_009923785.1 Acidimicrobiia bacterium | reverse complement strand
GTCGACACCGTTGTCGTGGGCGTCGAGCTCGCAGTCGGGTCAGTCGAGCGGTGCGAGTGCGGCGCGACCTCGGTAGCGCGCGGCGTCGCCGAGCTGCTCTTCGATACGGAGCAGTTGGTTGTACTTGGCCACGCGATCGCTGCGGGCCGGCGCTCCGGTCTTGATCTGGCCGCAATTGGTGGCGACCGCGAGATCGGCGATCGTGGTGTCTTCGGTTTCACCACTGCGATGGCTCATCACACTCGTGTAGCGGTGCCGCGTGGCCAGATCGATCGTCTCGAGGGTCTCGGTGAGCGAGCCGATCTGATTGACCTTCAACAACACGCTGTTGGCGATCTTGCGCTCGATACCTTCGGCCAGACGACGACTGTTGGTGACGAAGAGGTCGTCGCCGACCAACTGCACACGATCACCGAGGGCCGAGGTGAGATCGGCCCAGCCGTCCCAGTCGTTCTCGTGCATACCGTCCTCGATCGACACGATCGGATACGTGTTCACGAGGCGCGTCCAGTACTCGACGAGTTCGGCCGGGGCGAGGACCTTTCCCTCGCCGGCGAGTTCGTAGCGCCCGTCGACGTAGAGCTCGCTCATCGCCGGATCGAGCGCGATGGCGATGTCGTCACCCGGGGTGAAGCCGGCCGTGGTGATGGCGTCGACGAGGATGCGGATGGCGTCTTCGTTGGTCGCCAGATTCGGAGCGAAGCCACCCTCGTCGCCCACCGCCGTCGAGAGCCCTCGGTCATGAAGGATCTTCTTGAGGTGCTGATAGGTCTCGGCACCCCAGCGCAACGCCTCTCGGAAGCTTGGCGCACCGACCGGCATGATCATGAACTCCTGCAGATCGATCGTGTTGTCGGCATGAGCTCCACCATTGATCACGTTCATCATGGGAACCGGCAGAACGTGGGCGTTGGGCCCGCCGACGTACTTCCACAGCGGAAGATCGAGTTCGAGGGCGGCGGCCTTGGCGGTGGCCAGGCTCACGCCGAGGATCGCATTGGCGCCGAGACGTGCCTTGTTCGGCGTGCCGTCGAGGTCGGTGAGGCATGTGTCGACGGCCCGCTGATCGAGGGCGTCGAGTCCGCGAAGAGCATTGTCGATTTCACCGTTCACGAAGCCGACGGCCGTCATGACGCCCTTGCCGAGGAAACGGCGTCCCCCGTCACGCAATTCGACGGCCTCGTGTTCGCCGGTGCTCGCACCCGACGGCACGATGGCCCGTCCTGATGCGCCCGATGCCAGGACGACCTCGGCTTCGACGGTGGGGTTGCCACGGGAATCGAGGACTTCACGAGCGGTGACGAGGGCGATCTCGGTCATGAGAGCACGTTAGTTCTCGGAAGTTCTCGGTCCGCCGTCGATACGTGACGGGAGTACGTCATCGATGCGTCAATCGAGGGCCGACTCGATACTGGCCCGCAGCAGGTTCGTGGTCTCACGGAGGGCGACTTCGGGGTCGATGCCGCGACGACGGCACTCGGCCACCAGGTCCAGAAGAGATCGGCCGAGATCAGGCACCTCGAGCGCCGTCGTGTCACGTGTCAGACCAAGTTTCTCGATTTTTTTCAATACGGCGGCGGCGTACGAGAGCGATCCTGAACTCGTGGGGATGTTGTCGAAGGGCCCCTCGGTCACTCCTTTGGATCGTTTCTCGGCGCGCTTGATCGCCTCCCAGTCGGTCACCAGCTCGTCGATGGACTTGTCCTCGCGTGCGAATACGTGGGGGTGACGTCTCACCAACTTGTCGTTGATACCACGGGCGACATCGGCCATGGTGAAACGACCCTCTTGTTCAGCGATCGCCGCGTGGAATTCGATCTGGTACAAGAGGTCGCCGAGTTCTTCGAGCAAATGTTCGTCGGTCGTCGGATCGTCGGGGTCGCAGGATCGCATCGACCACTTCGTGCGTTTCCTCGAGCAGGTACGTGACGAGGGAACGGTGATTTTGCTCGCGATCCCATGGGCACTCCCGGCGAAGGGTGTGGGCCAATTCGTGAAAGGCCACGAGTTCACGTCCGACTGGAGCGGCAAGGAGCGGAACGTAGAGCGATGTGAGATGGTCGGCGTCCAGTGTGCGGTCGATCTCGGACCAGGTTGTGTGGACGATCTGTTCGTCGGGCAGACCGAGATGATGAAGGAGCACGACGTCGCAGTCGTCGTTCGACGTGTCGATCAGATCTTCGGCGGCCAGCTTGATCTCGGAGAGAACCCAGTTGGCGTGGCAGTGCGCGACCAACAGGGGGCCCGCCAGGCCAGCGGCACGACGCGAGAATTCGTGGCCGTCCACCAGAGTGACGCCGTCGTCGACCGGGTCGACGCCAAGTCGCGCCCACACCAGGTCGAGAAAACTCATGGCCGGATGCAACACGACGTCGACGCGGGTGTCCTCGCGGAGAAGTCGGACCGTGCGTTCGAGAACGAGGGGCGAGCCGGGGACGGCGTACACGATGTCCTCGCCGGCTTCGTCAGCCAGGGTCGTCTCGTCGATGAGTCGGTCGACGATGGTGGTGTACACGTCGTCGAAATCGCTCGCCCGTTCGTAGATCTCGTCGAACGAAGTTGCACCCGTGACGAGATGGGCACTCGGATGAACCGACGTTCGCAGAAAACGTCGAGGAGCGGTGGCGATCACATTCTTGGTGTGTTCAGTGACGTACTCGTCACCGCCTGGGCCGAGCCCCAGCACATGAAGTGTGGGCTTCATGTTCGACGAGTCGATGCCACGATTCGATCGTGTCACGGGGCGACGACGCGACCCGTTCTGGAGTCCCAGACGCCGTATTCGGAACCGATCCACACGTCGGCCGCCGACAGTGCGTCCTGTCGTGCTGATTCCGATGCCCCGAGACCCACGAGCTCACGCACGTCGTCGGCGACCTCGTCGAATGGGCGGAGCAGAGCGATGACCCAACCCACACCGGGGATCTCGAACGGAGGTGTCGGAACGGCGACTTCGGCGTTCGAGAGGGCAACTGCGAATTCGGGAACGATCTGACTCGAAAGTCGTACCCGATCGAAACACCCGAGACCAGAACCGGGATCGGTTACGACACCACCGTTGGCGGCCGACGAATCGAGTGAGTACCTCGCGGCTAGTTCACCGAAATCGGTGCCGGATGCGAGCTGATTCGAAATGTCGGCGATCAGCGTCTCGTCCGTGACGAGGATCGCTCGCAGACAAAATGCTCCCGACTCTGCCGGTCCGGCCTCGTAGAGATCGCGCAACTCGGCCGTCGACGGTCCGAACGCGGCGGCAAACACCCTCTGAACGGCCGTGGCACGCACGTAGAAGTCCTGGGCGGCCGGCGACGCATCACCGAATCCGGCCTGATCACCGAGGATGCCTTGGGCTTCCAGCAGATCGTCTTCGGTGACGGAGATGTCGCGTGACGCGAGCGATTGGGTCAACACCACGGTGGTGGCCCAATCCGACAGCAGTCCTCGGGCCACCGAGGCGTTCACGGTGCCGGATTCGTTCTCGGCGGAGGGGATCGCCGCGGCGTATCCCGACAGAAGTTCGTCGAAGTCGGCACCCGAAAGTGATTGGCCGTTCACGCGAATCGCCGTGGATTCGACGCTCGAACAGGCCGTCACGGACAGCGATCCGAGGACGAGCAATGCGCTCAGACCGGTGACGAGGGGAAGGGATCGACGAAAATTCACGTCGCCAAACTAGTCGCCCGGTCAGTTCTCGGCCGTGGGGAAGAGACGGTTCAGGAACTCGAGTAGGAAGTCGACGGGTTCACGGGTTCGAGGCACCGGCACGATCAGCTGTTGAAGGGTGTCCTTGTAGATGGCGTCCTTGGCCAGTCGAGACAGGCGCATCGTGTCGGACACCTTCATCGTGATCGGCGACATTCGGGCATCCGAGCGGGTGACGACGACTTCGGTCGCTCCCAGTCGGTGACATTCGGCGCGTACCCGGCCCACCTGGAGGAGCATCTCTGCCGGATCGGGAATCGGTCCGTAGCGATCGAGCCACTCGGCTCGGATGTCGTCGACTTGTTGCATGGTTTCGACGGTGGCCAGACGGCGGTACGCCTCGAGTCGCAACGCCTCCTTTGGGACGTAGTCAGTGGGAAGGAAGGCGTGAGTCGGTACGTCGATCTTGATCTCGGATGGTTCTTTGATCGGCTCGCCTTTCATCTCGCCGACTGCTTCGGTGACCAT
>RFSV01000108.1 GCA_009923785.1 Acidimicrobiia bacterium | reverse complement strand
GGGCCCACCTTGATCTTCACGACGCCCTTGTAGACCTCACCGTGGACTTCTTGAAGCTGTGCACCGGGGAGGCACGGGGCGATGCGCTCGAGATCGGTGAGAATCTGCCAGGTTTCGGCGATCGGCTGGTTCACGGTGAACGAGTGGTTCAGTTCCATTGATCGAGATCCTCCTGAGTGTCGATATCGGCGCTCGAGCCTTCGCAGGCTACTTCCGAAATCAATTCGGGGTGCTGGCCAAGGACGTGTCGTGCGCCCACGTCACCTTCGGAAGGAAGCATCGGCCAGACCGAACGTTCGAGTCGAACGGGATTACCGCGCTCGCCGTCGTAGGTGGCCACGGTGATGGGGCCGCGCCCCGCTGCGACGCGCTGCCAGCACTCGGTGGTCACGAGCGGTTGATCGCCGAGACCCACCACCACCGCATCGGCGCCGAGTGCGTCGGCGGCCGCCAGGGCTGTCTGGAGCGAGGTGGCTTGTCCGTCGGCCCAGCGTGGGTTCGGCACCACCTGAAAGCCGGGTCGGTCGAGAAGATCCGCCGGGATGTCGGCGGCTCCGGTCACCACGATCACATGATCGAAACCTGCCCGCTCGACATTGTCGAGGACGATGTCGATGACGGTGGTGGAGCGAAAGGGCGCGAGCAACTTGTGCGTATCGCCCTGAAACCGAGATCCGGCTCCGGCTGCCAGCACGACGGCTACGGTTGCCACGCCGTCATCATGCCGTCTACCCAGGGCTTTTGCGAGGAATGATGCCATGGCGGTCCTGTGACTCCCGTCGTATCGGGGCCGCGACTGGATCATTACGAATGTGTTGCAATAGGGTGACGAAATCCGTCATCACCGTCATTCTCGGTCGGCCCGGCTGGTTCTTCTCGCCGGAGCCGTGACTGTCGGGGCCTTCGTGGCTCCCGCTCAGCTGTCGGCCGCGCCATCGCAGGTGAGGGCCCGACCCGAGGTCGGAGTCGAACAGATCGCCCAGTACGCCGGGGGTGCATTGTGGTTGGCCCAGGTGGAGCGACAGAACGTTCCGCGATCCCGCATCGAGTCGGCGTCCTTCGTGGCCTGGCGTGCCCGAGTGGCAGTCGATGTGGCCAATGTTCTCGACCTCGAACCCGAGGTACTGGAGACCGTGTGGAGTCAGGCCGATGCCGACCACCAGATCGCCCTCATGGCCGCCCTGTCGCAACTCGGCACCCCGTACAAACGTCGTGCCAGTCAACCGGGCGTCGCCTTCGACTGTTCGGGCCTCACTGGTTGGGCATGGGCCCAGGCCGGACACGTGTTGCCACGTAACTCGACGTTGCAGTGGCGCGCTGGTGATGCTCGTACGCCCGAGTCCGCGCAAGCCGGTGACCTGTTGCGCTACCCGGGTCACGTGATGATGTGGCTCGGAGTCGACGGTGCGATTGTGCACTCACCGCGTCCCGGCGGAGTGGTCGAAGTGCGACATCTCTCCGACCGTTCGTTGCGTCGCAGCAAATTCTTCGACCCGAGCTGAGCTCGTCGACGCTGTGCGTCAAGGTGCCGAGGAGAACACCGCCGGATCGGCCGTCGGCAAAACTTGTTCGGTGTCGATGAACAAATCGGCGCCGTCGAACGAGGCCAACACGCCGAGTCCGTCGAAGACGCAGTACGACTTCTGCTGTGTGAAACCTGATCCGTCAACCACGGGCACCCGTGCACACGATGACGGCCGGTCGGCGATACTTCGGCGTTCGAGGGTGGAATCGCCCACCGCCACGTTGGCGTCTTGGCGGAGTCGGTCGACCATGGCGTCACGAAAGATGCGTGAATTGAGCATGCGGTCGGCCACCTTGGTTTCGTCGACACCGGGAACGCATGAATTGTTCACCGTTGAGCAGGTGAGCGTCGATCCGTCGAGGCGAGTGATGTAGCGGGTGTCGGCGATCTGCACGCTGGTGCCGTTCAATGGGTCGACCACCACCGAACCCTCGGTGGTCTGGCCACCGAACTTGGTGGTAATGCGGTACTCGACGGTGAACGCGGTTCCGTCGGGCGGAGCGGTGAGGATGTCGATGACGGTCGAGATCGCCGAGTCGTCGACGGGCGGCAACGTCTCGTCGGTCATGAGACGGGGACGTTCACCCGTGACACAACCTGCCAGCAGAAGTGATGCGCCGACGAGGACGGTTCGACGCAAGTTTCGTGTCACGCGGTCAGCCTACGGGCCGGTCGCGCCGAGAGCCGGTGGAGTGCGTAGCGTGTCGTCGTGATCGAACTCGATGCGGCCTCGTTTCTCGTGCAGTGGGCCGTGGGTGGAATGGCCGGTGCATGGTTCACCACGCGCCAACGCGAGGTCGGAGTCGGCTACGGCTGGCTGTTGCGATCGATTTTCGGATTGTTGGCCGGATCGGGTGCAGTGATCGGACTGTCGTCCGACGGGGGAGGGGCCACTCGAATCCGCGATGTGGTGGCTGTTCTGGTGACAGTCGCCATCGTCGTCGCGTTGGTGTCGAGTGTCCGTCGTCGGCATCACACCGAGTCGGGGGCTTTTGACGCCCGCCTGGACCTGGTTCCGGCCGTGGTCGGTGTGGTGGGTCTCGTCGCGGCCGGAGTGGATGCCGGAGGAAACGATCTGGTCGCTGTCATCCGGCTTCTGGTGGGAGCGGTCTTCCTCGGTTTCGTGACCGACGCGATGCTCCTTGGCCACTGGTATCTCGTGCAGCCCGGTTTGCCCCGTCGTCACATCAACGAGATCGTGGCGGCCTTTCTCGTGATCTGGCCGATCGAGGTCGCAGTCATGCTTCTGCCCACTGGCATGTTCAGTGTGTTCTCGGGTTCGGTCGACGACGGCTGGGGTGGTCAGCTCGGCTGGTTCTGGGCCGCGTGTGCGGTCACCACTGGTGTGCTCACCGTCGTCACGCAACGCGCCTTGAAGGAACGTTCCTACTCGGCGGTCATGGCGGCCACCGGCCTCATGTATTTGGCGATCCTCACCGCGTTCGGCACCGACCTGGTGGCTCGCGCCGTGTTGCAGGGCTGAGTTCGTTCGCTCAGCCGATGATGCCAGCGGCGCGCAGGGCGGACGCGTCGAGGCCGAGCTCGGTCACGATCTCGTCGCTGTGCTGACCGGGCATCGGAGCCGGATCGCCGACGCGTGACGGCGTGTTCGAGAAGCGAGCAGCCGGACGAGGTTCGCGCACGCGTCCGGCCACCGGATGATCGCGTTCCACGAAGATCGCATTGTTCACCACTTGCGGTTGAACAGGGAGTTCGGTGATGTCGACGATCTTCGAAGCCGGAACCCCACATTCGTGAGCGCGTTCCATGAATTCGTCCACGTTGCGATCGGCAGCCATCTGCACCATGAGAGGCACCAACTCCGACGCGTTGGCCGTACGGGCGAACATGGTGGCGAAACGTTCGTCAGTCGCCAGATCGGGTCGCTCGTAGGCCTCGCAGAGTGCCGCGAACTCGGCGTCACTCACCACGCCGATCGAGGCGTAGCCGTCTTTCATCTTGGTGACCGCGTAGTTCTGGGCGATGGTCGGGGTGCGGGTGGCATCGTCGTCGAGCAGAACGGCATCCATGGCCGAATCCGGCCACAGGAATGCGACGGCGGCGTCGAGCATGGCGAGCACGATGTGCTGGCCGCGTGCGTGACCGACTTGGCGCGCGTACAAGGCGGCGGTGACTGCCTGCGCGGCCTTGAGCGACGTGACCTTGTCGCACAGCAGTGTGCGAAAGAGCGACGGAGTTCCGGTTTGCGGATCGACCTGCACGCTGGCGAGTCCGGACGCGCCTTGAATCACGTTGTCGTACACACGCTGACCACTGGCTGGGCCGTCAGGTCCGTACCCGCTGATGCTCACGTAGATCAGATCGGGATTGATCGCGCTGAGGTCGTCATAGGAGATACCCAGACGCTCGACCGCGCCGGGACGGAAGTTCTGGATGACCACATCGGAGGTGGCGACCAACTTCTTCAGCACGTCGACACCTTCAGGCTTCTTCAAGTCGACAACGAGAGACCGCTTGCCGCGGTTGTTGTTCAAAAAGATGCCGGTCATGCCACCCTTGGCCGAACCCAAGTAGCGCATGAAGTCGCCGATGCCGGGTGACTCGACCTTGATCACATCGGCACCCTGGTCGGCGAGCATCATGCCGGCCAGAGGACCCGAGATCATGACCGAGAGGTCGAGGACTCGTACGCCGTGCA
>RFSV01000107.1 GCA_009923785.1 Acidimicrobiia bacterium | reverse complement strand
GCGCAGTCACTGCTGTGCCAGCCGCCGTCTTCGTAGATCCATTCGCTGAAATCCTCGGAATCGGCTTCGGAGAAGAGATCGCCGTTCTTGTCGCGAACCTCGGCCCTGGCTTCGGCCCGTGTCGGGGAGAAGTTGCGGACCTCCACGTTGCCGGTGCGCAGGTCGGAGAGCTTCGTATCGGAGAAGCCCTCCAAGAAGGCCAGACCCATCATCGTCAGAACGGCGAAGTCGCTCTTTGGAACCGTGTCACGGCACTCCTTCGTGAAGAAGGCGTAGGCATCGTTCGTCTTGCCGCGAAGGATCGCATCTCCGAATTTGGCAACGGCGGTCTTCAAGCCGTCTTCGGTGGCAGCTGACTTCGGCGACGACCCTCCTCCACCGCAGGCGGCGAGGACAGCGAAGGCAAAAACCGAAACCAGATGAAGACGTCGCATGAATCAATCCTACGAATTCGTGAATCTCTCGTGTTCCGTCGCCCGCCTACGAATCACACACTGCGCACGACTCCCTCGTACTGCCTCGAAGGAGTGGCATGGGAACTCTCATCGCACTCGTGGTGGCCGTCGCTCAATTCGCCTCGGCCCCGCTCCATCAGCCGATCGACGACGTCGAACGATTCCGCACCCTCATGTTCGCCACCCCGCTGGCCACCTTCATCACCGTGGCGAACACGAAGTCACCGTCATCTCTCGACTGGACCTCCGACCACTGTTCGGCACCGTTCGTCGGTAGCAGTGGTGCGTCGTTCGACTTCACCCGGGCCTGTCGTCGCCACGACTTCGGCTACCGGAACCTGAAGAAGTTCGAACGTCTGTCTCCTCATTCGTGGTGGACGGCCGAGTGGCGGGCGGCGGTCGACGACCAGTTCCGCCGTGACATGAAGGCGCACTGCGCCACTCGAGCCGTGTGGCATCGCTATGTCTGCTATTGGTGGGCCGACCTCTACTACCGCGTCGTCAGGTTGTTCGGCGGGCCGTGACCCAAACTCAATCCACGCACAACGATTAGCATCTCGTCATGTCTCGCCCTCCCGCATCCTTGCGAGCCCTTGCAGTGGCCCGGGGCGACGAACCGGCCGACCTCCTCGTGACCGGGGGGCGCATTCTCTCCCCCATCACCAAGGAATGGATCAGCACCGATCTCGCCATCGCCGACGGAGTGGTGGCCGGTTGGGGTAAGCGTGAGGCGCACGAAACCATCGACCTGGGTGGAGCAGCAGTAGTGGCCGGATTCGTGGACGCCCACATGCACCTCGAATCCACCAAGTTGTGGGTCGACGAATTCGTGAAAGGTGCGTTGCCGTGTGGCACCACCGCTGTCGCCTGCGACCCGCACGAAATCGCCAACGTATGCGGATTGGAAGGTGTGGCGGCGGTGGCCGAAGCGGCCGAGAAGATGCCGTTCACTTTCGGTATCGCGGCGTCGAGCTGTGTGCCGGCATCACCGTTCGAAAGCCCGGGAGCCGCCTTCTCTCCCGCTGACGTGCGCTACATCATCGACGAGTTCAACGCCATCGGCGTGGGTGAGGTGATGAACTACCCCGCCGTCATCAACGGTGATCCGACGTTTCGCGAGATCATCGCCGCCGCCGGCTGGCGCAGCGTCGACGGCCATGCGCCCGGATTGCGCGGCCCCCAACTCGACGCCTATCTCGCCGCCGGTGTCGAATCCGATCACGAACCGTTCGAGCCCGACGAAGCGCACGAGAAGCGCCAGAAGGGTATGTGGGTGTTCCTGCGCTACGGATCGACGTGCCGCGACCTCGTGGAGCTGCTCCCTACCGTGCTGAACCACGGCACGACTCGGGCAGCCATGTGCACCGACGATCGCGAACCGAACCAGATCCGCACCATCGGCCACATCAACCACTGCATCCGGCTCGCTGTCGAGGCCGGACTCAGCGAGATCGATGCCCTCGTGCTCGCCTCGTACAACGCCGCCGACTTCCACAACTTCTTCCACCTCGGCCAGCTCGGCCCCGGTTATCAAGCCGACCTCGTCGTGTTCGACACGCTCGCTGATTTCCGTCCGTCGGCGGTGTATCAAAAGGGCCGACTCGTCGCCCGTGACGGTGCGATCGTGCCCGGTGTGGTGCCAGTGTCACCGGCGCCGGCGCTCTTCCGTGATCGCATCAATATGCACCACGTCCCCACTGCTCAAGAGCTCACGATCGAACACCCGTCATCGGGACGCGCGGTGGCCATCGGCGTGACCGAGGGAACTGTACGCACGCACCGAGTCGAGGTGAACGTCGACGATTCGAACACCGACTTGGCTCGCATCGCCGTGATCGAACGCCACAAGAAGACCGGCCGGATCGGCCTCGGCTACGTGCATGGTTTCGGACTCGAACGTGGCGCGATTGCTTCGAGCGTGTGCCACGACGCGCACAACATCATGGTGGTGGGGGCGCGTGATGCGAGTGGACCGGCCGACATGTCGGCGGCCGTGCAGCGACTCACCGAAATCGGCGGCGGCCAAGTGCTCGTGCACAACGGAAAGGTGTTGGCGGAAGTTCCGCTGCCGGTGGCCGGACTCATGAGCGATCAGTCGCTCGAGACGGTGGCCGACCAACTCGACAACATGGAACATGTGAGCCAACAATTCGGCATTCGAATCGCGGCACCGTTCATGTTGTTGTCGTTCCTCGGACTCTCGGTGATTCCCGAGTTGCGCATCACCGACTTGGGGTTGATCGACGTCGACAAGTGGTCCCCCATCCCCGTCGCCCTCTGACCTTCCTTTGCGGATCTGGGTCGCGGAATGCCCCGAAAGTTGTCGTTTTCGCGACCCCGAACACCAAGGGAACTACCAGTTGCAGATGGAGAGGTGGTCGGCACCGTGCACGACGCACAACAACTCGTGCAGCATGCGCGCCGTTGCTCCCCACACGGTCTCGTCGTCGAGATGGAAGAAGAACATGGCCCGCTCTTGTGAGTCCGGCAGGCCCGTGAAATCCCACCACTCCCACGAGAACGTGTCGGCCCGCACCAACTCGACGAGCGGCACCCACATCGCCCGATCGACTTCCACCTCGTGCAAAGTCAACACCGGGTGAGACGACAGAACCCCCACCACCGGCACGATGAACGAGCGACTCACGAACGTCGACAGCGGACTCAGTCGCCCCACCACCGTCACCGACGACGGATCGACTCCCACTTCTTCCCACGCTTCACGCCGAGCCGCTTCGATGAGTCCTTCGTCGGCGTCGACTCGCCCTCCCGGGAACGACATCTCCCCTTTGTGGTTGTTGAGGGTTTCGGTGCGTCGGGTGAGCAGGACCTCGGCCCCCGACGGGCCGTCGGCGAGCAGGATCATCACCGCCGACACGCGTTCGTCGGTGCGGGGTGTCGGCAACTCGGCCAACACCTCTTGATAGGCGCCGACTCGCGCCACCACATCACCTAGCGAGAACGAACCCGGTAGCGCCGACCACAGCGCATCACCAGCCGGACGACGACCTGACGGTGACGGAATCTTCTGCTGCCCGCCCGGGCGACGAGCGGGCACCACGTCTGGCTACGACCGAGCGGCCGGGGTCCAGCCCGACTCGGTGAGTTCGCGCAACACCTCGGCCAGTCCGGCCGTCTTCATGTTGGTGAGCACACGACCGGGGTTCTCTTCGCCACGCTCCCATTCCTCCCAGGCGGTGAGGATCTTGCCGAGGTCGGGGGCCGGGCGTTCGAAGACTGACGACATGAGGGAGAGCCTACGAGCGATACGCCGAGGTCAGGGACGTCGACGCCACGAGTCACGGGTTCGAGCAGCCCAAGTGCCGGCCATGCGTCCGGCTTGGCGTCCGAGGTCGTCGGCCCGCCCGTCACCAGGCTGGTAGCGCTCGGCTCGAGGCACGGGCGGTGTGTAGTCGGTGCGGTAGATCACGACGGCGAACACCACGGCGATGAATCCCATGACGAGCCGGGTGGCGGCATCAGCCACCGGCAGCACACACGCCGCCACCACCACGACGAACACCACGATGTCGAACACGCGATGCAGACGACGACCCACCTTGCGGAAGGCGCCGAAGGGCGCGTCGACACTCGCCGTGTTGAGGACAATGAGCGCACCGAGCAACGTGGGCACCACGGGCTCGGGACTCTGCAGTCCGGTGGCCACCAAGGCGAAGCCGATCACGTATTCGGCCAACTGGTGCATCCAGAACGATCGCTTGCCGTCAGCCGTGGACATGGTGTTCATTCAACTAGATCGGTAGACCAGGCTGGTTCGATCCCGGCCGTGCGTCACAGTGATTCCAGCGGTTCCGAACCTCGGTGGTCACCCACCTCACGAGCGGTGGTAGTTGGGTGCTTCGTGGGTGATCGTCAC
>RFSV01000106.1 GCA_009923785.1 Acidimicrobiia bacterium | reverse complement strand
CGGCGAGGGGTTGTCGACGCGAAAGACGCGGTCGACCACACCGGTGACGAATCCCGGATACTTCTGCTGCACTCGATCGGAGAGTACGAGACCGGGGATCTTGCGCAATTTCTTGTGATCACGAAGAACGAACGTGGCGTTCAGGCGATCGGTGTACGAACCGAGGACCCGAGCCGATACGTCGTTTCGCGCCAGTGCATCGTGGGCGGCCTGGGCGGCGTACATGCCGCTCGCCATGGCGAAGTTGACACCTTCGAGCCAAATGCCAGCGGCCAAACACATAGCCGCAGCATCCCCGGCCACCAATAGTCCGTCGGCCACCATCGTGGGCATCATCGACAATCCGGCTTCAGGGATGACGTGAGCCGAGTATTCCTTGACCTCGCCACCCTCGACGAGTGGCGCAATGGCCGGGTGGCTCTTCAGTCCGGCGATGATCTCTTCGGGTCTCTTCGACTGCGCGGCGAGTTTGGGCAACTTCAACACCGCGCCGATCGACACGGTGTCGAGGTTGGTGTACACGAAGCCGCCGCCGTTCACCCCCGAAGTTCCGCCGAGGATCTCGATGTCGACACCGTGATCGTCGCGAACGTTGAATCGCTCGTCGATCACGTGCTTGGGGAGGGCGAGAGTCTCCTTCACTCCGAGAGTGAAGTTGGCCGGGTCGGTGTGCGGGTAGAGGCCGGCCTCCTTGGCCAAGAAGCTGTTGACTCCGTCGCAGGCAATCACGATCGGTGCCGTGAGATCGCCATCGGGTCGATCGGTACGCACTCCGTTCACGCGGCCACCAGCGTCGTGAAGTAGTCCGGTGACGGTGGTGGACGTGACGAGCGTGGCGCCGGCGTCGACTGCTTGTTGAGCCAACCAGTTGTCGAAATCGGGTCGATAGGCGGTCGCGCCGTTGTAGGGCGGCGCTCCCCAGTTGGGGTTGCGGTAGTCGACGGTGAGCGCCCCGGTCTCGGAGAGGATCATGGTGGAACGTCGGACGACCCACCGTTGAACGGGCGCGGTTTCCCACCACGAGGGAATCAGTTCGTCGAGGATGCGGGGATACACGACGCCGCCGTACATGTTCTTCGCGCCAGGAAACGGACCGCGCTCGACGAGGATCACCTGTCGGCCGGCACGTGCGAGTTGAAGCGCGGCGCACGAGCCGGCTGGTCCGGCGCCCACCACGATCACGTCGGCGTCGTGGGAGCGAGTCGTAGTCACGCCACACCCCGTTCGGTTCGTGCGGACAGACGCGCCGCGAGTGCATCGAGTACTGCGTTGGCATCGGCCACGACGGCCAGATCGGACATCTGCATCATCGGACAATGAGCATCGGTGTTGACACTCACGATGTGATCGGGCTGTCCGAGTCCGCTCGTGTGCTGAACGGCTCCGCTGATCCCGAAAGACATGTAGAGCCGTGGATCGACCACGACACCCGTTGTGCCGATCTGACGTTCGTGCGACACCCAGCCCCGGTCGGTGATGACGCGTGTGACTCCCATGGATGCATCGAGTGCCGCCGACACTTCGGCAAGGAGCGCGAATCGCGATTCGCCATCGAGTCCGGCACCACCACCCACGATGCGAGGCGCTTCGGCGAGGTCCATCGTCGAGACGTCGGGCGGTAGGACTTCGACAGCAGAGACCGCGTCGCTCGTGTCGGCGACAATCGACAAGCGGACGACCTCGGGATCGGGCAGATCGCGATGTTCGACGCCGCGAACTCCGGGTTGCAAGGTGGCCACGAACGGTTCGTGCAGATCGAACTGAGCGATTGCGAGTCCACCTTGACGAGCGGCGCGCACTCGATGGGGAGCGATTTCGGTGGCGCCGGCCACGAGAGTACGCGCGAGACGGCGAGCGAGGAGTGGCGCCATGTCGCGCCCGTCAGGCGAGGCCGGAACGACGACCGCCGATTCGGGAGCGTGCGCGAGGACGGCGACCGTGGCCGCTTCGGCGAGGGTTCGCGGTGCACACGACGCGGTGGGGGCGAGGATCAGACGACGGCCCACACCGATGGTGGTGTCGAGGGCGGTGTCGAGATCGGTGCCGACCAACACAGCGACACCAGCCGACTCGGCGAGCGCCTCCAGGCCCCCAGCGGGAATGACGCCGTCGCGCACCGGGATCACCGCAACCAGGCCGACCTGCGTGTTCATCACTGCCAGGTTAGGTCAGCGCGACGTGAGTCCGGCCGGTCGGAACCCGACGGTCGACCCGTTTCGGCCGATCAGACTGCGGCGCGCTCGGCGGCCACCTTGCGACGCCTTTTGCGGAACCAGCGCACCACCTCGATCAGGAGTGTGATCGAAAGTGCCGCCACGAAGGCAAGGATGAACGCGAGCGTGTGATCGTCCTCGAAGCGTTCGCCGAAGGCGTATCCAAGCACCGCTGCGTAGGTGGCCCAGATGCACGCGGCCACACCGACCCAGCCGGCGAACCAGCGACGTGGTTGGCGCGTGAGGCCGCTCGACAACGTGAGAGCGGTGCGTCCGCCGGGGATGAAGCGGGCCGTGATGAGCAACAGTCCACCGCGTTCTTCGATCTGGTCGGCCGCCCATTCGAGACGTCGGGCAGTGGACGGTTTCTTCTCGGCTCGCCTCTGCACGTTGTCGCTGAAGCTGAATCCGATCAGATACGACAGGTTGTCGCCGAGAAAGGCGCCGATCGCACCGGCCACGATCACGAGGATCACCGGGTACGGAGCATCACCAGCCGCACTGGCTGCCACACCGCCGATGATCACCGTGGTTTCGCTCGGGACGACCGGGAGCACCGAATCGAGAAGCGCGATCACGAGCACGAGGGCGAGGAACCACCAGTTGCCCGAGATGTCCTTCAACCAACCGGTGAGATCGTCGATGGGTCCCCAGGCCGCGAGCACCTCCGAACTCTAATGCAGTGAGCGATCGGATTCGGATCGATCAGCCCGATGATCGGAGCGACGAACCGGCTCGTTCACCGTCGACGACAGCTGCATGTGCACGGCGCGGTGCCACACAGTCACCCACTCGCTCGACGCTCGTGCCAGCTGCCTTCAACTGTTCGTACAACCATTCGACCGGATGCGGTGGAACGGCCAGCACGACCCAGTCGGGTCGACGTGTCTCGTTCGCGCCGGTGGGGTGATGCAACAAGGTGAGTTCACCGTTGGCGAATCCCATGGGGACGAGATCGGTCGACTGCACGATTCCTTTGGCGCCGGCGCGAATCCACCAGTTCTCCATGTCGAGTGTGATGCCGAGATCTTGTCCGACCACCATGCCTGGTGTGGCGATCTCGACCTGGCAGCCGCGGTCGGCGAGCAGTTCAGCCACCGATGTTGCGTGATGGAATCCGATCTCGTCGATCACGACGACCGACTCACCAGATTGCGGACCACCGAGTGGTGCCGAGCCATCGAGAACGGCGCGAACGTCGACCACGCGTCGAGCTGACTCGTCGGTGTCGGGATCGGCGACCCACCAAGGGCGGGCCGGCTCGGCGCCAGTGGCGACGATGACGTGATCGGGGCGCTTCTCATCGACGAGACCGGGCCACACACCGGTGTCGTAGACGATGTCGACTCCGAATCGCTTGCACTCGTTCAACTGGTTGCGGATCATGTCGCCGAATTCGGCGCGATTCGGCACACTCGCCGCCCAACGGACCTGGCCGCCAGCCACCGACTCCTTCTCGTACACGGTGACTCGATGTCCGTTTCGCGCCGCGGCAATGGCCGCCTGCAAACCAGCGGGACCGGCACCCACCACCATCACGCTCTTCGGTGCGGGTGAGATCGACACGTGCTGCGACACCGCCCATTCGTGTTCACGACCGGTGCGCGGATTCTCGATACAACCCAGCCAGCGGTTCAGTCCCATACGTCCGACGCATTCCTGGTTGCACGACAGGCACAGACGGATCTCGTCGGTCGCTCCGGCTCGGGCCTTCGCTGCGAAATCGGGATCGGCGATCTGTCCGCGTACCACACCGACCAGATCGCAGTGCCCTTCGGCAAGAGCCCGTTCGGCCTGCAGCGGATCCTTGAAACGACCGACGCCCACCACAGGGAGGTCGACCGCTTTGCGAATGGCGCTCGGGATGAACATCGCATAGCCCGGTGGAATGTGCATGCTCGCCTCGATCATGAACAGGCTCGCCGTAGCGACACCAATCGAGGTGTTGATGTAGTCGACGTGGCCGGTGGCTTCGACGATCTCGGCCACACGGACCGCCTCGTCGATCGTGGTCCCGTTCTCGATGAGTTCGTCTCCGCACAGCCGTACGCCGAGCGCGAGGCGATTGCCGATCACCCGTCGAACGGCCTCCACGATCTGCACGAGCAGTCGGGCGCGGTTCTCGAGCGATCCTCCGTATTCGTCGGTGCGCTTGTTGGT
>RFSV01000105.1 GCA_009923785.1 Acidimicrobiia bacterium | reverse complement strand
GTCATGCTACAAGCGCCTCTTGCGGAAACGACCAGTAAGTTGGGGCCGTGAGTCCGCCCGCCGCCACCGGTTCGGCTGCCGCCATTCGGGTCCGTCCGGCCACCTCCGCCGATGCCGAGGGCATGCGAACGATCTACAACCACGAGGTCGAAAACACCACCGCGACCATGGATCTGGTCACCCGCTCACTCGACGATCAGGTCGCCTGGTTGGCCGCCCGTACCGGGGCCTTTTCGTCCCTCGTGGCGGTGCGGCCAGCGACGGGGGCCACCGACCCCCGCTACCTCACCACCTCCGAGGTCGGCGACGAAGAGGTCCTGGGTTTCGCCAGTGTGAGCCCCTACAAGGAGCGGGCGGCCTACCGCCCAACGGTCGAGGATTCGGTCTACGTACGTCGTGACCTGGCCCGACAGGGAGTGGGGCGGGTCTTGTTGAGCGAGGTGATCGAGCGGGCTCGGACCTCGGGCTTTCATTCGATCATGGCCCGGATCGAAGCATCGGGGGAGGCCAGCCGTGCCCTACACGCCGCCTGCGGATTCCGAGAGGTCGGGGTCGAGCGCGAGGTCGGCCGCAAGTTCAACCGCTGGCTGGACGTCGCCGTCATGCAAAAAATGCTCTAGAACCCCCGCCGTGACGAGGGGGTCCGTGACGTTCTGGTGGGCCGAGAAGGATTCGAACCTCCGTAGGCAATGCCGGCAGATTTACAGTCTGCTCCCTTTGGCCGCTCGGGCATCGACCCATATATGCAGGACGTGAGCGTATCGCCCGGGTGTTCGGACCGACCACCTCCTACCATCTTTGCCATGCCCTCTTTCGACATCGTCTCCGACGTCGACCGCCAAGAGATCCGTAATGCCGTCGATCAGGCCCAGCGCGAGATCTCGACCCGGTTCGACTTCAAGAACACCAATTCCACGATCGAGCAGAAGGATCTCGTCATCACCCTGCACACCGTGAGCGAGGATCGACTGAAGGCTCTCCGCCTTGTCCTCGAAGAACGTCTCGTCAAACGCGGTGTGTCGTTGAAGGGTCTCGACTGGGGCAAGGTCGACGAGGCGACCCAGAACACCGTGCGTCAGGTGGTCACGATCAAAGTCGGTATTTCCTCCGACAAGGCGCGTGAGATCAACAAGATGATCAAGGAGAAGGGCCCGAAGGGTATGAGCAGCCAGACCCAGGGTGAATCGATTCGCGTGACGAGCAAGAAACGCGATGATCTTCAGAACGTGATCACCATGTTGAAGGGAGCCGACCTCGGCATCCCATTGCAGTTCGAGAACTTCCGCGACTGATCGCGCCGTCGTCAGTCTTCCGACGGCGAATCCGCAGCGCGGCGCTGCAGCTCGTCGACCACACTCGCGTCGGCAAGAGTGGTCGTATCGCCCAGATTGCGCCCCTCGGCCACGTCGCGCAGCAGACGCCGCATGATCTTGCCACTTCGCGTCTTGGGAAGATCGGGAGTGAAGTAGATCGTCTTGGGTTTCGCGATCGCGCCGATCTCCTTGGCCACGTGGTTACGAAGATCGCCTTCGTCGACCTGTGATCCACCGCGCAACGTCACGTAGGCGATGATTGCCTGACCGGTGGTCGGATCGTTCGCTCCGACCACCGCAGCCTCGGCGACACTCGGGTGCGACACCAGCGCACTCTCGACCTCGGTCGTCGAGATGCGATGTCCGCTGACGTTCATGACGTCGTCGACCCGTCCGAGCAGCCACAGGTATCCGTCGGCATCGAGTTTCGCACCGTCTCCGGCGAAGTACCGATCGCTGAATCGACTCCAATACGTCTCGCGATATCGCTCGCCGTCACCCCAGATACCGCGCAGCATTCCCGGCCACGGACGGGTGAGAGTGAGATAACCACCTCCGTGGTCGATGCGCTGGCCGCCATCGTCGACCACCTCAGCCGACACTCCGGGCAACGCGAACGTGGCCGAACCGGGCTTCAACGTGGTGGCTCCGGGAAGCGGACTGATCATGATTCCACCGGTTTCGGTCTGCCACCACGTGTCGACCACCGGGCACGTTCCGGCACCGATGTTGTCGCGATACCACATCCAAGCTTCCGGGTTGATGGGTTCGCCCACCGAGCCGAGCAGACGAAGCGACGACAGATCGTGCTTGGCTGGCTCCTCGATCCCCCACTTCATGAACGTACGAATCGCCGTGGGCGCCGTGTAGAAGATGGTCACCTTGTACTTCTCCACGATCGACCAGAAGCGATCGTTCCCCGGGAAGTTCGGAACTCCTTCGTACATCACCTGCGTCGCGCCGTTGGCCATCGGTCCGTACACGATGTAACTGTGGCCGGTGATCCAGCCGACGTCGGCCGTGCACCAATACACGTCGGTGTCGGGATGCAGATCGAACACGTACTTGTGCGTGTACGCGACGTGAGTGAGGTAACCGCCCGTTGTGTGCATGATGCCCTTGGGCTTGCCCGTGGTGCCCGAGGTGTAGAGCAGGAACAACAACTGTTCGCTGTCCATGGGCTCGGCCGGGCAGTCGTCGGACACGTCGGCCATGAGGTCGTGGTACCAGTGATCACGGCCGACCTTCATCTCGACGTCGTTGCCACCGCGCTTCACCACCACAACGTGCTCGATCGACGGCGTGTTGGCGAGGGCTTCATCGGCCGCACCCTTCAACGGAAAAACCTCGCCGCGCCGGTAGCCACCGTCGGCGGTGATCAGAACCTTGGCTTCCGCGTCGTTGATGCGATCGGCGAGGGCCTGCGACGAGAAGCCGCCGAACACCACGCTGTGCGCGGCGCCGATTCGGGCGCAGGCGAGCATCGCAACGGCGGCCTCAGGAACCATCGGCAGGTAGATGTTGACTCGATCGCCCGTCTGTACACCGAGTGATTTCAAGACATTGGCGAACTTCTTCACTTCGACCAGAAGATCGCCGTAGGTGATCGTGCGCGTATCACCCGGCTCACCTTCCCAATGGATGGCGACCTTGTCGCCGCGACCGTCCTCGACGTGTCGATCGAGACAGTTGTACGCAACGTTGAGTCGTCCGCCGACGAACCATTTGGCGTAGGGAAGATCCCACTCGCAGATAGTCGTCCAGTCGGTGTCCCAGTGGAGCAACTCGGACGCCTGGCGGGCCCAGAACCCTTCATCGTCCCGAGCCGCCTCGTCGTACAGCTGCGTTCCGGCCACCAGACTGCGTTCTTGGAAGTCGGGCGGCGGCGGGAACTTGCGGTTCTCCAGCAGTAGATCGTCGATGTTGGTCGTCTCGTCGTTCGACATCGATCCCCCCGGGGTCGCGAATGAACTGTTGCCGGCCGACTCTAGGCGACTAGAACAAGGAGGCCATGGCCGAATCCGTCACGACTCGCCCGACGGAGAGCACCATCCGATTCGGTCCGACCGAGTGGTTGCTGTCGGCCGATCGACCGTTCCGACTGGGGGCGCATTGCGCTCTTGTCGTTCGTCTGGATGGGACTCCCCTTCTTGTTGTTCCCGATCGCCGAACGAACCGTGTCATCGGCCGTGACCGGCATGCTGAACGGTGGGCTGCCGGCCATTTCAGTTCTGATGACCGCCATCTTTATGCGGCGCGCCCCGTCCCGATTCCGAGTCATGGCGGTGCTGGTCGGCTTCGCCGGGATCGCGATCATCTCGCTCTCGTCGATCCGCGCCGAGGACGACGGGCCGACTGCCGACGCCAAAGGAGTGTCACTTCTGCTGCTCGCCCTCCTGTGTTACGCGACGGCTGTGAACATCGCTGCGCCGCTCCAGCGAAAGTACGGATCACTTCGTCTCATGTTCTGGGTCGAGGTGGGTGCGGTGCTGTGGGCTCTTCCCCTAGGCGTTCCGGCGATGATTCGCAGTGATCACACGTGGAGCGCCTGGGGGGCGATTTTCGTGCTGGGAGCCATCGGCACCGGCGTCGCCTTCGTGGTCTACGGCGTACTTCTCGGTCGAGCCGGAACCGTACGCGGCATGATCGGCAACTTCTTCACACCGATCGTCAGCGTGCTACTCGGTGTGTCGTTTCGCAACGAACACATCTCGTGGTGGGCCGTCGTGGGAATGGCCGTCGTGGTCGTGGGCGCCGGGATGACATCTCGCCCCGAGCCGACGGAATCTGGTGCCAGAACTTCACCCTGAGGGTCAAGTTCCCGCACCGGATCACCACGTCATGACGGTGAAGGAGCCGAGAGAAGCGGGGTCGAGAAGGGCTTCGGCCTCACTCACCCGACTGCGCATGGTCATCGCTCGAAGTCCCGGGCGCGCGGCCTCGGCCTCCCACACCCGCTTGCCTTCCTCCACGAGTTCGTCGATCCCCCAAAACTGGAGGAATTGAGCCTGGCTACGAATGCTCTCGGCCGGACCCAGTGCAGCCTCCAACTGATCGATGCACACATCGGTCGTCACGTCCTGACGTCCGATGTCGCGAAGGTAATGCGAGCCGCGTTCTTGATCGCGATACGTACGAAGCCAGTCGCGCCACGGCCGCCCCGCCAACGAGGCGGTGAGCGGAACCATGTAGTCGATCACGAGCA
>RFSV01000104.1 GCA_009923785.1 Acidimicrobiia bacterium | reverse complement strand
CAAGCACTACCTCGCCATCGACGGCGAAGATCAGACTCTTCACGATCTGACCGATGTCGACACCGATCGCCGCCGCCGCATCGGCTGCCGTCTTCGTGCCGTCCGGGAACCGCCGAGGTTCGATAGTGAGGCCGAGCAACTTCGCCGCCTCCACTACTCTCGTCACGTTGGGATGCGCATCGTTACTCATGATGCCTTCACGGTAGTGGGGCCGGCCGCGCGTAGAACAACGACACCTGCCGCAGTGCACGCCGCTGCGATCAGATAACTCGTGCGGTATCCCCCGGCGTTGTCGCGCAGCCAGCCCAGCAAGAACGGCCCACCGGCCGTTCCGATCGTCGTATAGAACTGCGTGCGCGAGAACAAGCGCGGGTAGTCGCGCACACCGAAACGTTCGGCGATGAGCAACGGCTGCATCATCAGAATGTTGCCGATCGTGAGCCCCAGGCTGACGATGCCGGCCAACAACACCACCTTGCCGTCAGCGAAGGCCAGCCACACCAGCGACATACCTTGACCGACGAAAAGAGTGATCGACATCCGGCGTGTTCCCACCCGATCGACGATCCGACCCACCACGAGACGCGCCAACACCGACGTAGCGGCGAGCAACGTGGTGGCAAGAGTGGCCGCACCCTTATCAGTGCGCTCTTCCACCAACTTCACCAATTGCTGGATCGCACCGACCTGCGAACCAAGCGTCAGCACATACGCCAATGTCACGAACGCGAAGAACCGACTCTTCACCGCCGATGAGTACTGCTCGCCATCGACCACGAGTGGCGCAGTGGCCGGTGCGATTCGCTCACCATCGGGTTGCCAGCCTTCTTTGGCCGGATCGGGCTTCAATAGCCACACCGTCACCGGAACGATTCCGAGCACCCAGATGAGGGCGAGCCACGGCGCGGCCGCTTCCACTCCCTGACGATCGAGAAGAATCTTGGTCCACGGCGTGATGGCGATCCCGCCCACCGAGAGACCCGTAGAAGCGATCGACAGCGCATACGCCCGGCGCGTCTGGAACCAACGAGTCACGATCGTCGATGCCGGGATGAGTCCGGCTGCCGAAAACCCGATCGCGAACACCACGTAGGCGAGGTACAGCTGCCACTTCTCGTTCACCGATCCGAACGACCACAGGGCAGCGGCACCGATCACACCGCCGCCGGCGATCACCCAGCGCGCGTCGAAACGCGCGATCAGGCGAGCCACCAACAACCCACTCGCTCCACTCACGAGGAAGAAGATCGTGGTGGCGAGCGACACTGACGACACCTCCCAACCCTTCTCGCGGCTGAAGGTGTTGAGATAGACGGCAAGGCCGTAGAAGCCAAGCCCGGCCGTGGTGGTGAGAGCGATGAAACAGGCGGCGACCACCCGCCATCCGGGGAACTTGGTCATACGAACTCGTCGGCGACCCGGTCGATTGCCTCGGCCAGTCGATGGTCCCTCTCGGTGACTGCCCCGGCGTCGTGGCTCCGCAACTCGATCACGACTCGATTCCAACTATTCGACCAGTCGGGATGATGGTCCTGTTCCTCGGCGACGGCCGCCACCTGGGTCATGAAATCGAAAGCGGTGGCGAAGTCGGTGAACCGGAGTTCTCGACGCAGACAACCGTCCCGTTCTTCCCAGTGTGACGAAGGCACCCGGCCATCTTGTCAGCCGCCTGGAACGATTCCCTCATGATCGGTATCGTGAGTGGCGAAGGGGAGTATCCCCGCTGGCAACAGCGAACCGGAGTCGTCAGTACGGCCCATAGGCCCGGCCCGGTAGAGAGGGAGAGACCTTCGAAACGCCATTCGCTTTCGAAGGACAACTTGTGACCATCTCTGTCGAGAACCGCTCCATCGCCCTCCCGCACACGGCGTCGGTCGACGACGTCGTGGCCTCGCTCTCGACTGACGTGATGACCGGCCTGTCCTCGGGCGAGGTAGCCGAGCGCCTGACCACCTACGGACCCAACCGCCTGGCCGAATCAAAGCGACGTCCGGCCTTCCTACGGTTCCTCGACCAATTCCGGGATCTGCTCATCATGATCTTGTTGGTTGCCGCTGTCGTCAGCTTTGCGGTGTCGGGCGAGTTGAAGACGCCGGTGGTCGTTCTCCTCGTGGTGTTCCTCAACGCACTCATCGGTTTCGTACAAGAGAACCGCGCCGAAGCATCCCTCGAGGCGTTGAAGAAGATGCTGACGGCATCGAGCCGAGTTCGCCGCGATGGTGACGTGATGGAAGTTGCGACCGACGATCTCGTTCCCGGCGACATCGTGCTCGTGGAGGCTGGTGACCGCATCCCGGCCGACGGACGGTTGGTGCTGGCCGCCAACCTCGAAATCGAAGAGGCCGCCCTCACCGGTGAGAGTCACCCGTCGGAGAAGTCGACTCTTCTCGTCGACCGAGCCGATGCGCCACTCGGCGACCGCTCGTGCATCGCCTATATGAACACCACCGTCACCCGCGGTCGTGGCGAATTCGTGGTGACGTCCACCGGCATGAACACCGAGATCGGGCGTATTGCCGGACTGCTCCGTGAAACCGAGACCGAGAAGACTCCTCTGCAGAAGCAGCTCGAAGGCCTGGCCCACAGCCTCGCCAAGTTGTCGGGACTGATCGTGGCCGCCGTGTTCGCGATCGGCCTCCTACGCGGTAACTCGGTGTCAGAACTCCTCAACCTGGCTGTCGCTCTTGCGGTTGCCACCATTCCCGAGGGCTTGCCGGCCGTCACTGCAGTGACACTGGCGGTTGGCGTGTCGAAGATGGCCAAGAAGAACGCCATCGTGAAGCGCCTGGCGAGCGTCGAAACACTCGGCTGCACGAGCATCATCTGCTCCGACAAGACCGGAACTCTCACCTTGAACGAGATGACAGCCCGTCGACTCGTGGTGCAGAACCGCGATCACGCCGTGACCGGCGAGGGCTACTCCCCCGAAGGCTCGATCGAGAAGATCCCCGGTGACGTGCCCTTCACCATGGACAACGCCCTCATGGGAATGGCGCTCTGCAACGACGCCGTCATCCGCTACGAGAACGGCGACTGGCAATTGGTTGGCGATCCGACCGAAGGCGCCCTCGCGGTGCTGGCCACCAAGGGTGGTCTCGACGTGGCTGACCTTCGAGTTCGCTACCCGCGCGTAGCCGAGGTGCCGTTCGATTCGTCCACCAAGGTGATGGCCACGTTCCACGAAGTCATCGGCAGTTCCGGCGAACGGGTCGTGCGTATGTTCGTGAAAGGAGCCCCCGACGTGGTCCTCGAGCGTGCCACTCATGCCATTGGCTCCGATGGCGAGTCGGTGCCCAGTTCGCAGTTGCGAACCGAACTTCTCGCCCACAACGACCGGATGGCCAACGAAGGTCTCCGCGTTCTCGCCGTCGCCCAACGTGACATCGTCCTCGACGCCTGGAACGAGTTCACCGATACCGGCGCCGACCCGTCGATCCTGATGTCAGATCTCGTGCTGATGGCACTCATCGGAATCGTCGATCCACCCCGCCCTGAAGCACAGGTGGCCATCGCCGAAGCGCGCACGGCCGGCATCACCGTGAAGATGATCACCGGCGATCATGCCGTCACAGCGCGGGCCATCGGACGTGAACTCGGGCTCGGCGACGGTCACGGCAAGGTCGTGGCTGTGACCGGCAACGACCTCGACCAGATGACCGACGATGAGCTTGCCTCCCGGATCGACGAGATCTCGGTGTTCGCCCGCGTGGCCCCCGAACACAAGATCCGTCTCGTCGCCGCCCTGCAACGCAAGGGGCGAATCGTCGCCATGACCGGAGACGGTGTGAACGATGCACCGGCGCTGAAAAAGGCGGACATGGGTGTGGCGATGGGAATCACCGGCACCGAGGTGACCAAAGAGGCCGCGACGATGGTGCTCACCGATGACAACTTCGCCACGATCGTCGGGGCTGTGAAGCGGGGACGAACGATCTACGACAACATCGTCAAGTTCGTGCGCTTTCAGCTGAGCACCACACTCGGCTTCGCCATGCTCTTCCTCACCGCGTCGATCTTCGACATCGCCCATGGCAAGCCGTTCGCTGCGATCGCAATCTTGTGGGTCAACATCATCATGGATGGCCCACCAGCCATGGCCCTCGGACTCGACAAAGGCGACTCCGACATCATGCGGCGGGCACCGCGTCCGGTAAGCGAGAAGAGCAGCGATGGGGAGCGATCGTCTACTCGTCGGTGATCATGGCGCTCGGCACTTTGGGCGTTCTGATCTGGGCGCCCGGTCCGGAGGCCGAGGCCGGTGTGGCGACCGTGGCTGGCACCATGGCGTTCAACACATTCGTGCTGTTCCAGTTCTTCAACATCTTGAACGCCCGGTCCGACCGCAATTCGGTGTTCCGCCGCCACACACTCACCAACCCACAATTGTGGATCGCACTCGTTGCTGTGATCGTTCTGCAAGTCGGTGTCACCCATGTGGGTTTCATGCAGCGCCTCTTCGATACCACGTCGATATCGAGCACACAGTGGCTCGTCTCCATCGCCGTCGCATCATCGGTACTGTGGTTCGAAGAGCTGCGCAAGGCGTTCGTTCGTCGCACA
>RFSV01000103.1 GCA_009923785.1 Acidimicrobiia bacterium | reverse complement strand
GCCGCCGATGCGGCCTTGGGC
Source organism: Acidimicrobiia bacterium (assembly GCA_009923785.1). Classification (GTDB taxonomy): domain Bacteria; phylum Actinomycetota; class Acidimicrobiia; order Acidimicrobiales; family Ilumatobacteraceae; genus Casp-actino8. Next base: position 4,571 of record RFSV01000103.1, on the reverse strand, counting down.
GGAACGGCCACGAACGACGCATCGGCGCCGGTCGCCTTCACCGCTTCAGCCACGGTGTCGAACACGGGAATGCCGTCCACGTCGGTGCCACCCTTTCCGGGCGTCACGCCGGCCACGACCTGAGTGCCGTACGCCTTGTTGCGCAGACCGTGGTATTTACCCTGACCACCAGTCAGGCCTTGCACGATCACCTTGGTGTTCTCGTTCACGAAAATGGCCATGACGTCACTTTCCCTTCGCGATCGCAACTGCGGCCTCGGCCGCTTCGAGCATGGTGGGCTTCGAGACGAGCTTCGACTCGGGAATGCCCGCGTTCTTCAGAATGGTTCGGCCTTCTTCGGCATTGGTGCCATCGAGACGAATCACGATCGGCGCGCGTAGATCGACGCGACCGAGCGCTTCGACGATTCCCTTGGCGACCTCTTCCCCACGGGTGATACCTCCGAAGATGTTGATGAAGATCGACTTCACGTCCTTGTCGAAATTGATCACTTCGAGCGCAGCGGCCATCACGTCGGCGTTGGCTCCACCGCCGATGTCGAGGAAGTTAGCCGCCTGACCGCCCACTTGGTTGACCACGTCGAGTGTGCTCATGGCCAGACCGGCGCCGTTGGCGATGATGCCCACCGAACCTTCGAGACCGATGTATTGAAGATCGTGGGTGCGGGCGAGTTGCTCGCGCTCGTCGAGTTCTTCGGTGGCCCGGTACTCCTCCCACTCGGGATGACGGAACGACGCGTTGTTCTCGAGGCTCACTTTGGCGTCGAGGGCATGCACCTCACCGGTCGGCTTCAAGATGAGCGGATTGATCTCGGCGAGATCGCAGTCGCCTTCGGTGAAGCAGCGATACAACTGAACGAGAATCGTGGCCACGCCATCGACCGCTTTGGCCGGAATCTTGGCATCGACCGCAGCTTGCCGAGCCGTGGCTTCGCTGATGCCGTCGACCGGATCGATGTGCAACTTCACGATGGCGTCGGGATCCTTGGCCGCCACCTCTTCGATGTCGACACCGCCTTGTGCGGACAACATGAGCAAGTGCTTCTTCGCCGCGCGATCGAGGGTGTACGAGGCGTAGTACTCCTCGTCGATGTCACTGGCATGTTCGACCCAAAGACGCTTCACGACGTGGCCCTTGATGTCCATGCCGAGGATGTTTCCGGCGTGTAGGCGTACTTCGTCGATGTCGTTGGCGAGTTTGATGCCACCAGCCTTTCCACGACCACCCACCTGCACCTGGGCCTTCACCACCACCGGGAAACCCGATGCTTCGGCCACTCGCACGGCCTCGTCGACCGTGTCGGCGACTCCACCCGGGCTCACCGGGATGTCGAAGCGGGCGAAGTACTGCTTGCCCTGGTATTCGAACAGATCCATGTCGTGGAGTCCCCTTTCGGATGGGATGGCGCTTCCGAGTGGGAAACCCTAGGTCGTGGGCTGGAACCCCACCTAGTTGGCGCGTGGGGTTGGCGTATCGGGTTGGGGTATCGGGTCGGCACCCCCGACGCGAGTGAGTCCTGCACCACAACCGCCACGGGTGCAGGACTCACTCGGGTGACACGGGGTCACATCTGGTGCGAAGGAAGGTTGGTTGCTTCGTCGATCAGCGGAACCGAAGGATCACTCCGGCAACTTCGACGTCGCTAGCGGCAGCCATCTCTACAGTCGTGTCAACGACTGCCGGTGACTCGGCGCGACGGCTCTCGGCCGCCTGGTCAGCCGTGGTCTCGTCGACGGGCTTGACCAACACAGCTGGCGCCTCAGGAACAACCGTGGTGGGCTCGGCTGCGGTCCTTGGAGCATCGTCGATGGCGCGGTCGTCGTCGTTACGGGGCTCGTCGACCTGCGGCTCGTCGACAACCGGATCGTCATTGCTCGGCTCGTCCACCTGGGGCTCGTCGACAACTGGATCGTCGTTACGCGGTTCGTCGGCGACCGGGACGTTGACGTCGTCGTGGTCGTCGTGGTCGTCGTGGTCGTCGTGGTCACCGTGGCCGTAGCCGTGACCGTTGCCGTGGCTCTCGTGACCCTTGCCGGTTTTTCCCTCTTCGTCGTGGCCGCGCACGGCCTCGGGGTTCGGATGTCCGTGCTCGGCGTGAGCCTCTCCACTGCGGCCGGGGCCGTTCGGGGCGGCGGCAGCACCGGAAACACCAGCTCCGAGAACGATGGCGGTGGCCGTCACGAGGGAGAAGGCCATGCGGGTGGGGCGGAGGGAGATCTTCATGATGTGTCCTTTCGTCGGGTCAGTGCCGTTGCGCTGACACCGGACAAGAGGGTTCACCGCCGGCTATCTCGCGAAAACTTCGGAAAATTTCTGTGACCTCGTTCTCGCGGACGAATTCCCTGCTCAGGGTGGTCGAATACGCCAGCCAGCGGGCAGACTCGACCCATGCGACGGGTCGAACTCCGCTCTCCTTTGGCCCGGGCGGTGGCGCCGGTGGCGGCCGGACTCGTGTTCTTTTCGCTCCTCGGCCTCGTGATGTGGGCCATCGCTGCACTCATGGCCGGCGACCAGACGACGACCACCACGTTCACGCCCGATCGATTGCCAGTCGGCAACGTGGTCCGGTGGGCCGAATCGATCGACGAGGACGGCCCGGTCCTGTTCCCTGGACTCGGAACCACCACCGGTGAACGCACGATCGTGCTCGATCACGAAGGCACCAATCCTGAGCGAGGCTGGGTGGTGTACTACGCCTATCCCGCCGATCGCGACCCGACGTGCGCGATCGATCAGATCGAGGGAACTCGACAGTTCGTCGACTGCGACGGGCGCACAGTCGACGTCACCGAGCTTGCACCTCCGACGAACAACGAATACCCGATCATCGAAGATCGAACCATGCTCTACATCGATCTGGGCGATCGACCGAACGATCTCACCACCACAGTGGGCGGCTGACACTCACGTCGCATCGACGAGTCGATTGTGCGGCCACAACTCGGGAAACCATTCGCCGTCGAGCGACTCCCCGACTCGTCTCGTGTCGTCTCCCGGAGGGATGACCATTCCGAAATCGGGTGAACACACCCAGTCACGTGGCGCGTACACCATGTCGTCGCCGAGAACCCGCAGGCTGAAAACTCGACGGCGCCCGTCACCTGCGACACCTGGTGCACCGTGCACGGTCAACATGTGGAACGCGATCGCATCACCAGGTTCGAGGCTCCACGATCGGATGGTGAACTCGTGACGTCGCGCGTCGATGTCGGGGAGATCGGCCAAGGATCCTTCAGGAAACCATCTCGCCTGACGATCGAGGAAACTACGCGGCATGAGCCACGGACCTACGTGGGTGCCAGCTACCAGTTCGAGTGACGAGCCGATCGATACCGGATCGACTGGAATCCAGAAGCTGACGTTCTGCACGCCTTCGACGTCGTAATACGGCTGATCCTGGTGCCACGGCGTTCGCTGTCGAGTGCGCGGCTCCTTCACCAACACGTGATCGTGATACAGCACGACTCGCTCGCTGCCCATGAGGCGAGCCGCGATCGCCGGTAGGCGGGTCGACCGAAGGAACTCGCCGAATGCTGGACGATCACGCCACGTGCAGAAGTCTTCGATGAAGAAACCAGGATCGTCGTCCGTGCTGGCCACTTTGGCGCGATCCGACGGATGAGCCACCACGTCGTCGATGCCCGAACGCAACGACTCGAGCTCGTGCTCGGTCACGACCCCTCGGAGGACGGCGGCTCCCTCGTTGCGAAAGGTGTCGATCGTCGATCGATCGATGGCCGACGACGTTGACATGAGCACATTCTGATACGAATGACCACGTGCCGTACACCCCGATCATCGGAACCCTCGGCTACGTGTTCGACCACACGGCCCGTTCGGTCCTGCTCGTACATCGCAACAAGCGAAGCGGCGACGAGCACCTCGGCAAGTGGAACGGACTCGGGGGCAAACTCGAGCCAGGTGAAGATCTGGCGAGTGGCATGCGACGCGAACTGCTCGAAGAAGCCCACATCGTCGTCACGTCGATGCGACTACGCGGCACGATCTCGTGGCCGGGCTTCGGGGCCAACGGCGAGGACTGGTTCGGCCCGATCTTCGTGATCGACACTTGGACGGGAACTCCTCCCGAGTCGAATGTGGAAGGCGACTTGGCCTGGATACCCGTCGAGCGTCTCCTCGCCGCCTGCAGCGACGATCCGGTCGAACGCGAGGCCGCCGATCTTCCGATGTGGGAGGGCGACCGATATTTCCTGCCACTCGTCTTCGACGACGACCCACGCCCATTTCACGGAGTGATGCCCTACTCCGATGGTCGTCCGGCGAGCTGGTCGTTCGAGCGTTGGTGACCGCGCACTGATATCGAATCTGCGCCGACGCGCACACTTTCGAAGCCTCACGACGTTGGACAGGAGACATGCCTCCGTCCCGAGATCGCACTTCCTTCTGGCGCCGCACCTTCGACGAAGCTCGTCGCCACGGCGACTGGTATCGGGTCGGCAAGTTCTACACACGCAACACTGCGGCCCAGATCGCAAGCGACATCCGACGCGCTCATCGAGTCGGTCGACGCGCGACCCGAACTGCCGGCATTCGATCAGGAGAAGTCTGG
>RFSV01000102.1 GCA_009923785.1 Acidimicrobiia bacterium | reverse complement strand
GTCACCACCATCGTCGACATGGCCGTGCAGCGCTACGGCGAGAACGTGTTCGACGGTCTGGCCGAATGGCACCGCAAGGCCGAGGGCCAGTGCGCGATCGACTACGCGTTCCACCAAATCATCGGTGGTGTCGACGACCAGTCGCTGAAGGCCATGAAGTACCTCACCGAACACGAGGGCATCTCGTCGTTCAAGTTGTTCATGGCCTACCCAGGTGTCTTCTACTCCGACGACGGCCAGATCCTGCGTGCCATGCAGACCGCCGCCGAATGCGGAGCCATGATCATGATGCATGCCGAGAACGGCATCGCCATCGACGTGCTCGTGCAGCAGGCTCTGGCGCGTGGCGAGTCCGATCCTAAGTACCACTCGTACACGCGTCCGTCACCACTCGAAGCCGAGGCCACGCACCGAGCCATCGTCTTGTCGCACGTAGCCGGCAACGTACCGCTCTACATCGTGCACATGTCGGCCGGTGACGCACTGAACGAAGTGGCGGCCGCTCGCCACGCCGGGCGCAACGTCTTCGCCGAGACCTGCCCGCAATACCTCTATCTCACCCTCGAAGAGACTCTCGGTAAGCCGGGCTTCGAAGGAGCGAAGTGGGTGTGCTCCACGCCGGTGCGTTCGCGCGATCACGATCCGCACTACATCGGCCAGATGGGCCACGGCCACCAGGGTGACCTCTGGAAGGGCCTGCGCATGAACGAACTTGCGGTCGTGTCTACCGACCACTGTCCGTTCTGTATGAAAGATCAAAAAGAGCTCGGTCTCGGAGACTTCTCGAAGATCCCGAACGGCATCGGCAGCGTCGAACACCGCATGGAGTTGCTGTATCAGGGCGTCGTCAACGGAGAGCTGTCGCTCGAGCGTTGGGTCGAGACGTGCTGCACCACGCCGGCGCGCATGTTCGGCATGTACCCGAAGAAGGGCATCGTCGCTCCGGGTTCCGATGCCGACGTCGTGGTGTGGGATCCCAACACCAAGACCAAGATCGGTATCAACGACAAGCACCACATGAACATGGATCACTCGGCCTGGGAGGGTTGGGTCATCGACGGCAAGGTCGACACCGTGTTGTCACGTGGAGCCGTGGTCGTCGAGAACGATCAGTACATCGGTCGCAAGGGTCACGGTCAGTACGTGAAGCGCGGCCTGTCGCAGTACCTCGTCTAGTCACGAAAGAGGAATCATGTATCGCATCGATCATTGGATCGACGGCCGAGCCGTCGCCAGCAAGTCCGGACGTTCCGGCAAGGTTTTCGACCCGGCGACCGGACAGGTTCAAGGTGAGGTCGGATTCGCCGACGTGACCGAAGTCGACACCGTGGTCGCCACGGCCAAGGCGGCGCTACCCGCGTGGCGAGCCACCAACCTGTCGCGTCGCGCCGAGATCATGTTCCACATGCGCGAGTTGGTGGCCGCCAACCGCAAGGAGATCGCCAGCCTGCTCACCAAAGAGCACGGAAAGGTTCTCTCCGATGCTCTGGGTGAAGTCGCACGAGGACTCGAGAACATCGAGTTCGCCTGCGGTGTGCCCAACCTGTTGAAGGGTGGCTACAGCGAGCAGGCGTCGGCCGGCGTCGACGTGTACAACATTCGTCAGCCGCTTGGCGTGGTGGCCGGTATCACACCGTTCAACTTCCCGGCCATGGTTCCGATGTGGATGTTCGCCAATGCTCTGGCGTGCGGCAACACCTTCGTGTTGAAGCCGTCCGAGAAGGATCCGTCGGCGTCGATGTTCATCGCCGAACTGCTGAAGCAAGCCGGACTGCCCGACGGCTGTTTCAACGTCGTGCATGGCGACAAGGTTGCGGTCGATCGCCTCCTCGAGCACCCCGACGTGTCGGCGGTGAGCTTCGTCGGTTCCACACCGATCGCCAAATACATCTACGAAACCGGCACCAAGAACGGCAAGCGCGTTCAGGCACTCGGTGGCGCCAAGAACCACATGCTCGTTCTGCCCGATGCCGATCTCGACATGGCCGCCGACGCTCTCGTGAGCGCGGCCTATGGCTCGGCTGGCGAGCGTTGTATGGCGATCTCGGTCGTGTTGGCCGTCGACACCATCGCCGACGAACTGGCCGCCAAGGTGAAGGACCGCATTCCGAACGTGAAGGTCGGACCGGGCACCGAACCCGATGCCGAAATGGGTCCGCTCATCTCGGCCGAACACCGCGACAAGGTGGCCGGCTACGTGGCCGGGGCCAGCGGTGAAGGTGCCACGGTTCTCGTCGACGGACGTGACGGCGCCCCGTCGGATGGCTTCTTCTTGAAGCCGAGCCTCATCGACAACGTGAAGCCCGGCATGAAGTGCTACGACGACGAGATCTTCGGACCGGTTCTCTCGATTGTTCGGGTGTCGAGTTACGAAGAGGGTTTGCAGCTGATCAACGACAACCTCTATGGCAACGGAACGGCCATCTTCACCCGTGATGGTGGTGTGGCTCGCCAGTTCCAATTCGATGTGAACGTCGGCATGGTGGGAATCAACGTTCCGATTCCCGTTCCAGTGTCGTACTACTCCTTCGGTGGCTGGAAGGCGTCGCTCTTCGGCGACCAGCACATGTACGGTCCCGAAGGGATCAATTTCTTCACCCGCAGCAAGGTCGTCACGTCGCGCTGGCCCGATCCGCGCACGAGCAAGGTCGACCTCGGATTCCCGCAGAACCGCTGACATGGACATCGGAGTCGTACTTCAAACCACACCACCGGCGTCGCGGGTGGTCGATCTGGCCAAACGGGCCGAGACGTTCGGGTTCAGCCATGTGTGGACCTTCGACAGCCACATCCTGTGGGAAGAGCCGTTCCCGATCTACACCCAGATCCTGAACGAGACCCGCAACGTGATCGTGGGTCCGATGGTCACCAATCCGGCGACACGCGACTGGACGGTGACGGCGAGTGCCTTCGCCACCCTCAACGAAATGTTCGGCAATCGCACCGTCATCGGAATCGGTCGTGGCGACTCGGCGGTTCGCGTGACCAACGGCAAGCCCACCACACTTGCCACACTGCGCGACAGCATCCACGTGATCCGCGAACTCGTGAATGGTCGGTCGGTCGACTACAAGGGGTCGTCGCTGCGCCTTCCGTGGGCCGGCAAGTCGCGCGCCGAGGTATGGGTCGCCGCCTACGGTCCGAAGGCCCTCGCCCTCACCGGTGAAGTCGGCGACGGTTTCATCTTGCAGTTGGCCGACGAGAGCATCATCGAATGGACGATCGGCGCCGTGCGGGCGGCGGCCGAGGCAGCTGGCCGAGACCCGAACAGTGTCACGATCTGTGTGGCTGCGCCCGCCTACGTGACCGACGGATCGGACGCCCACTTAGCCCACGCCCGTGAGCAGTGCCGGTGGTTCGGCGGCATGGTGGGCAACCATGTGGCCGACATCGTCGAGCGCTACGGCGACAACGCTCCGGTTCCGAAGGCCCTGACCGACTACATCAAAGGTCGCCAGGGGTACGACTACAACCAGCACGGCCAGGCCGGTAACACGCACACCACCTTCGTGCCCGACGAGATCGTCGACCGCTTCTGCATCGTCGGACCGGTGCAGACCCAGATCGACCGGCTCATGCGGTTGCGCGAACTCGGAGTCGATCAGTTCTCCATCTACCTCCAGCACGACGCCAAGGACGAAACTCTGCAGGCGTATGGCGAGAAGGTCATCCCAGCCATCGCCGAACAGGTACTGGCCAAGAGCTGAATGAAGCGTTTCCGGCGGGTCGCCCTCTTCGTGACGTCACTGTTGTTGGTGGCGGTCGCCTGGGAGGTCTACAAACTCGTCGGCCCCGAGGCGGGCGGCAAGATCTTCGGTTGGAGTCTTCTGCCACGTTCGAACGACCGAGCCATGCCACACGTGTGGGAGATGCTTTCGCGCTACGCCGACCCTGAAGTGCGCGGATCCGATCGTCAGATCTGGCGTGTGGTGTTGGCCGGAGCTTGGTTCTCGTTCCGGTTGGCGTTGGTCGGTTTCGTGGTCGGAACCTTCTTCGGAATCTGCCTTGCCGTCCTCATGTGCCGGTTCAAGGTGGCCGAACGGGGCATCCTGCCGTATCTCGTGGTGTCACAGACGGTGCCGCTCATTGCCCTCGCGCCGCTCGTCGTCTCGTGGGGCGGAAAGATCGAAGTGTTCGGCTGGAGTTGGCCACGCTGGCTGTCGGCGTCGGTACTCGGCGCTTTTTTGGCTTTCTTCCCGGTTGCAGTCGGTGCCTTGAAGGGTTTGCAATCGCCGCCGGCGGCCTCGATCGAACTCATGCAGAGTTATGCCGCGTCCTGGACGCAGACCCTCTTCAAATTGCGATTCCCGGCGTCGGTTCCCTTCGTGGTGCCGGCACTCAAGTTGGCTGCCTCGTCATCGGTGATCGGTGTGGTGGTGGCCGAGATCTCCACCGGTCTGAAGGGTGGAATCGGTCGCCTGATCATCGAGTACGCCCGTGCCGCCACCAGCGATCCGGCCAAGGTGTTCACCGCCGTGTTCGGTGCGGCTCTGCTCGGTCTGGCCATGGCCGGCTTCGTGGCCTTGGCCGACATGTTCATGATGCGCAATCGCCCGAAGGAGGCCACCACGTGAGTGCCGTCGACATCAGAGGTCTCGGCAAGGTCTTCAACCAGGGAGCCGCCAATCAGGTCGACGCTCTCGTCGACGTCGATCTGTCGATCGCGTCGGGCGAATTCGTGTCGCTCAT
>RFSV01000101.1 GCA_009923785.1 Acidimicrobiia bacterium | reverse complement strand
GGCAACCCGATCGACGGCAAGGGTCCGCTCGTCGGTGTGCAGCCTCGCCGTATGGAGATTCAGGCGCCCGGCATCATGGGTCGCAAGCCCGTGCACGAGCCGCTGCAGACGGGTATCAAGGCCATCGACGCCATGACCCCGATCGGCCGCGGTCAGCGCGAGCTCATCATCGGCGACCGTAAGACCGGCAAGACCACGGTGGCGATCGACACGATCATCAACCAAAAGGGTCAGGGCGTGAAGTGCATCTACGTGGCGGTGGGCTTGAAGGGCTCCACGGTTGCGCAGACCGTGGAAGTGCTTCGCCAGGCCGGCGCCATGGAGTACACGGTCGTTGTGGTGGCTTCGGCTGCCGACTCGGCACCGTTCAAGTACTTGGCGCCGTACGCCGGTTGCGCCATGGGTCAGCACTGGATGGAGAACTCCGAGCATGCCCTCGTGGTGTACGACGACTTGTCGAAGCAGGCCGAGGCGTATCGCCAGATGTCGCTGTTGCTGCGTCGTCCTCCGGGCCGTGAGGCGTATCCCGGCGACGTGTTCTACTTGCACAGCCGTCTGCTCGAGCGTGCCGCCAAGCTGTCCGACGAAAACGGCGCTGGTTCGCTCACCGCTCTTCCCATCATCGAGACGAAGGCCGGCGACGTGTCGGCGTTCATTCCCACCAACGTGATCTCGATCACCGATGGTCAGGTGTATCTGCAGGACAACCTCTTCAAGTCGGGTGTGCGTCCGGCCGTCGACGTGGGCATCTCGGTGTCGCGCGTGGGTGGCGCGGCGCAGATCAAGTCGATGAAGGGTGTGGCCGGAACGCTGAAGCTCGACCTCGCGCAGTTCCGTGAGCTCGAAGCCTTCGCCACGTTCGGTTCCGAACTCGACGCCGTGTCGAAGGCACAGCTCGAGCGCGGTTACCGCTTGGTGGAACTGCTGAAGCAGCCGCTCAACTCGCCGATGCCGGTCGAGGAGCAGGTGGTGTCGATCTTCGCTGGCACCAAGGGCTACCTCGACGACGTGCCGGTGAGCGATGTTCGCCGCTTCGAAAGCGAACTGCTCGACTTCATGCGCAGCCGTCACGGTGCGATGCTCGCCGACATCCGTTCGAAGGGCTTGCCCGACGATCTCGGTTCGGTCGTGCAGTCGTTCAAGGATCAGTTCATGGCCTCGGCTGCCGCGGCTCGCGCCGCCGACGAGACGGCCACCGATGCCGGCCAGGTGGGCGACGCCCAGTCGAACAAGACGTTGGCGACGGAGTAATCACTCATGGCTGGTGGACAGGAACGAATTCTGCGCGGACGCATCCGTAGCGTCCAGGCGACCAAGAAGATCACGCGCGCGATGGAACTCATCGCGGCATCGCGGATCGTCAAGGCCCAGCAGCGCGTTCAGGCCGCCGTGCCGTACTCGGAGCAGATCACCGAAGTGGTGCGCGATCTCGCCGCCGCTGGTGCATCGAGCGACAGCCCGCTTCTCACCGGACGCGACACCATCCAGAACGTGTGCTACGTGGCCATCACGGCCGACCGTGGACTCTGCGGTGGTTACAACTCCGGTGTGCTGCGTGCCGCCGAAGGTGAGATCAAGGCCGACGTGCAAGCCGGACGGGGCTATGTGGTGGTGCCGGTCGGTCGCAAGGCCGAGGGCTACTTCCGCTTCCGTGGCTACAGCCTCGAGAAGGGTTTCGCCGGTTTCTCCGATCAGCCCGGTTACGCCAACGCCAAAGAAATCGGCGAGCACGTGGTGAAGCTCTACGCCAGTGGCGCGGTCGACAAGGTCGTGCTCGTGTACACCCGCTTCATCACCGCCGGTTCGCAAGAAGTGGTGTTGCGTCCGCTCGTCCCGCTTGAGCGTGAGGTAGTTCAGGGTGGCGACGGCAAGCCGGGCACCGATGGTGCCGGCGCCGACTACGAGTACGAGCCCGATCCGTCGGCCATCCTCGACACCCTGCTTCCGCGTTATGTGGAAGCCCGTATCTACGCAGCTCTTCTCAATGCGGCGGCCAGCGAACACGCTTTCCGTCAGCGCGCCATGAAGAGCGCGACCGACAACGCCGAAGAACTCATCAAGAGCCTCTCGCGCATCATGAACCGTGCCCGTCAGGACGCCATCACCACCGAGATCATGGAGATCGTCGGCGGTGCCGAGGCGTTGTCGGGCGACAGCAAGACCACACATCTCATCGACCTCGGACCGATCGGTGACGACGAACTTTTCGCCTCGGTCCACAACGGCCTCTGAGTAGGAGACACAGCCATGACCATGACAGAGAACGAACTGAAGGACGGACGAGTCGTCGGTATCGCCGGACCGGTGATCGACGTCGAGTTCCCCCGCGGTGCACTGCCCGAGCTCAACACGGCGCTCGAGTTCACCGTGACCATCGACGGCAAGGACGTGAAGGTTCTGGCCGAAGTCGCCCAGCAGTTGGGTGACAGTCGTGTGCGTGCGGTGTGCTTGAAGCCGACCGACGGTCTGCGTCGCGGCACCGCAGTGCGCAACACCGGTCGTGGCATCACCGTGCCCGTCGGCGACCGAGTGCTCGGCCACGTGTGGAACGTGTGGGGCGAAGTGCTCGACGACGACAACGCCAAGTTCGCCGACATGGAGCGTTGGGAGATCCACCGTCCGGCTCCCGACTTCGCAGCTCTCGAGCCGCAGAAGAAGATGTTCGTGACCGGTGTGAAGGTGATCGACCTTCTCACCCCGTACCTCGCCGGTGGAAAGATCGGCCTGTTCGGCGGCGCCGGTGTGGGCAAGACCGTGCTCATCACCGAGATGATCAACCGAGTTGCCTCGCAGCACGGTGGTGTGTCGGTGTTCGCCGGTGTGGGCGAGCGCACCCGTGAAGGAACCGACCTTCGTCTCGAAATGGAAGAGTCGGGCGTGTTCGAAAAGGCCGCTTTGGTGTTCGGCCAGATGGACGAGCCGCCGGGCGTGCGCCTGCGTGTTGCTCTGTCGGCGCTCACCATGGCTGAGTACTTCCGTGACGTGCAGAACCAGGACGTGTTGTTGTTCGTCGACAACATCTTCCGTTTCGTGCAGGCCGGTTCCGAAGTGTCGACTCTGCTCGGCCGTATGCCCTCGGCCGTGGGTTACCAGCCCACGCTCGCCGACGAGATGGGCCAGCTGCAGGAGCGCATCACCTCGACCCGTGGTCGGTCGATCACCTCGCTGCAGGCCGTGTACGTGCCGGCCGACGACTACACCGACCCGGCGCCGTTCACCACCTTCACCCACCTCGACGCCACCACCGAGTTGAGCCGTCAGGTGGCCGCCCTCGGTATCTACCCGGCGGTGGACCCGTTGGCCTCGACGTCGACGATCCTCACCCCCGAAGTGGTGGGCGAGCGTCACTACAACGTGGCCCGCGCCGTGCAGGAGAACCTCCAGCGCTACAAGGAACTGCAGGACATCATCGCCATTCTCGGCTTGGACGAACTCTCCGAAGAGGACCGTCTCACCGTGTCGCGTGCTCGCAAGATCCAGCGGTTCTTGTCGCAGCCGTTCTTCGTGGCCAAGGTGTTCACGGGTATCGAAGGCGAGTTCGTGCCGGTGGAAGAGACCGTCGAATCGTTCGACGCCATCCTCCGCGGTGAACTCGACAACGTGCCCGAGCAGGCGTTCTTGAACGTGGGCGGCATCGAGCAGGTGTACGCCAAGGCCAAGGCCCTGCAGGAGAACGCATAATGTCCGACGCCATGCGCGTGGAAGTGGTGTCGCCCGAGCGCGTGTTGTTCTCGGGTGAAGCCACGCAGGTGATCACCCGCACCTTGGGTGGGGGAGAGATCGCGTTCTTGAACGGGCACGCCCCGTTCTTGGGTGCGCTCGACTATTGCCACACGCGCATCTACCTCGCCGACGGCAAGGTGGAAGACGTGGCCATTCACGGTGGGTTCGTGGAAGTGAGCAACAACAAGGTGAGCTTGCTGACCGACCTGGCCGAGTTGGGTGGCGAGATCGATCGCGCTCGGGCCATGCGCGCGAAGGAAGCCGCCGAAGAGCGCATGCGTGGTGAACACGACGCCGAAGTGGAAGCGGCGCTCAGCCGTGCGCACGCTCGCCTGGCCGCCTCGGGTGGCCTCACCGGCACCGCCGCCGGCGCGCACTAGTCGCCTCTCATGGCGTCGTTCCCGTTTCGCACGGCGCTCATCACCGGAGCCTCGGCCGGAATTGGCGAAGCGATGGCTCGCATCTTGGGCGATGCCGGCGTGGCGTGTGTGGTGGTGGCGCGTCGTGACGATCGGTTGCGGGAGTTGGCCGCGACGTACTCGAGCTTTGAGGTGCTGGCGGCCGACTTGACCACCGATGATGGTGTGCGGTTGGTGGAGGAGCGCATCGGTGATGCGAGTCGGCCGATCGATCTGGTGGTGAACAACGCTGGGTTCGGATCGTCGGGATATTTCGACGAGATCGAAGCGAGCCGCCTCGACGACGAAATTGCCCTGAACATTCGGGCACTCACGCGGTTGTCGCATGCGGCGATGCGGTCGATGCGCAAACGCAAGCGGGGCTGGATACTGAACGTGTCGAGTGTGGCCGGGTTTCAGGCCGGGCCGATGCTGAGCGTGTATTCGGCGACTAAGGCCTACGTGACCAACTTTTCCGAGGGCCTACACGAAGAGGCCAAGCGACACGGAGTAGTGGTGACGGCGTTGTGCCCGGGGCTGACGCGCACCGAGTTCCAGAGCGTGAGCAACACGAGCGACTTCCAGAGTTCGTTCCCGGCGTTCGCTTGGTGCACACCGGAGATGGTGGCCAAGGTGGGGCTCGAGGATTGCGCGAAGGGGAGAGCGATCAGTGTGCCGGGCGGGATCTACAAGGGCCTCGTCGCCGG
>RFSV01000011.1:5000-40831 GCA_009923785.1 Acidimicrobiia bacterium | reverse complement strand
GCCAAGAAAGCTCCGGCCAAGAAGGCACCCGCCAAGAAAGCTCCGGCCAAGAAGGCACCCGCCAAGAAAGCTCCGGCCAAGAAGGCGCCGGCGAAAAAGGCGCCTGCCAAGAAGGCTCCGGCCAAGAAGGCTCCCGTGAAGAAGGCGCCCGCCAAGAAAGCTCCGGCGAAGAAGACACCGACTGCGAAGGCGCCCGCCAAGAAGGCCGTCGTCGTGAAAGCTCCGGCGAAGAAGGCCGCACCGAAGAAACCGATCTTCGTCAAACCTCCCGTTCCGGGTAAGAGGCCGGTGTCCAAGGACGGCATCATTTCCAACAAGGATTTCGATCTGGCCTTTTTGCGAGCGCGTCGTGAGCAACTCAGCGAGTTGCGCGACCAATATCTGGGTCAGGTGGCGGCTCTCGATCGCGAGCGAGAATTACTGATCGAGGCCTCAGGTATGGGGGACGATCAGTTCGACGAGGACGGCGGTGAAGGCGACACCCTGGCGGTCGAACGTGAGAGGGCCAAGATGTTGTCCGAACAAGATCGACAGATCGTGATGGACATCGAAGCCGCTCTCGTTCGGATCGAAACTGGCGACTACGGCTACAGCGTGGTGTCGACCAAGCCGATTCCGCGCGAACGTCTCGAGTTCATCCCGTGGGCGACCGAGCTCGTCACCGAACGAGTCGGCGGAATCGGACAGCGATGACGTCGACGGGCCGTGTCCGGTCCGGTTCACTCCCCACGTCGTCGATGCTGGCTGCCGTTGTGGTGGCCATCGACCAGATCACCAAACACTGGGCCCTCGGCCGCCTTGGTGACGGTGAGGTGATCCATGTGTTGTGGACGTTGCAGTTCAATCTGGCCTTCAACAGCGGAATGGCCTTCGGACGCGCTCAGGGTCTCGGCCCAGTCATCGCCGTGGTCGCTACCGTCGTCATCGTGTGGCTCTTGGTGTCGTTCCGCCGTGCTTCGTCTCGGTTGTCGATCGTGGCCGTCGGGCTGGTGATCGGCGGGGCGGCTGGAAATCTCGTCGATCGGACGTTCCGTGGGGGAGAGTTCCTTCGTGGTTCCGTCGTCGACTTCGTCGACTTTCAGTGGTTTCCGATCTTCAATGTCGCTGATGTGGCGATCAACATCGGCGGCGCGCTTCTGATCATCGGCTTTCTCGTCGACGCACGCCGCGCGCCGGCAAAGTCGGTGACCGATGAGTGAGATGCTTCGTGAAGAGATCCCGGAGTCCCTCGTCGGAGAGCGACTCGATCGGGTGGTGTCGTTGGTCGCCGATGTCAGTCGTCGCGATGCCGCTGTGATGATCGAAGCTGGGGGCGTGCGTCTCGACGGCTCAGTCGTCGCATCTGGAAAGGTTCGCCTGAACCTCGGCCAGGTCGTCGAGATCGACACATCTACCCGTCCTACGGTCGAGCTACCCGGACCCGACGAGTCGATCGACGTGGTCGTGCTCCACGAAGACGACCACGTGATCGTGGTCGACAAGGCGCCCGGTGTCGTCGTGCATCCGGCCGCCGGACACCATGGCGGCACCCTCGTCAACGGCTTGTTGGCCAGGTATCCCGAGATCGCCTCGGTTGGCGACCCCGAGCGTCCGGGCATCGTCCATCGACTCGATGTCGGGACATCGGGCCTTCTCGTGGTCGCCCGAACGAACGAGGCGTATCACTCACTCGTCGAACAACTCTCCGAACACGACGTCGAACGGCGTTACATCGCGCTGGCCTGGGGGCACTTCGACGCCCCGTCGGGGACCATCGACGCGCCGATCGGGCGCGATCCGCGCGATCCGCTCCGTATGGCAGTGGTACCGACCGGCAAAGAAGCCAGAACCCACTACCACGTCGAACGGACTCTCTCCGATCCCGATGCCTCGCTCGTGATCTGCGAACTAGAAACCGGACGCACCCATCAGATCCGGGTTCATCTGGCAGCGGTCGGACATCCGGTCGTCGGTGACGCCACGTACGGTGGTCAACGCGCAGGATGGTCGACCGAACGCCCGGTCCTGCATGCCACTCGCCTGACGTTCCGACATCCGGTGACAGGTGACGAGATCGGAGTCGATTCGCCGCTTCCCGACGATTTGGTTGCCGTGCTCGGTCGTTGGTCCTGACCCCAGGGCGCGACTGCTAGAGTCCTGTCGACCGTCAAACGGGTCCTGTGAGGCCCGAACGGAGGACGACATGACACGAGACCCGGGTGACACCGGTACAAACGACGAGTCCGTGCACGTTCTCCGTTCCGACGATCTCGATCGGGCCATGACCCGAATCTCACACGAGATCATCGAGCGAAATCGTGGTCTCGACGGTGTCGTTCTGATCGGACTTCAGCGTGGCGGAGTGTGGTTGTCCGAACGACTGGCGACCACACTCGAGCGCATCGACGGCCGACCAGTACCACGTGGTGAGCTCGACGTGTCACTGTTTCGTGACGACATTGGTCTGCGCCCCGTTACTCCGGTCGCCGTCACGAGGATTCCGATCGATCTGACCGGTGCCCGCGTCATCGTGATCGACGATGTGCTCTACACAGGGCGGACCGTTCGAGCCGCGCTCGACGCGCTGCATCAATACGGTCGTCCGGCTCAAGTGCAGCTGGCGGTGATGGTCGACCGCGGTCATCGTGAATTGCCCATTCGACCCGATTACATCGGTAAGAACCTTCCGACCAGTTCCGACGAGGACGTGGTCGTCTCTCCCGAGGGAGTCGTGCTGCGGCGGAGGGCGACGACGTGAAGCACGTGCGGAGCATCTCTGAGATCGGCACCGAAGGCGTCGTTCGAATTCTCCGCACGGCCCGTCACATGGAGGCGGTGAACTCTCGCCCCGTTCCCAAGGTACCGGCCCTCGTCGGCCGAACAGTGGTGAGCCTCTTTTTCGAGGACTCGACTCGTACCCGCATCAGTTTCGAGACGGCAGCACGCCGATTGTCGGCCGACACGGTGAACTTCTCGGTGTCGACGTCGAGTCTGAACAAAGGCGAGAGCCTGCGCGACACCATCGAAACGGTGAGTGCCATGGGGGCCGCCGTGTTCGTGGTGCGCCACCGGACGAGCGGCGTTCCTTGGCAGATCTCCGAGTGGACCGACGCCAGCATCGTGAACGCAGGAGACGGCTGGCATCAGCATCCGACGCAGGCCCTGCTCGATTGCTACACGGTGATGGCGCGACGGGGACTCGATCCATCGCCCGAGTGTCTGGCCGGTCTGCGCATCGCCATCGTTGGCGACTCGCGCCACAGCCGAGTTGCTCGTAGTTGTCTCGAGGCCTTCTCGGGTCTCGGCGCCGAGGTAGTACTCGTGGGTCCAGCCACGCTTTTGCCACCTGACACCACCTCATGGACGGTTTCCACGTCGACGTCTCTCGACGACGTCCTGCCCGAAGTCGACGTGGTGTACATGCTTCGTATGCAACGCGAACGAATGAATGAAGCCCTCGTTCCCGATCTGGCCGAATACAGCCGACGGTTCGGACTCGACGAGACGCGTTGGTCCCGTACGCGGCCCGACACATTGCTCATGCATCCCGGACCCATGAACAGAGGAGTCGAGATGATGTTCGATCCGTCGTCGACGACGCAGAGTGCGATCATCGACCAGGTGACACACGGTATTTCGGTACGAATGGCGGTCCTGTTCGAACTGCTGGCGTCGGGGGACGAGGTGCCGTCGTGAGCCTGATCGTGCGTGGAGGGCGAATTCTCGATGCGAACGCGCACGCCGATTCGGGTCGGCCGGCCGATCTGCGCGTCGCCGATGGGTTGATCACCCATGTGGTCGAGCCCGGTCGCGAGTTGCCGGCCGCAGATCAGGAACTCGACGCATCCGATTGTGTCGTGACCTCCGGTTTCGTCGATCTTCACGTACATCTCCGTGAGCCTGGACGTGAAGAGTCCGAGACGATCGAGACTGGAAGCCGGGCCGCCGCCAAAGGCGGATTCACCGCAGTGATCGCAATGCCCAACACCGAACCACCGCACGACTCGCGCATCGTGGTCGACTTCGTGCGCGAGCAGGGTCGCCGTGCCGGCCTGTGCGAGGTCGTTCCCTCGGGATGCATCACGATGGATCGGGCTGGAGAGCGCCTGGCGCCGTTTGCCGAACTCCAGGCGGCCGGAGTGCATCTTTTCACCGACGACGGCTCGGGAGTGCAGGACGCTCAGTTGATGCGTCGAGCACTCGAGTACTCGCGCGATCTCGGCGTCACGCTCGCCCAACACTGCGAAGTGGTGAGTCTGACCGTTGGGGCCGTGATGCACGAAGGTTCGTGCTGCAGTCGTCTCGGACTACCGGGTTGGCCGGCACTCGCCGAGGAGCTCATGGTCCATCGAGACATCGAACTGTGTCGACTCACTGGTGCCGGAATGCACTTTCTGCATCTGTCGACTGCACGCAGTGTCGAACTCGTACGAGCCGCCAAGGCCGACGGGCTGGCGATCACCGCTGAGGTCGCACCTCACCATTTCTCGTTGACCGACGAGTTGTTGTCGGGTTTCGATCCCGTCTTCAAGGTGAATCCGCCACTCCGCACTCCGGCCGACATCGCCGCCTTGAAGGAAGGTCTTGCCGACGGCACGATCGACGCGATCGCCACTGATCACGCCCCGCATGCCGAACGTCTGAAGGAACAACCGCTCGATCAGGCTCCGCCGGGCATGCTCGGACTCGAAACAGCCCTCGGTGTCTCACTGACGGAGTTGGTCGACACTGGCCTCATGACGTTGCGTCAGGTGGTTGCGGCGCTCAGTTGGAATCCGGCTCGGATCGCTCGCCTGGCGGATCGCCATGGTCGACCGGTTTCGGTCGGCGAGCCAGCCAATCTGACCGTCTTCGATCCGACGGCGACGTGGGAAGTGGATCCGTCGACTCTGGCGAGTCGCAGTCGAAACACCCCCTATCGCGGGCGAGTGCTGCGGGGTCGGGTGCGGCACACGATCTACGAGGGTGTGGCTGTCGTGGTCGATGGTGAGGCCATCCAATGAAAACATGCAATATTCATACGACATACTGTATGATCATTCATTCGGTAGTCCGATCGTCTCGGATCTGCTGTCCACCGATCACGAAGGGTGTCCATGTCTGACGGAGAGATCACACCGGCCCACCTTGTCTTGGCCGACGGAAGCGTGTTCGAAGGCGAAGCCATCGGGGCCGCAGCTGCGGTCACCACTGGCGAAGTCGTGTTCAACACGGTCCTGACGGGCTACCAGGAGGTCGTGACCGACCCGAGCTATGCCGGACAGATCGTCACCTTCACGTATCCACACATCGGGAATTACGGCACGACGAGCGACGACGACGAATCGGCCCGTCCGTTCTGTCGCGGCGTCATCGTGCGCGATCTTGCTCGTCGAGCAAGCAATCACCGCTCGACGAGAAGTCTCGACGCGATGCTGTCGATACAGGGTGTGTCGGGAATCGCCGGTGTCGACACTCGCCGACTCACCCGTGTTCTGCGCGATACCGGCTCGATGTCAGGCGCGTTCGGTACCGGGTCGTACGACGAGTTGCTGGCCGCGGCTCGGTCCGAAGCCGGAACCGAAGGGATCGATCTCGTTGCGACTGTCAGTACCGATCGTGCGTATCGCGTCGACGGGGGAGCACGCCGTGTCGTCGCCTTCGACTTCGGTATCAAGTCGACGATCTTGCGGTGCCTGGCCGAGATCGCCACGATCGAGGTGGTGCCGGCGTCCACGTCGGCGGCCGATGTCTTGGCCATGAAGCCCGATGGTGTGTTCCTCTCCAACGGACCTGGTGACCCGTCGGCAGTTCCCTATGCAGTCGAGACCATTCGTCATTTGGTCGGAGAAGTTCCGGTCTTCGGTATCTGCCTCGGCCACCAATTGCTCAGTCGTGCGCTGGGTGGCGACACCTTCAAGCTGCCCTTCGGTCATCACGGAGGGAATCACCCGGTTCGTCACGAAGCATCGGGTCGCATCGAGATCACGAGTCAGAACCACAACTACTGCGTCGATCCGGCGAGCCTCGGTGGTCGTGTCGAGGTGACTCATCTCAATCTGAACGATCACACGAACGAAGGGATGCGGGTGCTCGACGCGCCGGCGTTCAGCGTTCAATACCACCCAGAGGCCGGTCCCGGACCGCACGACAGTCGATATCTGTTCGACGAATTCGCTCGCCTCATGACGCAGGGAGCCAACTGATGCCCCGCCGCGACGACCTCTCTTCGATCCTGATCATCGGTTCGGGGCCAATCGTGATCGGACAAGCGTGCGAGTTCGACTATTCGGGTACGCAGGCGTGCCGGGTCCTGAAAGACGAGGGCTATCGCGTGATCCTCGCCAACTCGAATCCGGCGACGATCATGACCGACCCCGATTTCGCCCACCGCACCTATATCGAACCCCTCACGTGGGAGGTGGTGGCGCGCATCATCGAACGCGAGCGTCCCGATGCAGTTCTCCCCACTCTCGGTGGACAAACAGGTCTGAATCTGGCGATGGCGCTGTTCGAACGAGGTCTGGTCGGAGTTCCTGGTACTCCCGAGTTGATCGGAGCCAATGCCGAGGCGATCGCCACCGCGGAGGATCGTGAGAAGTTCAAGGAAGCGATGATCGAGATCGGTCTGTCGGTGCCGCGGAGTGGAATCGCCCACACGATCGTCGAAGCCCGAGACGTCATGGCCGAGATCGGATTACCGGTCATCATCCGTCCGGCCTACATCCTCGGCGGGCGCGGAACCGGAATCGCATCGACTCCCGAGGAGTTCGACCGTCTGGCCGCCCTCGGGCTCGAGGCCAGTCCGATCAGCGAGATCCTCATCGAAAAGAGCATCGCCGGTTGGAAGGAGTACGAACTCGAGGTCATGCGGGATCGTGCCGACAACTGCGTGATCATCTGCTCGATCGAGAATGTGGATCCGATGGGTGTGCACACCGGTGATTCGATCACAGTCGCACCGGCTCAGACTCTGAGCGACGTGGAGTACCAGCAGATGCGCGACGCGGCTCTGGCATGCATTCGCCGAGTAGGCGTGGAGACTGGTGGTTCGAATGTTCAGTTCGCCGTCGATCCTGCCACGGGCGAGCAGGTCGTGATCGAAATGAATCCGCGCGTGTCGCGCTCGAGTGCGCTGGCATCCAAGGCGACTGGCTTTCCCATCGCCAAGATCGCAGCCAAGTTGGCCATCGGTTACACACTCGACGAGATCCCGAACGACATCACGAAGATGACGCCAGCCAGTTTCGAGCCCACGATCGACTACGTCGTGACGAAGATCCCTCGTTGGGCGTTCGAGAAGCTTCCGGGCACGTCAGGAGTACTCGGTACGCAGATGCAGAGTGTCGGTGAGGTGATGTCGATCGGAAGAACGTTCCCGGAAAGCCTGCAGAAGGCGTTGCGTTCGCTCGAACAGGGACGAGCGGGCCTGAACGCCGATCCGATCGAGAAGCAATTCGACGACCTCGACGACCAAGCACTCCTCGCGCGGATCGCCGTTCCTACACCCGACCGCATCTTCCAGATCGGTGAACTGCTACGTCGTCACGTGTCGATCGAAGCAATTCACGAGAGTTGTCGGGTCGATCCGTGGTTTCTCGACCAGATGTCCATACTCGTCGAAGAACGAAGGCGCCTCGAGGCGACGACAGTCGACACTCTCGACGTACGCGGCTGGAAGCGCGCCAAGCGACTCGGTTTCAGTGACAGCCAATTGGCGTACCTGTGGGGTCGCAGTGAGGACGAAGTACGTGAGGCGCGCTTGGCGGCGGGCGTGCTGCCCACGTACAAGACCGTCGACACCTGTTCGGCCGAGTTCGCTGCCGAGACTCCGTATCACTACTCGACCTACGAGGACGAGAGCGAAATCCGCGAGTCCGATCGACCACGCGTCGTGATTCTCGGATCGGGTCCCAATCGCATCGGACAGGGCATCGAGTTCGACTACTGCTGCGTGCACGCGTCGTTCGCACTACGCGATGCCGGGTACGAGACGGTGATGGTCAATTGCAATCCCGAAACGGTGTCGACCGACTACGACACCTCTGACCGCCTGTATTTCGAGCCACTCACCAAAGAAGACGTACTGAACGTGATCGACGCCGAGACGGCGGCGTCCGGTGGTCGACCGCCCAAGGTGATCGTGTCGCTGGGCGGGCAGACGCCGCTCAAGTTGTCGGGTCAGATCCCGCAGGGCCTGATTGCCGGTACATCCCCCGCGTCGATCGACCTGGCCGAGGATCGCGAGAAGTGGAACGAGTTGTGCGACCGTCTACGCATCCCTCAGCCTCCCGGCGGCACGGCTGTGACCCTGGCCGATGCTGAGGACATCGTGTCCCGTGTCGGCTTTCCCGTTCTGGTGCGTCCCAGTTACGTACTTGGTGGCCGAGCCATGCAGATCGTGCACGATCGTGAGCACCTGGCCCGGGCCATGGAGGAGTTGTCAGGCTTCGGGAGTCTCGGCAAAGAGGGTGGCCTCTCGGCCGAGCGGCCTGTTCTCGTCGACCGTTTCCTCGAGGACGCGACCGAAGTCGACGTCGACGCGATTCGTGATCACACCGGCGAAGTTCTCATTGGTGGAGTCATGGAGCACGTCGAAGAGGCCGGCGTTCACTCGGGTGACTCGGCGTGCGCAATACCGCCCCAGACCCTGCCGTCATGGGTGGTCGAGGTCATTCGCGCCTATACCGAAGCCATTGCCGAAGCGCTCGACGTGAGCGGTCTGATCAACGTGCAGTTCGCAGTGGCCGGCACCAACGTGTACGTGATCGAGGCGAACCCCCGGGCGAGTCGTACGGTGCCGTTCGTGGCCAAGGCCACCGGAGTACCACTCGCCAAAGTGGCCACCCGCGTGATGCTCGGTGCCACCCTCGCCGAACTTCGTGCAGAAGGTCTGCTCGTCGACTCGGTTCTCGACGGTGGACGCGTGGCCATCAAAGAAGCGGTCCTACCGTTCAATCGTTTCCCGGAAGTCGACACCGCTCTCGGACCGGAGATGCGTTCCACCGGGGAAGTGATGGGTATCGACGCCACTTTTGGGAAAGCGTTCTACAAGGCCGAATTGGCGGCGGGAACCGTGTTGCCGAGCAGCGGAACGGTCTTTTTGTCGTTGGCCGATTCCGACAAGCCGGCTGGCATCGTGGTGGCGAAGCGTCTACGTGAGCTCGGATTCCTCGTCGCAGCCACGCGCGGCACCGCTGACTATTTGGCCCGTTTCGGCTTGGCGGTCGATCGTACAGTCGACAAGGTGAGTGAACAGGCCGGCGAGACCGCCGTCGATCTCATTGCGAGCGGAGCGATCTCGTTCGTGATCAACACTCCCCAGGGGCGCGGTGGGCGCACCGATGGAGAGGCCATTCGTAAGGCGGCGAACATGTACCGAGTCCCGTCGGTCACGACGGTGGAAGCGGCCCTGGCGGCTGTTCGCGGTCTGGCCGAACAGTGGGATCGTCCACTCGACGTGTGCAGCCTGCAGGAGCACCATGGCCGTTGACACTCGCGTGCGCGTCGGATCGATCGAACTTTCGCATGCGGTGATGACGGCGTCGGGAACGTCGGGGCACGGTGCCGAACTCGGTGCCTATTTCGATCTGAGTCGCATCGGTGCCGTCGTCGTGAAGTCGTTGTCGGTCATGCCGTGGGCTGGCAATCCGGCCCCACGGCTCCACCCGCTGTCGCACGGGATGATCAACGCCGTCGGACTGCAGGGCCCTGGGCTGGTGGCCTGGTTCGACGAACATCTCCACGTGCTCGCCCAACACGGAGCACGAACTGTCGTCAGCTTGTGGGGGAGAAGTGTCGAGGAATACCGACGAGCAGCCGAGGTGATGGCTGAGCGCCTCAGCCGGCCAGGCGCCGAGCACATCGTGGCGGTGGAAATCAACTTGTCATGTCCCAATCTGGAAGAGCGACGTGGGATCTTTGCTCACGACGCCGACCTCTCGGCCGATGTCGTGGCGCGCTGTCAGGTCATCGATCGGCCAGTGTGGGCCAAGTTGAGTCCGAATACCGATCGACTGGTTGAGGTGGCCGGCGCAGTACGTGCAGCCGGGGCCGAAGCCGTGACCCTCGTGAATACGGTGGTGGGTCTCGTTCTCGACGACGAGGGCGTGCCGGTCCTCGGAAACGGTGGTGGAGGGCTCTCCGGTCCGATGGTTCATCCGGTGGCTCTGCGCGCCGTCGCCGACGTGCGAGCGGCCGACCCGGATCTCCCGATCATCGGCGTGGGTGGTGTCACGTCGGGTGCCGCAGCCGGTGCGCTGCTGCGGGCCGGAGCGTCGGCGGTCCAGGTTGGGACGGCAACTTTCGTCGATCCGCGGGCGCCCATGTCGATTGCCGACGAGTTGGTCGTGTGGGCTGCTGACCAGGGCTTTTCGAGGTTACGGGACATCACGGGCCGTCGAGGCCGAGGGTCCGACTGACGGCGGGAGCCGACTATCCACCAGCACCCCTCTGACCAGGAGTAAGTTTCGCCCATGGCAACTCCTCCGCAACTCACACCCGAACAGCGCGCGGCGGCGCTGGCCAAGGCTGCTGAAGCTCGGGCCGCTCGTGCCGCGATCAAGGTCAGACTGAAGCAGGGCACCCTCACGGTGGCCGACGCTTTGGCTTCCTCTGATCCCAACGTGGGCAAGTTGAAGGTCGTCTCGCTCCTCGAGAGCTTGCCCGGTCTTGGCAAGGTCAAGGCCCGCAAGATCATGGAAGAGGTCGGGATCGCCGACAACCGCAAGATTCAGGGCCTCGGCGCTCAGCAGAAGAAGTCCCTGCTCGAACACCTCGACAAGTGATGTCGAGGGTCGACGTCGACCCGCTTCCCCGACACCGCCCACTGATCATTATCGTGTCCGGCCCTGGTGGGGTCGGTAAAGGAACGATCGTCGACGCCTTGGTGGCGCGCGATCCGGAGTTGTTGCTCAGCCGATCGTGGACGACCCGCGACCAGCGTCCCGGAGAACGTGATGACGCCTATGTCTTTGTGTCGCGGGACGAGTTCTTGCACCGTCGGGATGCCGACGGATTTCTCGAGTGGACCGAGTTCCTCGGCAACTTCTACGGCTCGCCGCAGCCCGATCCCTCGTCGCCGCTTGATCTGGTGCTCGAGATCGAGGTCGACGGGGCCCGGCAGGTGAAGTCCCGATTTCCGGACTCGATCCTCATTTTCGTCCTGCCCCCGTCTCGAGACGAGCAACGTCGGCGCCTTGTGGGACGAGGGGATCCCGACGACAAAGTGCAGGCTCGACTCCGCAAGGCCGAGGAAGAAGAGCCGGTGGGCCGTGCTCTCGCCGATCATGTGGTCGTGAACGACGATCTCGAGCGGACGGTGGGCGAAATGCTCGAGATCATCCGCTCTCGACGCAATTCCGAACCACGGGGCTAGCCTCACCTCGTCCAGTAGGACTCGTAGAAGACTCGTAGAACGGTGCCCCGGTGACGACCAACGACTCGATGACCCATCCAGCCCTCGAAGTTCTGCTCGACAAGGTCGACTCCAAGTTCAGTCTCGTCACCTTGGCGGCCAGCCGGTCGCGCCAGTTGCAGGACTACTACCTGGGCGTCACGTCGTCGAAGTCGATCCCTCCGCAGGTTCCGTCGTTGCGCAAGTTGTTGAGCCTCAGTTTCGAAGAAATTGCCGCTGACAAGATCGTGCGGATCTCTGGTGACGAGATGCGTGAGCGCGAGGCAGCCGAAGCCGCAGCGCTTGCCGACGCCCAGGCCGCCGAGTTGGCCCTGCTCGCCGATCCCGACGCGACCGAGGGTGACGACGCCTGACGCGTCGCCACGACCAGTCATGACGCGGCCGCTGTCGGGTCGTCGCATCGTTCTCGGTGTGAGTGGCGGAATTGCCGCCTACAAGTCGGTCGAAATTTGTCGCCGTCTGGTCGATCTAGGTGCGCACGTCGTTCCGGTGATGACCGCCGGAGCCGACAAGTTCATCGGGCGAACCACCTTGTCGGCCCTGGCGAGCGAGCC
Source organism: Acidimicrobiia bacterium (assembly GCA_009923785.1). GTDB lineage: Bacteria > Actinomycetota > Acidimicrobiia > Acidimicrobiales > Ilumatobacteraceae > Casp-actino8. The sequence continues at coordinate 28,903 of RFSV01000011.1, read as the reverse complement.
CGTTCAGACGTCGCTCTGGAGTGAGGCGTCACCGATTCCCCATACCAAGCTGGGTCAGAACGCCGACCTGGTTCTGGTGGCACCGGCCACGGCGCGAGTGCTCGCCGGCTATGCGCACGGGCTGTCGACCGATCTGCTCACGAATGTCCTCATCGCAACCCGGGCTCCTGTCGTCGTGTGTCCGGCCATGCACACCGAGATGTGGGAACACCCCGCTGTGCAGGACAACATTGCGCTCTTGCGTCGTCGTGGCGTTCATGTGGTCGATCCCGAAGAGGGACGACTCGCCGGGGGCGACTCGGGTAAAGGTCGACTCGCCGCCCCCGACGTCGTGGTACAGGCCGTTCAACGAGTCCTCGGTCCGCGTGATTTCGACGGTCGGCGAGTGCTGGTGACGGCAGGTGGCACTCGTGAGCCGATCGACGCCGTGCGAGTGATTGCCAATCGGTCGAGCGGGAAACAGGGCTACGCGGTGGCCGAAGAAGCAGCGCGACGCGGAGCAACGGTCACCTTGATCAGCACGGCCGACCGACCGGTCCCGGCCGGAGTCGAAGTGATCGACGTCGAAACGTCGGCCCAGATGCAAGCGGCTCTCGACAGTCGGGCGTCTGAAGCGGACGTGATCGTCATGGCGGCCGCTGTCGCCGATTTTCGTCCCGTGTCGTGTGCCTCGGGGAAGATCAAAAAAGATGCTGGAATACCCGAGATTCGCCTCGAGCCGACCCCCGACATCTTGGCCGGACTCGGCGCGCACAAGCCGGCTGGTCAGATCCTGGTGGGCTTCGCGGCCGAGACGTCCGACCTCGTCGAGAACGCCACGTCGAAGATGCGTCGCAAGAACCTCGATCTCATCGTGGCCAACGACGTGTCGGCTCCAGGAGTCGGATTCCAGCACGACACGAACGCTGTTACCTTCCTGCGGCCCGATCAGCCTCTAGAGTCGCATCCGTTGAGCGACAAACGGGACATCGCCCGCGCGCTGCTCGACATCGTCGCTCGACTGCTCGCCTGACGGTGGACGGTCGTCGGCACCGACCGATAGCCAGCCAAATGTGGGGAGTTTCATGAGCCGCCAGTGGACGTTCACCTCGGAAAGCGTGACCGAGGGTCACCCCGACAAGATGGCCGACCAGATTTCCGATGCCGTTCTCGACGCCATCTTGGCCAAAGATCCTCACGCCCGAGTCGCCTGCGAGACCTTGGTGACGACTGGTCTGTGTCTGGTGTCGGGGGAGGTCACGACCGGTGAGTACATCGAGATCCCCGACATCGCTCGACAGGTCATTCGCGAAATCGGTTACGACAACGCCGAATTCGGCTTCGACGGCAAGACGTGCGGCGTGTTGGTGGCCCTCGACGCGCAGAGCCCCGACATCGCCCAAGGTGTCGACCGCAGCGAAGAAGTGCGAGCCCGAACGGGTAGTGACGATCTCGATCTTCAAGGTGCCGGCGACCAGGGAATGATGTTCGGTTACGCCTGCAACGAAACCCCCACGCTCATGCCGCTCCCGATCCATTTGGCCCACCGACTCGCCGAGCGACTCACCGACGCCCGCAAGTCGGGTCAGATTCCGTATCTGCGTCCCGACGGCAAGACTCAGGTGACCTTCGACTACGAGGACGGTCGACCGGTCCGACTTCGCACGGTGCTCGTGTCGACGCAGCATCACGACGGCATCGACCGCGACTCGGTCATCCGTCCTGATCTGATCGAGCAGGTGATCCGTCCGGTGATTCCCGAGCAATTCGCCGACGACGACTACTCGGTGTTCGTCAATCCGACGGGCAAGTTCGTGCTCGGTGGACCTCATGCCGACACCGGACTCACTGGCCGCAAGATCATCGTCGACACCTATGGAGGCATGGGCCGACACGGTGGCGGAGCGTTCAGCGGCAAGGATCCGAGCAAGGTCGACCGCTCGGCGGCCTACGCCGCTCGATGGGTTGCCAAGCACGTGGTTGCCTCTGGCGCCGCCGAACGTTGCGAAGTGCAGGTCGCCTACGCGATCGGTATGGCGCACCCGGTGAGCATCCTCGTCGAGACGTTCGGCACTGAGAAGGTCCCGGTCGAGCGCATCGAGACCGCGGTTCGCTCCACGTTCGATCTTCGTCCGGCTGCCATCGTGCGAGACCTGAAGTTGAAGCGCCCGATCTATCGGCAGACCGCGGCCTACGGTCACTTCGGACGCGAGCTTCCCGACTTCGAGTGGGAGTCGCTGTCACGTCTCGCCGATTTCGCGTCGGCCGTCGGCCTCTGAGTCCTCTGGGACGCGTCGCCCGCATCGTTCCCGACGTCACGGGAATCGACAAGACATTCGACTATCTCGTCCCCGACGAGATGGATTCCGTCGTTGAACTCGGTTCGCGGGTTCGAGTGTCTCTTCACGGTCGGCGCGTCGGGGGATGGGTCGTGGAACTGATGGACACATCCGACGAGGTGTCGAGTGATGTCCTGAAGCCGATCGTCAAATCGAGTGGGATCGGGCCAAGTGGCGATCTGATCGACCTGGCCCGCTGGGCGTCTTGGCGATGGTGCGCGGGTCGTCTGCGTCCGTTCCTGGTGGTGGCATCGCCACCGGTGGTCGTCCATCGTTCGGCCACCCCGCGCCGCACATCCGTTCGAGCCGAACCGACGTCGCCGGCAACCACGACTCTCATCGCCGACGGCGGCGGAGTTCTTCGCCTGCCGCCAACTGTCGATCAACTTCCGTCGATCCTCTCGGCGGCTCGGGTCGGACCGACATTGGTCGTCTGCCCATCGGTCGATATGGCTCGGGTGTTGTCGCACCGCATTCGCCGGACAGGAGTGACGGTGGCACTCGTTCCCGAGGACTGGGCCCAGGCCCGAGGTGGCGCCGACGTGGTGATCGGCGCGCGCGGTGCAGCCTTCGCTCCGTGCCCCGATATGGCAGTTGCCCTCGTTCTCGACGAGAACGACGAATCTCTGCAAGAAGAACGCTCTCCAACGTGGCATGCGCGTGACGTGGTGATCGAACGGTGTGGGCGAGCCGGAGCAGTACCGATTCTCGTGTCGGCCGTGCCATCGGTGCAGGCGTGGGTCGGGCTCGGTCGCCGCGGTGATGCAGTGACGTCACCAGATGTCGAACGCGAACGTCGAGCGTGGCCTCGTATCGAAGTGATCGACCGGAGCGATCAGGAGCCATGGAAGCGATCACTGCTGTCGTCGGAGCTGATCGAAGTGCTCCGTGACGACGCGACGCGGGTCGCGTGCGTGATCAACACCAAGGGGATGGCTCGACTCCTGGCGTGTCGCGCCTGTCGGGCGGTTGCGCGATGCTCGTCGTGCGACGGAGCTCTGGTGGAGTCGACCGAGGGGTCTCTCGAATGTTCGCGGTGTTCGTCTCTGCGGCCTCGGGTATGCGCGGCATGCGGTTCGAGCGATCTGGCGCGCGTGAAGCCGGGAACCACACGACTTCGTGACGAGCTCGAACGGGCGGCCCTTCGCAAGGTCGTCGAGGTGACGGCATCCACCGTCGACCTCGACGATGCGGCAGCCGACGTCTTCATCGGAACCGAAGCGGTTCTGCACCGCGTTCGCCGAGTCGATGTGGTCGTGTTCCTCGATCTCGACGCCGAACTCCTGGCCCCGCGATTTCGGGCTCGTGAACAAGTTTGGACGCTCGTGGCGCGAGCCGCTCGTCTCGTCGGCGCGGCAGGCCGCGTGCTGTTGCAGACCACTCTCGTCGAACACGACACCGTGAAAGCGTTAGGCACCCTCGACCTCGACACAGCGGTCGCCGCCGAATGGGAACGCCGTGAGGCGCTGTCGCTGCCGCCGGCCAGCACGCTCGCGATCGTCGAAGGAGAGGACCTCGACGACTGTCGGACTCGTCTCGCATCGAACGAAGGTATCGACGTCAGCCTGGTGGACGATCATCTCCTCGTGAGGGCCCGAGACGCAGCGACGCTCGCCGATGCGTGGAGCGGTGTTCGCTCGCGTTCGGCTCGTATCGTCGTCGATCCGTCGAGGATCTAGCGCGAGGCCCGATCGCCGTCAGGGTGTGGTTCGGGGTCGGACGTCGAGTAGTCGATAACCCGATCGCGAGCCGAGACGAGCGGTGTCGAAGCCTTCGGCGGTCAGCCATCGTTGGAGAGAATCCGATCCGAGGTTCTTCTGTACGACGAGAACGGCTCGGCCCGTCGGGGCGAGTCGATCGAGCCACTTCAGCAACATGGTGTGCAGCTCGGTCTTGCCGACCTTGATGGGTGGATTGCTCCAGATCAGGTCGAAGCGCACCGACTCGTCGACGTCGTCGGGAGCGCTCACTTCGAGATTGGTGATCTCGAGGTGGCGCGCGTTGTCGGCTGTGAGTTGTCGTGCTCGCTCGTTCACGTCGATCGCGATCACCCGTGCCTCTGGTCGGCGACGGGACAAAGCGAGAGCGATCGGGCCGGCTCCGCAGCCCAGATCGAGAAACACTCCGTCTCGAGGTGGCTCGGGTGCATCGGTGAGCAAGAACTTGGTTCCGGTGTCGAGACGACCATGTGAGAACACGCCGCGATCGCTTCGGAAGTCGAAGGCGTCGTCGGGGAGGACGACCGTCACCCGACGGGGATCGGACGGTGTGGCGGGCGAGTGGTCGAAGTAGTGCGACATCTCGCAAGTAGCCTGACAGGTATGACGTACGAAATCCGGACTTTCGGCGACCCGGTACTGGCAGCCAAGGCGGCCGAAGTCACCGACATCGACGGCAAGGTGGTCCGGATCGTCGAGCAGATGTTCGACACTCTGTACGAGACCGAGACGGGCATCGGTCTTGCTGCTCCGCAGGTGGGCATCCAGCGTCAGATCTTCGTCTGGGACATCGACGGTGAACCCGAGGTGATCTTCAATCCCGTGATTGCCGAATCCGACGGTGAATGGACCTACGAGGAGGGCTGCCTCAGCATTCCTGGTCTCTACGTCGAGATGGTTCGACCCAAGACGGTGTTGATGACCGGTGTCGATATCGACGGAAACGACATCTCCTTCGAGGCCGACGAGCTCGAGGCTCGTCTCTTTCAGCACGAACTCGACCACCTGAATGGTGTCTTGATGTTCGACCGCATGCAGCCCGAACAGCGCGAACAAGCCATTGCCGAGTATCGACGACTGGCGGCACAGGCCGACGCGGCGGGTGCGCCCCGACGTCTGCGAGCCGAGTGACCCAGCAGCTCGCGCCGCTGCCGACCGGACCGATCGGCCGCATCGCCTTTCTCGGAACGCCCGATACGTCGGCCTCGGTGCTGGCCGGCCTCCTGGCCGCGCGGGTCGACGTCGTTCACGTGATCACTCGAGCCGACAAGAAGCGGGGTCGAGGTTCAGCTCTCGTGCCGAGTCCGGTGAAAGTCGTGGCACACGAGCACGACATTCCCGTGTCACATCGTGTCGACGACCTTCTCGAGCTCGCGACCCCGATCGATCTCGGAGTGGTCGTGGCATATGGGGCACTCGTGAGAGAGCACGTCTTGGCCCGAATCCCGATGGTGAACCTGCATTTCTCGCTTCTGCCCCGCTGGCGTGGAGCTGCGCCCATCGAGCGTTGCATCCTGGAAGGCGATACGGAAACGGGTGTGTGCCTCATGCACGTCGAAGTCGGTCTCGACACCGGTGGAGTCCTGGCGTGCGAGCGAATCGCGGTCGACGACGACATGTCGGCCGACGACATGCGATCCGAATTGGCTCGTCGTGGTGTCGGCCTGCTCGTGAGTGCTCTGAGAAATGGTTTGCCTCCGGCCGTCCCCCAAGTGGGTGAGCCGGTGTACGCCGAGAAGTTGACCGTGCTCGATCGACGCATCGTTTGGGGAGAATCGGCCGACTCAACGTCACGACGATGCCGAATCGGCGGAGCATGGACCGAAATCGATGGCGCCCGGATGAGGATCGGTTCGCTTCGTGCGACTGATGACGTGTCGACACGTCCGGCGGGAGAGGGTGTGGTCGTCGGTGGGCGACTGGTCGTCGCCACGGGTGATCATGACGTCGAGATCGTCGCACTTCAGCCGGAGGGCAAAAAGATGATGTCGGCGTCCGAGTGGGTCAACGGTCGGCGCGGTGCACCGATTCGCTTCACGACATGAAGAAGGCGACAGGTACGGCACGCGAGATCGCCCTCGAAGCACTCCGACGAGTCGAGGATGGGGGTGCCTACGCGAATTTGATCGTGCCCAGCCTTCTCGATCGGTCGTCTCTCGAGCCCGCCGATCGTCGTTTCGTGACCGAGTTGGTCTATGGAACCACGAGACGCCGTCGTGCTTGTGATGCTCTCATCGATCGATTCGTGTCGGCTCCACCCGACATCGAGACGCGACGAGTGTTGCGACTGGGGGCGTATCAGATCGTCTTCGGGGGAGTGGCTCCGCATGCCGCGGTGTCGACCACGGTGTCACTGGCTCCTCGGCGAACTCGCGGTTTCGTGAACGCCGTTCTACGTCGTGTCGCAACGACGCCGATGGTGTGGCCCGACCAACCCACTCGACTCAGCTATCCGAACTGGATCGTCACCACGTTCGAGCACGAGTTCGGTACCGAGGCGGTCGATTGTCTCGAACGTATGAACGAGCCGGCGCCGGTGACCAGACGGCCCGATGGGTACGTGCAGGATCTCGCCAGTCAATGGGTGGTCGAAGCCGTCGGGGCCCGACAGGGAGAGCGCATTCTCGACACCTGCGCCGGTCCGGGAGGAAAGTCGACCGCTCTGGCCGCGACCGGTGCTCGAGTGGTCGGAGCCGACGCCAATGCCACACGAGCCGGCTTGGTCGCGCGCAACGCCGTCAGCTGCGGTGTCGACGTCGAGGTGGTGGTTGCTGACGCCCGCCGACCGCCGATGGCCGATGGCTCTTTCGATCGCGTCCTGGTCGATGCACCGTGTTCGGGTCTCGGGGCTCTACGACGTCGCCCCGATGCCCGGTGGCGCGTGTCGCAATCCGACGTCGACGACTTGGTTCGTCTGCAGGCGGCCATCCTCGAGTCGTCGGTCCGTCTGGTGAAGCCGGGAGGACTGTTGGCGTACAGCGTCTGCACCATCACCGCACGTGAGTCGATCGGGCACCGAATTCCGGACGGTTTCGAGGTGGTCGGTCGGGATGGACACGACGTGCCGACCCTTCGCGACGAATGGGACGACTACGGGCACGGCTTCCGACTGGCACCTCACCGCACCGACACCGATGGGATGGTTCTCGTCCGGTACCGTCGAACGTCATGAGTGGTCACGATCAGGCGGACCGACTGAAGGCCAAGGTGCTCACCGTCAGCGACGGCGTCGTCCATGGCACGCGTGAAGACCTGTCGGGATCCGCTCTTGCCGACGCGCTGGCGCGTGCCGGTTTCGATGTCGTGGAACGTGCACTCACCGCCGACGGTGCCGACCTAGTGGCCGACGCGTTACGTCGACTCACGGCCGGTTTCGCCGGGCTCGTCGTGACCACGGGTGGCACAGGTTTCGCTCCTCGCGACATGACGCCGGAAGGAACGCGTCAGGTGATCGAACGGGAAGCGCCCGGACTCGCCGAGGCTATGCGTCTCGTGAATCCGCTCGGCCGATTGTCCCGTGGCGTGGTGGGAGTTGTGGGCTCGTGCATCGTGTGCAACACGCCTGGTTCGCCGAAGGGCTGTGTCGAGCAGATCGAGGCGATCGTCGACGTTCTGCCCCACGCGCTACGGCTTCTCGCCGAAACTCCCACCGCTCACGGCAACTGACACGGGTAGCGTTCAAGGCGTGTTGCGTCTGGTCGTTCCCAAAGGTTCTCTCGAAAAGGCGACCTTGGAGTTGTTCGAGGCCGCCGACCTGCCGATCCGCCGTTCGTCGAGCGTCGACTACAAGGCGTCGATCGACGATCCGCGTATTGCCGAGGTTCGTATTCTTCGCCCTCAAGAGATCCCCGAATACGTGGCCGAGGGCTTGTTCGATCTCGGTATCACCGGCCGCGACTGGGTCGAGGAGACCGAGAGCGATGTCGAGAGCCTGGGCGAATTGCGTTATTCCAAGGCCACGAGCGACCCGGTGAAGGTCGTGGTGGCGGTGGCCGGCGACAGTCCGGCACAGTCGGTCGCCGACCTCCCGCAAGGGGTACGTGTGAGTACCGAGTATCCCGGACTCACTCGACGCTTCTTTGCCGCTCGCGGTATCGAGGCCGACGTTCGTCTGTCGTACGGAGCGTCGGAGGCCAAGATCCCCGACATCGCCGATTGCATCGTCGACATCACCGAGACCGGACGTGCACTACGCGCGGCCGGACTGCGGGTGATCGACACCATGCTCGTGAGCTACACCGAAGTGATCGCTCACCGTCCGTCGTTCGCCGATCCGACCAAACGTCATGCGATGAACCAACTCATGACCCTTCTTCTCGGGACACTGGACGCCCGCGGCAAGGTGCTCGTCAAGTTGAACGTGGGGTCGGATGATCTCGCCAAAGTTCTCGACGTCCTTCCGTCGGCCAAGTCACCCACCATCAGCGAATTGGCCGGGGGAGGGTTCGCCGTCGAGTCGGTGGTCGAGAAGCGGTCGATCAACACGCTCATCCCGGCCTTGAAAGATGCCGGGGCCTCCGATCTGCTCGAACTTCCGATCTCCAAGATCGTGGCCTGATCGTCGAGTCATGGACGAGAAGCACGCGGGTCGCCTCGTCGGAAGTATCACCTCGTTCGACGCCCACGTGGGGCTCGGGACGGTCGACTTGGATGATGGCCGACGTGTGCCCTTCCACTGCGCAGAGATCGTCGACGGAACTCGACACATCGAGGTCGGAACGCGAGTGAGCTGTGACGTTCGGTCGAAATTCCAGCGTCCGGAGGCGTTCGGGCTCGTCAGCCTGTGACGTCAGGGCTTGTCAGCCTGTGATGTCAGGGCTTGTCAGCCCTTGATCTGAACGAAGGCCAGTCGAATGTTCGACAAAGCGTCGGCCAGGACCGCCTGGTCCGGTCCGAGACGCTCGCCCAGTCCTTCCACCAGGCAGGCCAGGGCATCGATCGACACGGCAGCCTGGTCGAGGTTGGCCGGTGACGACGACAAGTGGATGGCCGCCAGTTCGTAGAGACCCATGGCGTGATTCACGATGACGACCTCAGCTGGCACCTCGGCCAGTCGGCGGCGAGCATCGGCCAGAGCCTCCATCGACTCGTCGATGGTGTCGTCGAACGTCTCGTCGAAATTGGGGTCTGTCATGGGTTTTCCTCGCCGATCCGGTTACCCTACAACCCGACAATCGATGAAAAGTGGGGTTCACCCCCACCTGGCCATCCCCGGATGCGTCCAGGTCTTTCGAGTCAGGCGCTCTGGCGGCTGCCCCGGATCGGCTTTTCGTCTGCACGTATCCGATCACCATGGGAGGTAGCCCATTGCACAGGAGTGAACAGCCATAGCACCGCCGCAGAACGAGCCCCGCTACAACGAGCGCATCCGTGCGCGTGAAGTGAGGGTCATCGGCCCCGACGGTTCCCAGCTCGGCATCAAGCCTCTTCCCGAGGCCCAGTCGTTGGCGCGTGAACTCGATCTCGATCTCGTCGAGGTCGCTCCACTCGCCACTCCGCCGGTCTGTCGAATCATGGACTACGGCAAGTTCCGCTACGAAGAATCCCAGCGACTTCGCGAGGCTCGCAAGAAGACATCCCATGTCACGGTCAAGGAAGTGAAGTTCCGGCCCAAGATCGGCAAGGGAGACTTCGACACCAAGGTGCGCCACGTGCAGGAGTTCTTGGAGGGCGGACACAAGGTGAAGGTGACCTTGCAGTTCCGTGGTCGCGAAATGGCTCACCCCGAACTCGGCAGCAAGATTCTCGACGGCGTCATCGAACAGGTCGGCGACATCGCGAAGGTCGAGACTCAAGCTCGACTCGAAGGTCGCAACATGACCCTCGTGCTCGTGCCCGAGAAGAAGGCCAAGAAGAACTCCTCGTCCGGATCGTCCACCACGTCGACCGCCACCGCAACACCTGCTGTGGCGGCCACCGAAACCTCGGCTCCCACCGGAACCGAGAACTGACAGAAAGAAGCCCGCAATGCCCAAGATGAAGACGAGCAAGACGACGGCCAAGCGGTTCCGCAAGACCGGGACCGGCAAGCTCCGTCGTCTGCAGCAGAACCGTCAGCACCTCTTCGAAAAGAAGCCGTCGACGCGCACCCGTCGTCTCGACGGAATGGTCGACGTCCACCCCGGTGACGAGAAGAAGATCAAGCGGCTCCTCGCCGAGCGCTGAATCGATCCCGTCCATTCGTTCCACATCACGTAGTTCCGAGAAAGGAGAGTTCCCATGGCCAGAGTGAAGAGAGCCGTCGGAGCCAAGAAGAAGCGTCGCCAGGTACTGGAGCGCGCGAAGGGTTATTACGGCAACAAGAGCCGCTCGGTGCGCGCCGCCAACGAGCAGGTCATGCGCAGCGGTCAGTACGCGTTCCGTGACCGTCGCGCCAAGAAAGGCGAGTTCCGCCGCCTCTGGATTCAGCGCATCAATGCCGCCTGTCGCCTGAACGACATGAGTTACAGCCGATTCATCGCCGGATTGAACGCCGCGGGGATCGAAGTCGACCGCAAGATCCTCGCCGATCTCGCCGTGACCGACCCGGCCGCGTTCTCCAAGCTGGTGTCGGCGGCCAAGGCCGCACTGGGCTGACGGAGCCTGCGTGGGACTCGGTCTCACCAACCAACACGTTCAACGACTGCGGCGCCTCATGGGGCGCCGCAGTGCGCGTCGTGACGAAGGTGTGCTCGTGGTCGAGGGAGCGGTCCTCCTGCGGGAAGCCGTGGCCGCCGGTCGACGAGTCGAGGCTCAGTTCGTTGCTCCGGGTGTCGTTGCCGTGGCTGGTGCGGGCGAAGTTCACGAACTCGATCCCGGTGTGATCGACAAGGTGACCGACACCGAGACCCCGCCGGGCATCGTCGCCATCGTCGAGCATCGGTTGGGTGCGATCGACGATCTGGCCGCTGCGTCGTTCGTTCTGGTGGCCGACGCGATCTCGGACCCGGGGAACCTCGGCACTCTGATGCGGTCGGCCGAGGCAGCCGGAGTCGACGCGGTGGTGGTCACCGGTGGAACGGTGGATACGTCGAGTCCAAAGACGGTGCGGGCCTCAGCGGGAGCGGTCTTTCATGTACCGATCGTCGAAGTCGGCTCGTTGGACGACGTGAAGCGTGCCGGCTTCACCACCTACGGGACATCGTCACATCGCGGGGCCGACCATCATCGGGTGACCTATGCGGATCGCGTCGCGATCGTCATCGGCAACGAAGCACACGGCATCGCCGACGACGCACCGATCGACGAGTGGATCACGATCGAACATGCCGGACGAGCCGAGAGTCTCAACGCAGCCATGGCCGGGACGCTCGTCGTCTTCGAAGTGGCTCGCCATCGTCGCGGCCCCTCCGGTACGGTGACGCCGTCATGATCAGCGACATCACCTCCGCCCGCGACGACGCATTGTCTCGTGTCGCTGCTGCGTCGTCGGTCGACGAGATCGCGCGACTCGATGCCGAACTCCTCGGCAAGAAGGGGGCATTGGCCGGCCTGAAGTCCGGACTCGGCAAGCTGTCCACGGTCGAGGAGAAGAAGGCGGCCGGCGCGGCGGTCAACGAAGCGATGTCGGTGGTGGAAGAAGCTCTGTCGGAGCGCCGTCGAAACCTCGGGCGGGCCGAACGCGAGGTGCAACTCGCCGCCGAAGCTCTCGATCTCACCGAATTCGCGATCACTCCTCGGCGGGGGCGGGCGCACATCGTCACCCAGGCGTGGGAACGTCTCGAGGACGTGTTCGTGGGCCTCGGCTTCCAAGTGGCCGAAGGGCCAGAGGTCGAGACCGACTGGTACAACTTCGAAGCACTCAACATGCCACCCTCGCATCCGGCGCGCAGCATGCACGACACCTTCTACGTCGATCATGGAGCGCCCGGTAGCACGGTGTTGCGCACGCACACGTCGCCCGTGCAGATCCGGGTGATGCAGCTCGTGCAGCCTCCTATCTACATGGTGATGCCGGGACGGGTGTTCCGCAACGAGACGACCGACTCGACCCATCTTGCAGATCGAAGGCCTGGTGATCGATCGTGGCATCACACTCGCCGATCTCGCCGGCACCATCGACTCGTTCACCAAGGCGTTCTTCGGAACCGACTTCGGTAGTCGGCTACGCCCCTCGTACTTCCCGTTCACCGAGCCATCGGCCGAGTTCGATATCCGCACACCGACGGGTGACTGGCTCGAGTTGGGCGGTTGCGGCATGGTGCACCCCAACGTTTTGCGTGCGGGAGGTCTCGATCCCGAGGAGTGGAGTGGCTTCGCTTTCGGATTCGGTATCGACCGCATGGCCAAGGAACGCCACGGCGTGGGCGACGTACGCGAGATGTACACCAACGACATTCGATTCATCGAGCAGTTCTGACATGAAGATCGTCGACTCCTGGCTCCGAGACCTCGTGGCACTACCGGCCGATGCAACCGTCGAAACCGTCGCCGACACCTTGTCCGACGTCGGACTGGCGTGTGAGAGCGTCGAACGTGTCGGGGCCACGGTGCCGGGTGTGATCACGGCGCGTGTGGTGAAGACCGAACGCCACCCCGATGCCGCCAAGGTGCATCGGGTGTTCCTCGACATCGGCGACGGAACCGAGCACCACGTGTGGTGTGGGGCTTTCAACATGCAGCCAGGGGACGTCATTCCATGGGCGACACCAGGCACCGCCATGCCCGACGGCCGACTCATCGAAACCAAGCCGATCGTCGGTATCCCGAGCGAGGGCATGTGCTGCTCGGCGCGCGAACTCGGCCTCGGCGACGACCACAGTGGCATCTTGATCCTCGATCCCAACACGCCGCTCGGTCTGCCCTACGGCGATGCGCTCGGTCTGGCCGAAGAGACCGTGTACGACCTCGACGTTCTACGAAATCGCCCGGATGCTTACGGGCACGTGGGCGTGGCTCGCGACCTGGCGGCGCGTTTCGACGTTCCGTTCTCGGCGCCCTCGTCACGTGTCGTTGCCGATGGACCGACGCGGTCGGCCACGGTCGAAATCGTCGATGGCGATCGCTGTCCGCGTTTCACAAGCATCGTGTTGTCGGGGGTTCGCGTCGCCGAATCGCCCGACTGGATGAAGAGCCGCCTGTCGGCAGCCGGAATGCGGCCCATCAACAACGTGGTCGACGTGAGCAACTACGTGATGCTCGAGACCAATCAGCCCAACCACGCGTACGACTTCGACACCTTGGGTGGGGAAGGATTTCGAATCAGGGTCGCCCGCGATGGCGAGTCGATGGTCACGCTCGACGGAGTCGAACGCACCCTCACTGCCGACGATCTCCTCATCTGCGACGCGACCGACCGCCCGATCGGTATCGCCGGCATCATGGGCGGCCAGAACACCGAGATCAGCGACACGACCACAGTTGTAGCCCTCGAAACCGCCTACTTCGAACCGCACGGCATCATGAAGAGCGTTCAACGATTGGGCTTGCGCAGCGAGGCCTCGGCGCGTAACGAGCGAGGGATCGATCCCTTCGGTGTCGAGACATCGATCGCACGTTTCGTGGAACTGCTGGGCCTCACGTGTCCGGATCTGACAGTTCACGACGGTTTCGTCGACGCTCGCACGTCGTCGATGCCGTCGGCGACGACCATCACCGTGCGTTCGGCCCGAGTGGGCGCGCTACTGGGGAGAGAGTTCTCGACCGATGAGATTTCCGCACTCATCACACCGATCGGATTCGACTGCGAGGCCGACGGCGAGCGCGTGTTGGTCACGGTTCCGTCATGGCGGCCCGACTGCACGCTCGAGATCGACATCGTCGAAGAAGTCGCGCGACTGTTCGGTTACGACGCACTTGGCAAGACGGTTCCCAAATCGACGGTGGCCGGGGGTTTGTCGCCGATCCAGCAACGTCGACGCCGAGTGCGCGACGTGTTGCTCGGACTGGGCGTCAGCGAGGCCATGCCGCATCCGTTCTTGGCCGACGGCGATCTAGAACGCGCCGGACTGTCCACTACTGCCGTACGCCTGGTCAATCCGCTCGTGGTCGGCGACGACGTCCTGCGAACGTCACTTCGGCCCGGACTACTGAAGGCACTGGCCTTCAACGAGTCGCATCGACGGTCAGGTGTGGCATTGTTCGAAGTCGGTCATGTGTATCCGCCGAGTGACGACGTTCTACCGGCCGAGTTCGAAGCGTTGACGGTGGTGCTGGCCGGGGCTGAAGCGCCCCGAGCCGTCGCCGTATGGCGAGAATTGGCCTCGGCCATGGGCTGGGGAGCGCGCCTCGACCAGTCCAATGTTCCGACCGGACTGCATCCCACCCGGTCGGCCACCTTGTCGGCCGGCCGTGACGTGGTGGGAGCGGTCGGCGAAGTTCATCCCGACGTGCTCGATGCCTTCGACGTGACCGAACGGGTGGCCATTCTCGAGTTGAATCTGTCGATCCTGCTCGCCGCCGAACCCAAGGTCGCTCACTGGAAAGCGACGTCGCGTTTCCCATCGTCCGATATCGACCTGGCATTCACCGTTCCGTCGTCGGTGACGGCCGAGAAGGTCGACAAGGCCCTGCGCCAGTCGGCCGGATCCCTTCTGGTGTCACTCGAATTGTTCGACGTGTACCGAACCGATGGCGATGCCGAGTCGCGCAGTCTCGCCTACCGGTTGCGATTGCAGGCGGCTGATCGCACGCTCACCGAAAGCGACATCGCCAACGTGCGCGACAAGTGCATTGCCGCCGTGACCAAACTCGGCGCCACGTTGCGTGCCTGACTCGCTCAGTTGACGGAGAGGTCAGCAGGCGCCGAGGCCATCCACGCCACCCGACCGGGTTGACGCGACATCACGTCGGTCCACAGTTCGTCGGGACTCGACGTGAACACGTCGTCGGCCTCGGCGGTCGCCACGATCCATACGCCGGCCTCGAGTTCACTGTCCAATTGCTGGGCATCCCACCCGGCATATCCGTGAAAGATCCGTACCGCCAATGGCCGGGGTTCGAGCAGTACGGGATCGCGGTCGAGTTCGACGGCGTCGACGCGGCCGTCGTCGAGTTTCCCGAGGGCGATGAGAGCCTGCGGTTCGACCGGACCGCCATGGAAGACGAGAGCCGGGGTGGCGAGAAGCGGGCTCCACTCCTCGAACTCCACCTCGACGGTGTCGCTGATCCGGTTGATCACGACACCGAGGGCCCCACCTTCGTTGTGTTCGAGCATGAAAACGACCGAGCGATCGAAGTTGGGGTCGCCGAGCGGGGGAGCGGCGACCAGTAATCGACCCTTGGTGGAGGGGAGGGGGAATCCCGCCATCGGCCCATGTTGTCAGTGATCGACCCCCAACCCCGTGACGGGACTCGAACCAATCGTTGTATTGCCATGCATTGATCCGTATGATCATTCGCTATGTCACAGCGGACTCATTCCGTCGCCATTTTGGGGGCCTCGGGCTACACGGGCGCCGAGCTCTTACGCCTGGTCGCCCACCACCCGACCTTCGAGCTGGTGGTGGCCACTGGCGACACCCAAGCCGGTGCTCCGGTTTCCAGCCTCTACCCGAGCCTGGCCGCTCGGTATCGCGATCTGGTGTTCGCTCCCAACGACCCGTCGGCGTGCGACGGGGCCGACGTCGTATTTCTCGGATTGCCCCATGAGGCGAGCCTCGAGATCGTTCCGCAACTCCAGGGCAAGGTCGGGTGCATCGTCGATCTGTCGGCCGCCTTTCGTCTGAAGGATGCATCGGCCTATCCCGAGTACTACGGCTTCGCACACGATCGACCCGACCTCTTGTCGAGGGCGGTGTACGGACTGCCCGAGCGCCATCGTGATTCGCTCGCCGGTGCCACACTCGTCGCCACGCCCGGTTGTTACGTCACGGCGGCCACATTGGCCGTCGCGCCACTCGTCGACGCCGGATTGATCGACACGTCGTCGGTGATCGTCGACGCGGCGAGCGGTGTGTCGGGGGCCGGACGGGCACCCAAGCACACCAATCTCTTTTGCACCGTCGACGAAGACGTGAACGCGTACGGACTCCTGAACCATCGGCACACTCCGGAAATGCAGGAGCAGATCGGTGCGACGGTTCTGTTCACACCCCATCTCGTACCGATGAATCGCGGCATTCTGGCGACGTGTTACGCCCGGCCATCCGCCGGCACATCGGTGTCCACCTCAGTGGTGATGGACGCCCTTTTGAGCACCTATGCGAACGAACCGTTCGTCGTCGTGCGCGACGAACCTCCGTCGACCAAGGCCACGCTCGGATCGAATGCCGTTCATCTCACGGCCCGCTACGACGAACGCACCGGCACCGTCGTCGTGATCAGCGCGCTCGACAACCTGTGCAAAGGCGCATCTGGTGGCGCTGTTCAGGCCGCCAACGTGGCCCTTGGTATCGACGAGACGTCCGGGCTCACGGCTGTGGGGGTGTATCCGTGAATCTCGAACGTTCCGAGCGGGCCGAAGTACTGATCGAGGCCCTTCCGTACATTCGTCGTTTCGCCGACCAGATCGTGGTCGTGAAGTACGGCGGTAACGCTCTCGCTGGCACGTCCGACGACGATGCTCTTGCGCATTTCGCCCAAGACGTGGTGCTCATGCGTCTCGTTGGCTTGAAGCCGGTCGTGGTGCACGGTGGCGGTCCGCAGATCAGCGAGCTCATGGATCGGCTCGGCAAGACCGCCGAATTCCGCAACGGACTGCGGGTGACCGACTCCGAGACCGTCGACATCGCGCGCATGGTTCTCATCGGTCAGGTCAATCCGCAGATCGTTGCCGCCATGAACGTGCATGGTCGCTATGCCGTCGGCGTGAGCGGCGAGGATGCCGGCCTCATCAGGGCTGTCGCACGCGACCCTGAACTCGGTTTCGTCGGCGACGTCGCCGATGTCAATCCGGCCATCCTGACGAGACTTCTCGACGACGAGTTCATTCCGGTGGTCGCCACCATCGGTACCGACGAGAACGGTCAGGCCTACAACATCAACGCCGACACGGTCGCTGGTGCCATCGCCGAAGCTCTCGACGCCGAGAAGCTCGTCTACTTGACCGACATCGAAGGTCTGCGTCGAAAGGTCGACGATCCCTCGAGCCTGATTCGTCAGACCACACCGGACGAACTCGATGGGCTGATGGCCGACGGCACCATCGCCGGCGGAATGATCCCGAAGGTCGAGAGTTGCGTGCACGCCGTTCGACAGGGCGTCCGGAGAGCGCACATCCTCGACGGTCGGATTCCGCATGTGCTGTTGCTCGAATTGTTCACCGATGCCGGTATCGGAACGATGGTGGAGGTTCCGTCATGAGTTCGCATTCATTCGACACTCGCGGCCTCGATCAGTGCCCGTTCATCCCGGTGTTCGGGGCGCCGTCGATCATGTTCGAACGTGGGTCGGGGACTGAGCTCTTCGACGTCGATGGGAAGCGCTACCTCGACTTTCTGTCGGGAATCGCCGTGGTGTCGCTCGGTCATGCCAATCCGGCGATCGTCTCCGCGGTGCAGAAGCAGGCCGAGACTCTCATGCACGTGAGTGGGTTCTTTGCCAATCCGACGGCCACAGATGCCGCCGTTTCTCTGAATGCGTTACTCGCCGACGCCACCGGACTCCAAGGTCAGGTGTTCTTCTGCAACAGCGGCGCCGAGGCGAACGAAGCGGCTTTGAAGTTGGCTCGTAAGTTCGGTGGCCGGGGACGCCACGGGGTCGTCAGTGCACTCGGAAGTTTCCACGGTCGCACGCTCGCTGCGTTGGCTGCCACCGGCCAACCGGCCAAACACGAACCCTTCTGGCCCATGCCCGACGGATTCCGCCACGTTCCGTTTGGTGATCTCGCCTCGCTCGAAGCCTCGATCGATCCGTCGGTGGCTGCCGTCCTGCTCGAATCCGTGCAAGGCGAGGGCGGCGTCGTGCCGGCCTCTTCCGACTACTTGCAGGGTGTGCGGCAGCTATGTGACGAGCGAGGACTTCTGCTCATCATGGACGAAGTCCAGACCGGCTTCGCCCGAACCGGACGTTGGTTCGGCTTCGAACACGCCGGTGTGGCGCCCGACGTGGTGACCATGGCCAAGGGCATGGGGAACGGCTTCCCGGTGGGTGCGATGTGGGCCCGTCGCGAGGTGTCGACTCTGTTCGCTCCTGGAGATCATGGCTCCACGTACAGCGGCAACGCCATGGCCGGTGCCGTGGTGACGGCGGTGATCGCCGAGATGAAGCGAATCGACGGACCACGACTCGCTCGTGAGAAGGGTGAATATCTCTCGGCCGCCCTCGTCAAAACTCCCGGTGTCGCCGAAGTGCGCGGACACGGGCTCTTGCGCGCAGTCGACCTCGGTGCCGGTCGTGATGCCAAGGCCGTGTACCTCGAACTGTTGTCGCGGGGTCTCGTGACGAACGCGGTCAATGCCACGTCGTTGCGGCTCGCGCCTCCCATCACCACCTCGTACGAACAGATCGACGAAGCGGTGCACCTCATCGCTGCCGTGCTCGCCGAAGGAGTCGGATCGTGAATCTTCTCGACATCACCGATCTCGGGCCCGATGGCGTGCGGGCCGTACTCGATCTGTCGACCCGCCCGATCAAGAAGTTGGGTCGTCCACTCGACGGCCAAGGCGTTGCGCTCGTCTTCGAAAAGCCGTCCAACCGAACTCGGCAGAGTATGGAAGTCGCTGTCGTGCAATTGGGGGGCCATCCCGTGTACACCCGCGGTGAGGAAGTGGGCTTCGACGTTCGCGAGCCAGTCGAAGACATCGCACGCGTGATGTCTGGATATCACGGTCTCTTGGCGGCACGAGTGTTTCGTCACGAGGTCGTCGTGCGACTCGCCGCAACTAGTTCCGTGCCGGTGATCAACATGTTGTCCGACCATTCACATCCCCTTCAGGGATTGGCTGACGCGCTCACCATGCTCCAAGAGTTCGGTTCGCTCAAGGGGCGTACCGTCGCTTGGGTCGGTGACTACAACAACGTGGCGCGATCGCTCGGTGAAGTGTGCGCCTATCTCGGAGCTCACATCAGATTCGGTTGTCCCGATGGCTACTCGGCTCCTGACGACGACATACAGCGTTTCCTCGACATGGGTTCACCGTCGGTCGAATCGTCGGTCGATCCGAAGGCGGCGGTCGTGGGGGCCCACGCGGTGCATACCGACACCTGGGTTTCGATGGGTCAGGAAGACGAGAAGGCCGAGCGGTTGGCGATCTTCGGTGACTACACGGTGACCGAGTCGATGATGTCCGCCGCGGCGTCCGACGCGATCTTCATGCACTGCCTGCCGGCCTATCGAGGCTTGGAAGTAGAGGCCTCGGTGATCGACGGTCCGACGAGCAGAATCATCCAGCAGGCGCACAATCGTCTCCACTCGGCGCGTGGCGCGATGGCCTACGTTCTCGGAGGCAAGTGATGGCGGCGAAGGCACAGCGTCAGCAATTGATCAGTCGCCTGATCGGCCAGCATGCCGTGTCGAATCAGCCGCAACTCGTCGAAATGCTCGCCGCGGAAGGTCTGGTCGCCACCCAGGCGACGGTCTCACGCGACCTCGACGATCTCGGGGCGGTGAAGGTGAGAGTTCCGGGAGGCGAGAGTGTCTACGCCATTCCCGAATTCGCTCCAGCCCGCATTGCACCCGAGGATCAGCTCCGTCGAGTCCTCGGTGAATGGGTGGCTGAAGTGCGACACAGCGGATCGATGGTCGTGGTGCGGACTCCACCGGGCTGCGCGCATGTCGTCGCGTCGGCTCTTGATCGCAGTGCTCTCGAGGGATTACTTGGTACGGTCGCCGGCGACGACACGATTTTCTGTGTCGCCGAGGAAGACTTGGGAGGAGAGGCATTGGCCGGACTCCTGCGCGACTTGGCCGGTCTGGTCGGAGAGAAAGCGAGACGAGGATGACCGCGAACACTCCCGACGCCGGTAACACCTTGTGGCATGGCCGCTTCGCCGGCGGACCATCCGACGAACTCATGGCCTACACGGTGAGCCTCCCTTTCGATCGACTCCTGTGGCGTGAAGACATCGCCTGTTCGCGTGCCCACGTGAAGGGCCTGGCCCACGTCGGCATTCTCAGTGTTGACGAGTGCGACTCCGTGCTCGCCGCCTTGTCGGCGGTCGAATCGGAGATGTCATCGGGAGCATTCGCTTTCGTGCCCTCCGACGAAGACATTCACACTGCCATCGAGAGACGGGTGACCGAATTGAGCGGCGCGGCGGGAGCGAAACTTCATACCGGTCGTAGTCGCAACGACCAATCTGTCACTGGATTCAGGCTCTGGTGCAAGTCGCAGATACCCATGGTCGCACGTCGCGTGATCGCTTTGCAGGAAGCGCTGTTGCAACGGGCCGACGAGTCGGCGTCCAAAGGTGCCTATCTCCCTGGATACACACATGTGCAGCGAGCGCAGCCGGTGATGCTGGCCCACCATCTCATGGCCCACTGCTGGGCGCTCGGACGCGACGTCGATCGTCTTCTCGACGCGCTCGAACGCGTCGACGTCTCTCCCCTCGGGGCGGGGGCCCTGGCCGGTTCCTCATTGCCCCTCGATCCCGAATGGACCGCCCGTGAACTCGGATTCACGGCCGTGTTCGACAACTCTCTCGACGTCGTGAGCGACCGAGACTTCGCCGCCGAATTCCTTTTCTCCTTGTCGATGATCGCCGTCCATCTGTCGCGCATCGGCGAGGAGTGGGTCCTTTGGACCAGTGAGGAGTTCGGCTTCGCGACCCTCGACGACGCCTATGCCACGGGCTCCTCGATGCTGCCTCAGAAGAAGAATGCCGATATTGCGGAACTGGCGCGCGGCAAGGCTGGCCGAGTCATCGGTGGTCTCACCGGGTTGCTCGCCACCCTGAAAGGCCTACCGCTTTCGTACAACCGGGATCTGCAAGAAGACAAGGAGCCACTCTTCGACGCCGTGGAGCAGGTGTCGCTCGGATTGGCGGCGATCGAGGGAATGATCGCCACGGCCACGTTCCGTTACGACAGCATGCAGCAAGCGGCCGACGCGCCCACCATGGCCGCCACCGATCTGGCCGAGTTCCTCGTTCGTTCCGGTGTCCCGTTCCGCGACGCCCATGCGGTCGTCGGTGCTCTCGTTCGTCGGAGTCTGGCCGGTGACGGTGCACTCGTCGATCTCGTCGCGTCCGAATCGTCCCTCGGACCCGAGGCGGCTCGACTCATCGAAGCCGGCGTCGGTGTCACGATGCGAACCACTCGTGGGGGAGCCGGTCCCGGCGTCGTGAAAGATCAGCGAGAACGACTCGAACACCGTCTGGCCGCGTGGCGGGCCGCCGTCCAACAGGCTTCGCGATGAACACTCGATTGTTCGGTGAGGTCGTGGTGACGATGCTCGTGATCCTCGACCCACCTGGCAACGTTCCGATCTTTCTCGCCGTCACCCGTCGGTTGTCGCACAAGGAGCGCCATCGGGCGGCATATCTGGCCACGGCAACTGCCTTCTTCGTCATTTCGATCTTCGCTTTGTTCGGTCGAACGGTTCTCGAATATCTGAAGGTGTCGGTTCCGGCCTTGCAGATCTCGGGCGGACTTCTCCTTCTGCTCGTCGCACTCCAACTTCTCTATGGGCAAGGCTCGGGCGAAGACGGGTACGTCGAAGCGACTCCCGAGCAGCGGACGTCGATCGCCATGGTTCCTCTCGGGACTCCGTTGTTGGCCGGACCAGGAACCATCGTCGCCACGATCGTGTTCTTCAGTCGAGCCGAAGGAGCAGCCGAATGGTTCACGGTGGTGGGTGGGACGGCGCTCGCCATGTTCGTCACTCTGCTGGCTCTTCGTTTCAGCGGTCTTCTGCAAAAAATCGTTCGTCCGACCGGAATCCTGCTGCTCGCCCGAGTGGCCGGAATGATCCTGGCCGCGGTTGCGCTTCAGTCGATGATCAACGGTGTACTCGCCGTCGTCGACGAAGCGAGGTTCGGTTGATGGGTTACACCCAACAGATTCGCGTTCGCTACGGAGAGTGCGACATGCAACGCGTGGTGTTCAACCCGAACTATTTCGTCTACTGCGACGATGTGATGGATTGCTGGACACGAGAGGCTCTGGCCGACGAACTGCGAGCGGCCGGAACGACGACCGACCTTCACGCCATCGGCTTCGACTTCATGCTGAAGAAGACCGAAATGACGTGGTTCTCTCCAGCGCGCTACGGAGACGTCATCGACGTCCGCGCCGAGGTGTCTCGATGGGGTTCCACGAGCTTCGACGTGACGATCGACGGAGCGGTGGAGGATCGTCCGGTGTTCGAAGCGGTGATCACCTACGTGAGCATCGATCCAGAATCTCAGCGCCCGGCACCGATCCCCGACATAGTTCGGTCCGCCTACGAACGCGATCTGTAGACGTCATCGGCCGTCACAGCCATCGGAATCCTCGTCCGTGATATCCAATCTCGGCCGGTTCGCGGCCGCCGTCGTAGACCGTGACTCGGACGTCGGCCGCCGATCCTGACGGTTCCATCCTCAGCCAGATCACCGGCGCGTCTCGTGACGCCGTCGCACCGGCGAGCGCGTCGCGGACTCCGTTTCGCACCTCGGACGACAAGTACTGCCACACGATCGAATGGAAGACGACCCGGGGCAGTGACGAGTCGTCGGCGAGACGCTCCTGTACGAAGTGATCAGCCGATCGTCGTTCGAGTTCGATGTTCGAAGCCGTAGCGATGCCGATGGCGGCCCGGAGTCGCTCGAAGCGCTCGATTTGATCGGGCCAGACGAATGACAGGAGGCGGAGTGAATCGTCAGAGTCGTTGACGTCGAGAGCGAAGGGGTCGGCTCCCGACAATCGACGACACGTGGCCGGCTCCCGCACCACGGGGGGAGACGAGACGAACCACGATGGGTCGAAACGAACGGTCGACGTCGGATCTCCGAGAGACCCCGACTCGCACTCGGCTCCGTATTTCTCGAAGTGGAGATTGAGGCCAGCGCTGGCGCCGATCTCGATCCAGTCGAGATCGGTCACGCCGAGCGTGGTGACCCAATGCACGAACGACAGAGGAACGATGCTGCGGCCCACTTCGTTGGTCTGAACCTGATTGCCGAGTTCGACGTCGATCTCGGGTCGATGACGGTGCACGACGTCTTCGAAATCGCCGAGTGGAATCGGTGACCCATCGCCTCCGCAGGACGGGAACCGAGCGGCGAGTTCCGGAGCTTCACCGCGTAGTGCGATCCGGTGCACGGCCCCGAGAAGACGAAGGGAGAGAGCGGAGTGCAATGGGCGCTCGGGACGATCGGCGAGCAACCGTCCGATGGGGCCGCCACGATCCGTGTCGAGCACGAGTTCGTCGAGGAGATCGGCGTACTGCGTCGATCCGAGTTCTCGACATGCGACGGCCTGTCGCGCCAAGGCCATGCTCGTCTCGCTGACTTTCTCGTCCCCGGGGACCACGGGCGCCACGGTACCGCAGTCGTAATTCGTGGATTCGTACCGGTGAGCCTGGGAGAATGGACATCTATGTCGCAGTCCCCCTTGCTCGCCGATCTCGATGCACGCGGTCTCGTCCACGATTCGACTGACCGTTCGGCTCTTGGCGAACGGCTGTCGGCCGGACCGATCGGGGTGTACGTCGGTTTCGATCCGACGGCCGATTCGCTCCACGCGGGCAACCTTCTCGGTCAGGTGATGTTGCGCCGGTTCCAGTTGGCCGGACATCGCCCTGTAGTACTCGCCGGTGGAGCCACCGGAATGGTGGGCGATCCAGGCGGGCGAAGTGAGGAACGCAACCTGCTCGATCGCGAGACGTTGCGACACAACGTTGCTCAGGTGAAGAAGCAACTGGAGAAAATCCTCGACTTCGACGGACCCCATGCTGCGCGACTCGTCGACAACGCGGACTGGACCGCGCCGATGAGTGCCCTCGACTTCCTGCGTGACGTCGGCAAGCACTTCACGGTCAATCAGATGGTGGCCAAGGAATCGGTGCGAGCCCGTATGGAGAGC
>RFSV01000011.1:0-2500 GCA_009923785.1 Acidimicrobiia bacterium | reverse complement strand
AAGTCGGCAACACCCGAAGCCGGTGGCCTAACCGCAAGGAAGGAGCCGTCGAAGGTGGGGTCGGTGATTGGGGTGAAGTCGTAACAAGGTAGCCGTACCGGAAGGTGTGGCTGGATCACCTCCTTTCTAAGGAGAAAAGAGAGCGAGTCGCTGAGAAGACATCCGTCTTCTGTGACATCGTCCTCTTTGTTGGTGCACTGTCGGATCAGTCGTCCCAGCGCAGGTCGAGGCATTGTTCTCCCTGATTTGGTGCGACAGATTTTGTCTTCTCTTCCGTTTTGAGGGAGTCGATCCCTCTCGACGCGTGAACCGTCCACTGAGGTGGGCGATGCGACGCGGCGTGGCTCCTTGAGAACTGCAGAGCAAGCACGAGCATCTTCAAATATCAATTTTGAAAGAGTTTTTCCAAGCTACAAAGAGCCAACGGTGGATGCCTTGGCGCCTAGAACCGACGAAGGACGTGGGCGACTGCGAAAAGCCACGGGGAGCTGTCTACCTAGCTTCGATCCGTGGATGTCCGAATGGGGAAACCCAGCACTCGTCATGGAGTGTTACTCAGGTCTGAATACATAGGGCCTGGAGAGGGAACCGGGGGAATTGAAACATCTCAGTACCCCGAGGAAAGGAAAGCAACCGCGACTCCCTTAGTAGCGGCGAGCGAAGAGGGAAGAGACTAAACCGTGTCAGTGTCAAGCCTGGTGGCGTTGCTGATGCGGGGTCGTGGGATCACCAGAAAGAGCACCAGATCTTTCACAGAGTTACCAAGTTGCTGTGTAGTAGAACCGTCTGGAAAGTCGGGCCGTAGTGGGTAATAGCCCCGTACACGAAACACACGCAGCCTCTGGGTGCGATCCCAAGTAGCGCCGGGACCGTGAAAACCGGCGTGAATCTGCGAGGACCACCTCGTAAGTCTAAGTATTCCTAGGCGACCGATAGTGAACCAGTACCGTGAGGGAAAGGTGAAAAGCACCCCGGGAGGGGAGTGAAATAGTCCCTGAAACCGTTGGTTTACAAACAGTCGAAGTGTCGTCGGCGTCAGCCGGCCACGACGGCGTGCCTTTTGAAGAATGAGCCTGCGAGTTACGGTATGTGGCGAGGTTAACCCGTTGAGGGGGAGCCGGAGCGAAAGCGAGTCTGAACAGGGCGTTCAGTCGCATGCTGTAGACCCGAAGCTGAGTGATCTATCCATGGTCAGGGTGAAGCGGGGGTAAGACCCCGTGGAGGCCCGAACACACGTCAGTTGAAAATGGCGGTGATGAACTGTGGATAGGGGTGAAAGGCCAAACAAACTCAGCGATAGCTGGTTCTCCTCGAAATGCATTTAGGTGCAGCGTCGTGCGTTCAGTACCGGAGGTAGAGCACTGGATGGGCTAGGGGGCCTACAAGCTTACCGAACCCAGCCAAACTCCGAATGCCGGTACTCCAGAGCACGGCAGTGAGACCACGGGGGATGAGCTTCGTTGGTCGAAAGGGAAACAGCCCAGATCATCAGCTAAGGCCCCTAATTCAGGACTAAGTGGAAAACGATGTGGGATTGCACAGACAGCCAGGAGGTTGGCTTAGAAGCAGCCACCCTTAAAAGAGTGCGTAACAGCTCACTGGTCGAGTGATCCTGCGCGGACAATTCAACGGGGCTCAAGTCCTGAGCCGAAGCTATGGGTTTCTACGCAAGTAGGAGCGGTAGAGGAGCGTCGATGGTGCAGCGAAGCTGCGGGGTGACCCGGGGTGGAGCGCCATCGAGTGAGAATGCAGGCATGAGTAGCGAGAGAGGGGTGAGAAACCCCTCCGCCGAAAGCCCAAGGGTTCCTGGGGAAGGCTAATCCTCCCAGGGTGAGTCGGGAGCTAAGACGAGGCCGCAAGGCGTAGTCGATGCACAACTGGTTGATATTCCAGTACCACCGTGTACGCGTCCAGCCCAAGATCTGTGACGTGGGGGCTGTCCTTCGGGACGATCCCACCGAGCGGGTGGCGGGTAACTGAAGGGGGACGCAGAAGGGTAGATGAACCGGAGCGATGGTTGTCTCCGGGTAAGCGTGTAGGAGGGTCCTGATGAGAGTTAGGGCCGCAACTCTGAGACGTGATGCCGAGTCGCAACAGACGAAGTCATTGATCCCATGCTGCCAAGAAAAGCCCAGCAGTGAGTTGACACGGTGCCCGTACCCCAAACCGACACAGGTGGGCGGGTAGAGAATACCAAGGCGATCGGGAGAACTGTAGTTAAGGAACTCGGCAAATTACCTCCGTAACTTCGGAAGAAGGAGGACCCAAGTACCGTGAAGGCCTTGCGCCGTAAGCGGGAGTGGGTGGCACAGACCAGGGGGTAGCGACTGTTTACCAAAAACACAGCAGCGTGCGAAGCCGCAAGGCGCTGTATACGCTGTGACGCCTGCCCAATGCTGGAAGGTCACGGGGAACGGTTAGCTCTTCGGAGCGAAGCTGTGAACCTAAGCCCCAGTGAATGGCGGCCGTAACTATAACGGTCCTAAGGTAGCGAAATTCC
>RFSV01000002.1 GCA_009923785.1 Acidimicrobiia bacterium | reverse complement strand
GCCCGACTGGACCGGTATTCACGAGCTGCGGACATTGTCGGACTCGTTGTCTCTTCGGTCCGAGCTCGAACCCGGACGTCGTGTCGTCGTGATCGGTGCCGGGTTCATCGGGTTGGAAGTGGCGGCTACCGCCCGGACTCGCGGTTGTGACGTGACCGTGCTCGAAGGAGCACCAGCACCATTGATCCGCGGTCTCGGCGCCGACATGGGCCGTCACATAGCCCGTATTCATGAAGACAACGGAGTGACGGTCAGGTGCGACGTTCGCGTCGATGCATTCGTCGAAGGCGCGAGGGGTGTCGTCTCTGGTATTCGACTCGCTGACGGCGAAGTGATTCCCGCAGACGTGGTGTTGGTGGGTGTCGGAGTGTCACCGGCGACCGGGTGGCTCGAATCGTCCGGGCTCGAACTCCGCGACGGTGTCGTCTGCGACGAGACGTTGCGCGCCGCCCCGCGTATCTACGCCGCCGGAGACGTGGCTCGCTGGCCCAATCGTCTTCTGGGCCGTGAAATGAGAGTCGAGCACTGGACCAATGCGTCCGAACAGGGTGCCGTCGCCGCCCGAAACTTGTTGGCTGAATCGCGCGGTGAATCCCGAACCGCGTACGAGTCGGTGCCTTTCTTCTGGAGCGACCAGTACACGAGTCGCATCCAGTTCATCGGACGAGCCGAGGGAGACGAAACAGTCGAGATCGTCGCTGGCTCCCCCGACGAGCATTCGTTCGTGGCGCTGTATCACCACGGTGACGAGCTGCGAGCCGCACTAGGCGTGAGCCGGCCCAAACAAGTGATGCCGTTCAGCAAACTTCTGGCCGAGCGGGCGTCCTGGAAACAAGCGCTCGAATTCGTCGCCACTTGGGAGCAGTGACCTGGTCGTTGCATCGCGAACTTTTCCGTGACAACCATCAGTGGCATTGATTAGGCTTTCCGTTCAGATGTCGTCGAGCGATCACAGGGGATGGCGTGCCGCGACTTGATTCCGAACGAGTAGCGCTGTGGCGGGCGTTCCAGACTGCGGCCGAAGTCGTGTCGCGTCTCATCGAAGCCGAGATGGCTGATGAGTTCCAGTTGTCGCTTCCGCAGTTCGACGTGCTGGCTGCGTTGGCTCAACATGACGACCACATGCGGGTGAAGGACCTGTGCGACGCCTTGGCCGCCGTGCCGTCGAGTCTGTCTCGCCGAATCGATGCCTTGGTCGAACGTGGATACGTCACCCGTGAGGTGCCACCGACGTCAGATGACAATCGGGCTGTCGTGGTCACTCTCACCCGGATGGGCCGTCTGGTTTGGCGTGATGCCAACATCTTGTATCGGCGAGCGATCCAGCGGGAATTCGCTGCTGAATTGTCGGAGACCGATGTCGGTGTCATGTCTCGAGCCATCAGCAAAGTGGCTCCATTTCGACCCTGAAATTCCTTCTTGGCTCTGATTCGTCGGGGCTCGAGGTGAACCAGCAGACTGTGGCTCTCGACCGTCTCAGAGGAGATTTCTCATGAACACCGCAGTCATCGTCGATGCCATTCGCACCCCGCTCGGAAAGCGCAACGGAAAGCTGAAGGAGTGGCATCCGGTCGACCTCGTGTCGGAAACACTCAATGCACTCGTCGAGCGCACCGGTATCGATCCGGGTCTCGTCGACGACGTGGTCATGGGCT
This sequence comes from Acidimicrobiia bacterium, assembly GCA_009923785.1. Lineage (GTDB taxonomy): Bacteria > Actinomycetota > Acidimicrobiia > Acidimicrobiales > Ilumatobacteraceae > Casp-actino8. Next base: position 66,928 of record RFSV01000002.1, on the reverse strand, counting down.
GTGTGATGCAGGTCGGCGAACAGGGAGTGAACGTGGCCCGTAACGCCGTCCTTGCCGCCGGCTGGCCCGAGTCGGTGCCCGGCACCACGATCGATCGTCAGTGCGGTTCGTCGCAGCAGGCCGCGCACTTCGCTGCCCAAGGTGTGATGGCTGGCGCGTACGACGTCGTCGTGGCCTCGGGTGTCGAGATCATGACTCGCGTACCGATGGGCGCATCGATGGGTGACGGCAAGTTCGGCTGGCCGTTCGGACCCAAAGTTGGTGAGCGCTATCAGCCGCAGGGAGGCCTCGTTCCACAGGGGATCTCGGCCGAACTCATCGCCGACAAGTGGAACATTTCGCGTGACGACATGGACCGTTTCGGTGTTTCCTCGCAGGAGCGGGCGGCACGAGCGACCAAGGAAGGTCGTTTCGAGCGTGAGATTCTTCCGGTCAAGGACGCCGAGGGAAACATGATGACGGCCGACGAAGGCATCCGTGACACCACCATGGAGAGCCTCGGCAAGTTGAAGCCGTCGTTCCGCCCCGAAGAGGAAGGCGGACGAGTGACGGCTGGCAACTCGTCGCAGATCACCGATGGTGCCGCATCACTTCTCATCATGAGCGAGGCCAAGGCCAAGGCACTCGGACTCACGCCCCGGGCGCGATTCGTGAACTTCGCGCTCGCCGGTGACGATCCTCGCTACATGCTCACCGCACCGATCCCCTCCACCCGCAAGGTTCTGGAGCGCGCCGGCCTCACGATGGACGACATCGACATCACTGAGATCAACGAAGCCTTCGCTTCGGTGGTGCTCGCGTGGGAGAAGGAACTTCGCCCCAACATGGAGACGGTCAATCCCAATGGTGGAGCCATCGCCCTAGGTCACCCACTCGGCGCCTCGGGCGCCCGCCTCATGACCACCTTGCTCAACGAACTCGAGCGCACCGGGGGTCGCTACGGCTTGCAGACCATGTGCGAAGGCGGCGGCATGGCCAATGCCACGATCATCGAACGACTCGGCTGATCTCGGTCGGCGGTTCGGCACCTCATGAACTTCGGCAGTGTCGTCTGGTTCCTTGGCGCCGTTCTCATATTCTTCTTCCTTTGGCGCGTCGGGGTGTCGCTTCTGCGCGGCATGACCGAGCCGCTTCCACCTCCGCCTCCTCCCGGGGAACTACGCAAAATCGGCGTGAAGTACCGGTGCAGCGTGTGCGGGGTGGAACTGAAGATGACTCTCGCTCCGGAAGAAGACCCGGAGCCGCCACGCCACTGCATGGAGGACATGGACCTGGTGGCCCCGATCGAGTGAACGGACGGTGACATCGAGTTACATCGATGTGACTATCCCCGGGGTCATCCACAGGCTGTGGACGACGAATTGGTGCTAAAAGACCAGGTCAGAAGTCAATGGTATTTCGTCGCGGTGTACAAACCGCCGAGGATGAACATCAGGCCGGTCAGCAAGTAGTAGTTACTGCGACCACCAGGAACAGCGCCCAAGTAATAGAGCAGGATGACGAGCGCCCCGACGATGAAGAGGGCGAACATCAGAACCGGCACCCAGCGCGGACTTTCCTTCACGTACTGGGGAATCGGCGGGGTGTAGCGCGACGAAGCTGCCACGCCGGATTCGTTGTGATCGGGGGTGGCGGAGCGACCGTCGCCCGGGCGGGTGCCCTTTGGCGTCGTGCGTCCACCTGTCTTGCGTTTCGGAGGTGCCACGTCGAAAAGTGTAGGGGATCGCGGTGGCTGGCTGGCAGGCTGACGTCATGGGTTCCCGGCGAGTCGTCGTTCTCGACAACTACGACAGTTTCGTGTACAACCTCGTGCAATACCTCGGTGAACTGGGGGCTGACCCGATCGTCCATCGCAACGACGACGTGACGGTCGATGAGGTTCTCGGCCTTGCCCCCGACGCTGTCCTGTTGTCTCCCGGCCCCGGTCGGCCGGAGGACGCTGGCATCTTGTGTGATCTGATCGTCCCCGTAGCCGATGCGGGAATCCCAGTTTTCGGCGTCTGTCTCGGACACCAGGCAATCGGTCACGTATTCGGTGCCGAGGTGGTGCGGGCTCCTGAGCTGATGCACGGCAAGACGAGTGAAATCACCCACCAAGGGACGGGCGTGTTCTCGGGCCTCCCGTCTCCACTTACGGCGACCCGTTATCACTCACTCGTGGTCGAGCGTGATTCGCTTCCCGAGTGTCTGACGATCACCGCCGAAACAGCCGATGGAATGATCATGGGTGTACGTCACCGCGAACTGCCGATCGAAGGCGTGCAGTTCCACCCCGAGAGCATCCTGACCGAGGCTGGGCACGACATGCTCCGCAATTTTCTCGGCGTGTAGTCGCTCGGTTCAGGGCAGAGTCGTCGTAGCTCCGGGGAGGGTGCTCGAGGGTGGAGTCGGCGCAAGGCGTCCGATCGTGATCACGACCTCGGTCCCGAGTTCGACTTCGTCACCACTCGCTGGAGATTGTCGAATGACGAGGTCGATGAATTCGTCACCTTCAGGAACATTTTCGTACTCAACTCGAACGATGAGACCGTTGGCGGTGAGGAGCGGACGGGCCTGACGTTCGGGGAGTCCGACGACCGGAGGCACCGGAATGGGAGCTCGACCATTCGAGACATACACGGTGACCGTGGCACCCTTCGCCACCTCGGCGCCGGCGACCGGACTCGTGCGGATCACGTCGCCGATCGGCACCGTGTCACTTGCTTCGAGGATCTCCTCCACCACGAATTCGTAGGGTTCGCCTTCGAGAACGGCCCGAGCCTCGTCGGCGGTCTGGCCGTCGAAGGACGGAATCGGGTTGGTGCCCTTGCCCTGGCTCACGACGAGGTCGATGGTCGCACCGCCGAGCACCGACTCACCGACGGCGGGCTGAGTGGAGATGATGATGTCGACGGCAACCAGCGGATCGTCGACGTAGGAGACGTTGCCGATGGTGAGGCCGAGGTTGAGCAGAGCGGTGCGCGCCTGCTCGACCGTTTGGCCGCGAAGATCGGGGACCGGAATCGGCGTGTTCGACGGGTTGTAGACGACACGAACGGTGTCTCCGGCCTCGACGAGCTGGCCGGGTGGAGGATCCTGCGACCACACGATGTTCGGGTCGACCGTACTGTTCTCTTCGGCAACAGTGATGACGTCGAGATCAAGAGCCTCGAGTGCCGCGACGGCGAACTCGAGCTGTACACCGGTGACGTTGGGTGCTTCGAAGGTGGCGGCCGGAGCGTCATCACCCGAGAGAGCGAGTAGCCCGCCGACGAGAGCGGCGACGATCAACAACGCAGCGGTCACCGAACCGATCACGATGTTGCGACGCTTCTTTCCGAGATCGTCGGGTGGAGTGATCGAACCGGTGGTATCACGACTGTCGACTTGATCGCTGATCATGACGACAGTTCTCTGAGTGGTGGGTCGCTCTGCAGTATCGGCAAGCGTGGGAGGGGGCAAGATTGTCGGTGTTGCGACTGTGGGCGCCAGGCCGTCGTCTGGTTCGCGCTTATTGAGGAGTGCGGCGAGAGCTTGAACGGGTAGGCCGTCGCGGAATCGGCGCAAGTCGTCGCGCACGGCTTCGGCTGTGGGGTAACGACGAGCGGGATCCTTGGCGAGCAGGCGAGCGACGATGGCTTCGAACGCTCGCGGAACCTCAGGTGCCAATTCGTTCAGCGGGGTGGGGGCCTCGTGCACTTGCTTGTAGGCGATGGCGATAGGCGTCTCACCGGTGAATGGGATCTGCCCACCCACCATTTCGTACAGCACGATGCCGAGTGAGTACAGGTCACTGCGCGGATCGGGCTGCCCGCCTTGTGCCTGCTCGGGTGAAAAGTAGGCGGCCGTCCCCATGACGGCTCCATGAGCAGTGAGCCCACTCTCGGCGGCACTACCGAGGGCCCGAGCGATTCCGAAGTCGGCCACCTTCAATTGCCCGTTGCTGCCGATCAAGATGTTGCCCGGTTTGATGTCTCGATGCACCACGTTGTTTCGATGGGCGAACGACAGCGCCGCCGCCACCTCGATACCTACTTCAGCGGCTTTCGACGCCGAGATCGAACCGACGTCGCTCAGGGCATCGGCGAGAGTACGGCCCGGTACGTACTCCATGGCCATGAAATAGGTGTTGTTGCTACGACCCCAGTCGTACACGCTGACGATGTTGGGATGATTGAGATTGGCGGCCGACTGGGCCTCACGACGAAAACGCTCGACGAACGCCGGGTCGGTGGCGTATTCCGGGAACAGAACCTTGATGGCCACCAGCCGGTCAAGAAGGACGTCGCGTGCGAGATACACGTCGGCCATCCCGCCCCGACCGATGCGTTGTTGCATCTCGTAACGGTCGTTGAGAATGACGTTTCCGTGGTCGGACATAAGAGTGTGACAAGGCTACCGCTGGGTTATCGGTCCCTCAGGGCAGCGTTCATCACCTTGGACGCCACCGGACCGGCGAGAGTTCCACCTGTGCCGGCGGAAATTTCGGCGTTCGTGCCCTTCAGGACCACCGCGAACGCGTAACGAGGGGTATCAGCAGGCGCGAAGCCGATCATCCAGGCGTGAGAGCGTTCGGGTTCACCTGGTCCGTTCAACTGTGCGGTACCGGTCTTGGCCGCCGCAACCACACCGTCGGCCAATTTCAGACAGCACGACGCAGTGCCAGAACTCGCCACAACTTTCATGAGATCGACCATCGTCGACGCGACACCCGGGCTCATGACCTGACGCCACATCGTGGGTTCGGTGCGATCGAGCACCTTGCCGTCGTGGTCGCGGGTTAGGTCGATGGCGAACGGAGTCATCATCGTGCCGCGGTTGGCGATCGCAGCGGCGATGGCCGCCATGTGAAGCGGAACCATCTGCGTGTTTCCCTGACCGAAGCCGCCAATCGCAAGAAGTGGAAGGTTGTCGACGAAGTAGTCGACGTCACCGAATGCACTGGCCGCTGGGCTCGGCAGATCGAAGGGCACTTCTTCTCCGATACCGAAGCGAGTTGCGGCTTCGACCATGTTCGACGGCCCGAGGTCGATCGACAGCCGGGCGAAGGGTGTGTTGCACGAACGGCGGAACACTTCGGTGAGATCACCTCCGCACGAACGACCGTTGTAGTTCTCGATCGGATCGTCAGTCTGCGGAGGCAGGTATTGCGACTCTTCGGCGAACACGGTGTCGAGGGATACCACTCCTGCTTCGAGGGCGGCCGCTGTGGTGATCACCTTGAAGGTGGAACCCGGCATGTAGCGCTCTTGGTAGGCGTTGGCCAACAGCGGCTTCGACGGCAGCAAGTCGAGGAACTGGAGCCACACACCGGCTTCGGCACTGTCGTGATCGGCGATCACATTGGGATCGAACGAAGGCCAACTCCACATCGCCTTCACGGCACCGGTCTGCACATCGAGGACCACGACCGAGCCTTCACGTTCACCGAGCGCGTCCTTGGCCGCCTGTTGCACGTTGGCGTCGAGGGTGAGGGTGACCGAACCCGAGTTGTCGTCGGTGTCGAAGACCGACCAGACACCGGACAGTTGCTGCTCGGCAGTATTGCCCGACAACACGTCATTCATCACTCGTTCGACCTGAGTCGCCCCGTAGGCAAGAGTGAAGTAGCCGGTGAGATGGGCGAAGAGTTCGCCTTCGGGATACACGCGTTGCCACGAGTACGTGCTGCCTGGCTCGGTGCGACGGCTTTCGGCAATCACGACGCCTTCGGCGGTCAGTATCGGACCTCGTGGCTCGTCGAAGTCACGAACCGTTTGGCGCGTGTTACGAACATCAGCGTCGAGTGATGCCTTGCGACCCACCTGAATGAAGTTCAGTTGTACGAACAACACCGCGTAGAGAACCAGCAGGGCCAGAGCAAGACGGCGGATTCGCTGGTTCATAGGTCACTCACTTCGGTGGTGACGTCGTCGGTTCGTTTGCGGGCGCGGCGAGCAGCCCATCGTTCGCTCAGCATCGGCGTATCAGGTACCTCACCGAGTCGTCGGGCCGAGACGTCACTCAGGCGGATGAGGAGGGCGAGAAGCGCATAGTTGGCGACGAGGCTCGATCCGCCGTAACTGACGAATGGCAACGTGATGCCGGTGAGGGGCACCACGCGAATGACGCCGCCGATGATGATGAACGCCTGAACACCGATGATGGTCGTGAGCCCGGTGGCGAGCAACTTCTCGAAAGGTCGCTGTGTGCGCAGGGCGATACGCAGTCCGGCACCGATGATCACCATGAACGACAGCAACACGATGGTCGCACCCAGCAGACCCATCTCTTCGCCGATGGCCGCGAAGATGAAATCGTTCTTGGCTTCGGGGATGCGCTGGGGCAGACCCCGCCCGAGACCGGTTCCGGTGACACCACCATTGCCGAGCGCGAACATGGCTTGGGCGATCTGGTATCCCTTGCCGTCGTAGCGACTCCACGGATCGAGCCACACCGCCACACGGGTCTGCACGTGATCGAAGAGGTTGTAGGCGACGACGCAGGCCACAACGAACAGGCCGAGTCCGATCACGAGATAACTGGTCTTCTCGGTGGCGACCCACACCATGACGACGAAGAGGGTGAAGAACAGAAGGCTCGAGCCGAGGTCCTTCTGGCCGACCATGATCACGACCGAGAAGCCCCAGGCGGCGACCAGCGGAAGGAGGTCGCGAGCTTCGGGAATAGTGAATGGTCCGAGACGGCGCGTGCTGGTGGAGATGAGGCGACCTCGCTCGGCGAGGTAACCGGCGAAGAAGAGAGCGAGGGCCAACTTCGCGAATTCGCCGGGCTGGAAGTTGATCGGGCCGAGATTGACCCAGATGCGCGCGCCGCCGGACGAGAAGCCGAGGCCCGGGACCAACGGAAGAAGTAGGAGTCCGGCACCGGCGGCGAAGAAGTGCCACGTGTAGCGGGACAGGTCGTTGATGCGTTCGACGAACACGAGCACGGCGATGAAGACGGCGATACCGATGAAGGTCCAGGTCGTCTGGAGGCCGGCTAGTCGCTCTGACAATCGGGCGATCATCACGTAGCCGAGACCGTTCAAGAGGGCGGCGACCGGAAGAAGTGTGGAGTCGGCACCCGATGCGAGCCAGCGAACGGCGACGTGAGCCGAGACAAGAAGCAGCAGCATCAGACCGAGGAACGGCAGGATGCGCGACGGAATGACGGCGTTCTGCCCGAGAGAGGCGAGGGTGTAGGCGCCGGCGGTGACGAGACCAGCCATGATCACCGACCACAGTTCTCGAGAGCGTCGGCGTGACGCGACGTGCGCGGTGGAGCGACTCACTGCGTGAGGGTGCTCACGATCACGGTGACCACGATGGCGGTGGCGACCAACCACGAACCGTAAGCGGCCACGTCGAGAAGTCGTGACGGACGACGTGGGATGACGATGGCAACAGTGTCATCGGATGAGGTTGAGGTAGTACCAGATTCCGTGGCTGGGCCGTCGCTGAAGTCGACGACCACCACGGTCACGTTGTCGCGGCCACCGTTGTCGTTGGCGAGAGTCACGAGAGCCTGGGCGAGATCGTCAGGCGCGGACGAAGTGCGAATGGCAACTTCGATGGCGTCGTCGTCGGCCTCGTCGACCAGTCCGTCACTGCACACGATGAAACGGTCACCGTCTTCGATATCGAGTTCGAACACGTCGACTTCGAGGTCGGGGTCGATCCCCATGGCCCGCAACACGATGTTTCGTTGGTAGTGCACACGCGCTTCGGCGCGAGTGATGGCGCCGCGGTCGACAAGCGACTGCACATGCGAGTGATCTTTGGTGATCTGTCGGAGTTCACCATGTCGCCACAGATAGGTACGCGAATCGCCGACGTTGGCCACGAGAGCCCGTCGTCGCGCAGGATCGGCGACTGCGAGTCCGGTGAGGGTGGTGCCCATACCGGCCTTGGCGCGATCACGCATCGCTTCGGTGAGGATCGCCGTGTTGGCATGACGAACCGCGGCGGCCAGATCGTCGGCGGTGAGTCCGTTGTGGACGACTTTCGTCAAGAGTTCGGACAGCGTGGTGACGGCGATATCGCTCGCCACTTCGCCAGCGCTGTGACCGCCCATGCCGTCGGCCACGAAGTAGAGGCCCTCACGACAGAGGTAGGCATCTTCGTTGCCCTCACGAATCTGACCGACATGAGTGGCGGCAGCAGCGGTCGCGTGCATCATCGGGTGGCCTCGATCACGACGTGGCCCATCTGCACCCGATCGCCGGGAACGAGAGCAGTTGCTTCGGTGATGCGCTGGCCGTTCACCTGCGTGCCATTGGTGGACGAGAGGTCGTCGACCATGGCGATGCCGTCAGCCGACCACACCTGAGCGTGTCGGCTGCTGAGGTAGGTGTCGTCGGGGAAGGATAGGTCGGCATCGTGTGAGCGTCCGATGACGATGGGAGTGGGAGAGAGTTCGAACCGGGATCCCTTCAATGACTCAGGTTCGACGATCTTGAGTTCGGTCACCCGCTGACGACGTGAGATGCGGGAGGTGGCTCCGGTTGAGTTGGACGCCACCCCTGACTGGGAGATCGCAGGTACGCGAACCTCGGTCCATACGGCCCACACCACTCGAGCGAAAAAGAGATACAAAGCGAGCAGAAGGACGAGTCGTAGTCCGCTGATGACGAGGTCGTTCATCGAGTCAGCGCGCCTCGAAACGGATGGTGTTGCTGCCGAGAGCGATGATGTCGCCGTCCCGAAGGGTGCGTTCAAGTGTGATGGGGACACCATTCACATTGGTGCCGTTGGTGGAACCGAGATCAGAGATCACATACGCGTCGAGCACGACCTTGATCTCGGCGTGACGTCGACTGATGTTGGCGTCGTCGAACGAGATGTCGCACTCGGGTGAGCGACCAATGGTGATCGCCTTGTCGGTGAGTGGTAGCGGGTCGCGGCCGGTGATCACGAGGGAGGCGGCAACGACACGAGGTTCGTCGGTACGAATTTTCGACGTGATCTGGATGCGACCGGTTTTCACCGAGTCGTCGTCGGACACTTTGACCGTGACCGGCCCACGGAGCACATAACCCTCGTCGCGGGCGTACTCTCTGGCGGCTTCGACGAGTTCGGTCTCGAGAGCGGCGATGTAGGACGACAACTCTTGGTGGTCGTTCGGGTTGAGCGCTACAACGAAGTGATTGGGGGCAATACGGCGTCCGTCGGCGTCGACGGAACGTTTGTCGTCCATGTCGGCCACCAGGCGACGGCCGATTTCGATGGGACGAACGTTGGCTCGGTTGCCTCGTTTGAAGAATCCACTCGCCATCTGATCACCGTCCCCACCTCGAGCGCTGTTGGCGCCCTGACAGGGTATCGGTCCTGCTCAGGTGGAAGGTTTCACCAGGTGAGGGGGTGGGGGCGGGCTACGTCGTTGGTAGCGTTCGCTTCCTGTTACTCGGGCGAGTGGCGGAATGGCAGACGCGCTGGCTTCAGGTGCCAGTGTTCGCAAGGACGTGGGGGTTCAAGTCCCCCCTCGCCCACCAATTGGTGATCTGAGTGGTGTTCTGGTGAGCATTCTTCACCGCATAGGACAGGATCCCGCGCCAGATTCGGTGGGAGGATCTCTCATGGGCTGTCGGCGGCTGCTACTGAGAATGAGCGCGTCAGTGTCGTTCCTGCTCGGATGTGGGGGCACCGATCTCGTCAACATCTCGGAGTCGACTGTCGTGTCCGAGTCCTCCACTACAACGACACTTCCGATGGCGACGACATCGGTGCCCGTGACGGCATCGGCCCCGATGACGACTGTGGTGAATCCGACGTCAGCCTTCAGCTTCGTCTCGGCTGATGAAGTGAACGAATGGTTCGTCGTGAACGACTCCGTGATGGGTGGAGTCTCGAGCGGCCGGTTGGAGTGGGAGAGCGGAGCGTTGGTGTTCACGGGCGATCTGTCGCTCGACAACAACGGTGGCTTCGCGTCGGTTCGTAGTCCCTTTCTCGACCCTGCGGTCGCGGTCGCTTGGGCCGACCGTGACGGGTTGACGATCGAGATCGGTGGAGACAGCCGAACCTGGACGATGGAGGTGCGCACCGATCTCGGCGACGGTGGATGGGTTTCGCCCGTTCCGACGTCGCCCCGAGAAGTCTCCACTGTCGACGTGCCGTGGACGTCGTTCCAGCCAGTGACGCGCTTTCTCGATCCACGTCCGGCGACGGTGCCGCTCGATCCGGCGCGCATCGTGAGCGTCGCCTTCTACCTTGTCGATGGAATCGAAGCCCCGTTCCGTCTCGAGTTGTATTCCATCAGCTGACGTTCAGAAACCGATGCGAATCGGAACGGCGCTGAACTCGCCCGGATCATCCTCGGATCCGGTGTCTCCACGCACCACGATTGCGATCACATCGCCCTTCGTCGTCTGTCGAAGATCGAGTCGGGTGGTGAATGGTTCGAGCTCGGCCATCGAAGCGGCCGACACCACGGCCTGATCGACGAGCCTCGGTGTGTCGCCAGCGGTGTGGGCACTCACGATCACTGTTCCCTCGTATCCCCGTGCCCGCCCGGACACGGTCAACCACCCCGGGGCATGCGTGCTGCCAGAAGCCGGTTCGGCGATCACGACGCCGGGCCCGATGGCCCCGAGCACCGACCATCGATCGTCGGTACCCATCTGGCGGAGTAGCAGGGTGCTTCGAACAGTCCACACTCCCTCGCCGGCTGAGAAGACGGTGATTTCACTGCTCCGACTGTCGCCGGACATGAAATCGCTGATGACCGGGGTGATTCCGAGCAGTTCGTCGACGGCGGCGATGGCTGCACTTTCGGGATTACTCGATCGCTCGTCCGTCGACGACCAGACGGCGGTCGGAACGTCAACGACGGTTTCGACGTTCGGACGACAGCCGATGATCACGAGAATGATTGCGGTCGGAAGCAGTATTTGCCGAGGCCTTCGAAGCACCATCGAAGGGTGGCACCGAGTCGATGAGCGGTGGAGAAAGCCTTCGTCCCGAACTTGACAGCGATCAACCGGCGAAGCGAGTGAGCGCCACCAGCAGAGAACTCCAGGCCATCCCGAATGTGACCAGCCACTTGATCTGCCGGTTGAAGCCGTTCGTCATCTCGGTACGGATGTCGGCGAGGCCGACTGACATTTCAGCTCTGAGTTCGGTGCGCATCATGCTCATCTCGACACGCAGTTCTTTGCCCATGGCAGCCATTTCGGCGCGTAGCTCTTGCCCCATCGTGGCCATCTCCATGCGCAGTTCTTTGCCCATGGCAGCCATTTCTGCACGTAGTTCTTTGCCCATGGCGGACATGTCAGAGCGCAGCGCGATCTTTGTTGTTTCGATGTCAGAGCGCAGAGCGATCTCAGATGAGGTGACGTCATCCTTGGTGGCGACTTCGTGCCATGAAACCGGGGGCAAATGTTCCATCAGTGTGTTCGCCTCCTCGGATCCAAGAACTTCATTGAGTTTGTTATGAAGATTGAGTCGTTCGCGATTCGTTGCTGACACGGTGTACCTCCAAGATACTGGCTACGGCATGAGCTGCCGAACCTGAAGGTGTGCCTGAGAAGTGTCACAGGGCGAGACGTTCGAGTTGGTCGAGCGGGGCCTCCACGGCGCTCAGCGCACTTCGCAGAACGTCGATCAGGCGACTCTCGAGATCGGTGCCGCACAGATCACGATCTTCCGATGGATCCTCGATCACGTCGAACAACAAGTCACGTGGTTCGCCGGCGTTCGTCATGGCCCAGAACGGCACCGCATCACCCCGTTCGAAGGGTTGGCGAATCACCGGCACATCGGAGCCCGGCATGTAGTCGAGGACGGCTCGACTGTCGGGTTTCGGTAGTCGAACGTTGGGCATCGCATGAATCGGCATGGTCGACCACCGGTTCGACCACATCGACAACGGACGATTTTCGTTTCGTGGGGCTCGTACGTATTTGAACGACTCGGTGACCATCTGTACGGTTCGCCCCCACACCCCGGTGAGCACGTAGTCGCGAACGGACGATGTCGAACCAGTGAGCAGCGGTACCAGTGAATGTCCGTGAGTTCGATGTTGGACCGACACATCGAACATGTCGCACAACGTGGCGAACACGTCGACCGTCGTCGTGAGCGCCGAATTCGTACCCGGAGCAACTCCCGGCCACGACACCATCAAGGGGATATGACCCAACGGCTCGTACACCGGAACACCTGGCTTGCCGAAAACGTCCTTCTCTCCGAGGTAGTGGCCGTGGTCGGTACACACGATCACTGCCGTCTCGTCCCACAGCCCACGCCGATCCAGAGCATCGAGGATTCGACCGAACCAGTGATCGATGAACGACAACTTCGCTCCATAGTTCGCGCGGATGTGTCGGGCAGTCTTCTCGTCGATTGCACCGGAAGCCACGGCATTCCCCATGTAGGGCGGCCAGATCACTTTCGGTCCGTTCCACTCGGGGTCGTAGCGCGACATCCATGGCTCGGGAACATCGAACGGCTCGTGGGGATCGAACTCGTCGACGAACAACATGAATCGACTCTCGCTTGGAGCTTGCTCGTCGATCCAACGAGCCGCTTCCGACATCGTGCGAGCACCAGGAAAGTCTTCATCCTTCTTGAACCAGGTGCGTGACGTGTCGTAATGACGGGCGACCCATGACTCGGTTGCCTCCACTGCGGGCGCCCCGACCCATGACGGATCGGGTGCTGTTCTCCACGGATCGTCCTCGTGACCGCGCACGTATTCCCACGCGGTGAAATCAGTGTGATAGTTCTCGCCCCCGGTTTCGAACAGGTGTGGGTGATCCGAGACCAACATCGTGGTCACACCTGCTTGCTGTAGGTAGCGAGTGATCGGATCCTCCCAGAGTTCGATCGACCCCCATGGCCGCCAGAGAAAGTCCCACGAACCGCACAAGATGTCGTGTCGAGCCGGCATACACGGCAGTGACCCGGTGTAGTGACGTTCGAACCGCACCGACCGAGCGGCGAAGCGATCGAGGTTCGGCGTGTCGAACTCGGCACCTCCGTACGAACCGAGCATGTGCCGATTCAGGCTGTCGAGTAGGACGACCACGACATTGCGCGGCATCGGCGATCGACCTGGCGTGTCCCCCACGTGATGAACGTTAGGGGATCATCGAGGTTCGTGTGTCCCGAAGACAATCTGGTGCGCAATCTTGACCCAAACGGTGAATACTCCTCTCCAGACGACCAGGTACAGTGACGTCGTGCTGTTGGGGACGTCGCACACGCATTGGTGGTCGAATCCGCGTTGCGTCGCGCTCGAACGGATCGGGGACGTCATCGCACTTCACGATCTCGGACTGGGTCTCGGCGGCACGAGTCGTTGGGTGCGCTACCCGATCCTGCCGACGGACGGCTTCGGACGCCCGGATCGCGAACTTCTCGACACGACGTTCCTGGAAGGTGATCACTTCGCCAATTCCTTCGGCGCGGTGATGGGTGACCTCCTCGTCGACAAAGTGATGTCGACAAGAGTGTGCGCCTATGCCCAGCGGATCGCCGAACTGGCTGGGCTCCCCGAAGATCAGAGACTGCAACAAGCGACTCAAACGGCTCAGGTGATGACCGTCGAGTCGGTCGAGGACAAGAAGACGAGGGACGGTCGCTGGCTGTTGTCGTCGTCCAAGCCCGTTCTCCGCATCTACGTAACTGCGGCCCCTGACGACATCGCCGAAGTAGAGAAAAGGCTGGCTCTGCTCCTAGGGTCCTGACATGTCCCGTCTGAGCTATCACATTCCCAATTTCACGTACGGCAGCGGATCGACCTCGCCGTTTCCGACTGTTGTCGCTCAGGCGAAAGAGGCCGAGGCGAGTGGGTTCGACCGGATCACGGTCATGGATCACTTCTACCAGTTGCCCATGCTCGGTCGTCCCGAAGAACCGATGTTCGAGGCGTACACGGTGCTCGGCGCGCTCGCAGCGCACACGTCGAAGGTTCGACTGGCCACCATGGTCACTGGCAACACGTATCGCAACCCGACGTTGCTGGCCAAAGCTGTGACGGCACTCGATCATGCGTCGAATGGCCGTGCGACATTGGGCATCGGTGCCGGTTGGTTCGAACTCGAGCACCAATCACTCGGTTACGAGTTCGGGACTTTCACGGATCGCTTTCAGAAACTCGAGGAAGCTCTGCAGGTCATCGTGCCGATGTTGCGCAATGAAAAGGTGTCGTTCACCGGTCGTCATTACTCGGTGACCGATGCCGTGAACTCACCGGCTCCGGTGTCGCGCATTCCGATCCTGATCGGTGGAGGTGGCGAAAAGAAGACGCTGCGGTTCGTCGCCAAATACGCCGATGAGTCGAATCTGGTCGGACTCACACAGGCTTCCGATGTCGTGCGCAAGCTTTCGATTCTCGACGAACATTGCGTGAACGAAGGCCGCAACCGTGCGGAGATCTCGGTTTCCTTGAATGTCTCGTGCGTGATCGCACCCACCACCGCTGAGGCTGAAGCCGATGTGAAGACGATGGCGTCGGTCAAGGGATGGAACGATCAGATCGTCGACGGCATGCGGGGTCGGCTGGTCTTCGGTGACCCTGACACCGTGGGTACGGCCCTGGCCGATCTGGTGGGCGCCGGACTGGACGGACTCAGTCTCAGCCTTCCGGTGAACGGGCACATCCCTGGTCGGGTGGCACTTCTGGCCGAGACTGCCTCCCGCACATTCGGCTGACCCGACGCCGGTTGCCCATCGCTTCACACGCCGTTCACGAAACTCGTGGCCGATTTCGGCCGACTGGCTCGTACCGTTGGGGCCCATGTCGCCCACCGTTCGCAACTGGCTGATCGTCGGAGGAGTCATCGTGCTCCTTCTCGTCGTCGGCCGTTGGCGCGAAAAGCGAGCTCGGGCACCGAAGAAGGTCGTGCCTGACCGTGGTTCAGGTTTCGATTCGGTAGCCGGATGTAACGAAGCGGTCGACGACTTGCGCGAACTCGTCGAGTTCTTGCGTGATCCCGAGAAGTTCGAACGATTGGGTGCCACGCCGCCGAAAGGCGCGTTGCTCGTCGGTCCACCCGGAACCGGCAAGACCCTGCTTGCGCGAGCGGTAGCAGCGGAAGCATCGGTCCCCTTCATCGCGGCGTCAGCCACTGACTTCGTCGAGATGTACGTTGGAGTCGGTGCCAAGCGCGTGCGCGAGTTGTACGAATCGGCACGTTCTCACAAGGCAGCCATCGTCTTCATCGACGAGATCGACGCCGTCGCCCGTGCCCGTTCGATGAACGATCGTGAGAATGGAACACCCGGCGGACCGATCGAACACGAGAACACGTTGATCGCTCTTCTCACCGAACTCGATGGCTTCAACAAGTCGAACATCATCACCATCGCAGCGACCAACCGCGCCGATGTTCTCGACAAAGCGATTCTGCGACCCGGACGACTAGAACGTCGTATCGAGGTTCCGTTACCGGATCGCAAGGGACGGCATGCGATTCTGAAAGTGCACGCGTCGTCCAAACCTCTCGCGACCGACGTCGATCTCGACGCAATTGCCGCTCGCACTGCCGGCATGTCGGGTGCCGACTTGGCTCGGGTATGCAACGAAGCTGCCTTGGAGGCAGTGAAGCTCGAGCGTTCCGACATCGATCAGGCGTGCTTTTCAGCTGCTGTCGAATTCGTCGCTTTGGGTCGCCCGCGCCGCTCGATGACGATCAGTGAATCCGACCGACGTATCACGGCGTGGCACGAGGCCGGTCACGCAATCTGTGGATTCGTGCAAGAAGACGCCGCAGATCCGGTAGCAGTCACCGTGGTACCTCGCGGACCGGCGGCCGGTGTCACGTGGTTCGAGAACGATGACCGCATCTTCCTCACCAAAGAGGCCGCATTCGCCCAATTGGTGGTGGCGCTCGGAGGCCGTGTGGCCGAAGAGAAATTGATGGGCGGTTCATGCACACAGGGCGCGGCATCCGACTTGGCGCGGGCAACCGAGCTCGCCACTCAGATGGCGACGACGTATGGCATGTCGGGATCGCTGATGAGCCGACGTCCATCGATGGTGTCAGGACCTGATGCCTGGACACAGGATTCCGTTGCCTCGATTCTCGACGAAGCTCATGCTGCGGCGCGCACGATCCTCACCGAACACATCGGCGCCCTCGAAGCGATGGCTGATGCGCTCATGGTCGAGGAGCGACTCGACCTCGAGCGAATCGAATCGATCGTCGGTGGTCGCCCCCGTCGTCGAATCGCTCGACGTGAGGTGACGTCAAAGATCGTCGAGCCCGTAGCGATTCCGACACGCCAGCCAGCCCGTCGCTTCCGTCCGCGTGTCAAAGCCTTGGCGACGCTGATGCGTCGACGTCAGCGCGCCTGATCAGACGAGTCGTTCTCTCGAATCGAGGGCGGCCGCTCGGTAAATACCTGTGGCCATGAACGAGGTCTCGACCTTACGTCGAGCTTCGTATACGGCGGCTCGGATGCCATGGATGGTGGCGTTGTCGGGATCGGCCAGATATGCCATCTCGACCAAGTGACACGCCACTCGAAGATCTCCGTCAGTCGCCAATGATTCGGCTCGAGAGGCGAGAACGGACGCACCTCCGGCGAGCGCGGCCATTTCGCGCGCCACATCGGCGTCGCGTGCTGGCTTCACATGAGCCGGATTGCCGTCGTACCAACCTCCGTACAGACGCCAGATGTTGCGCACCACGAACTCGGGTTCGTCGTAGGTGGGCTTCAGGTACGGGAGTTCAGCGAGGTGGGCGGGCAACCTCACTGTGTGGATCACTTCGTCGAGACGGGCCCCGGTGTTCATGAGTGTGAGTGTCTGCTCGTGCAACGATTCGAGCGCCGCAGCCGTGTTCTCGAGAACGGAAACGACACGGTCGGCTCCTCCGATCGCCAGTCCATGCGCAGGTAGCAACAGTTCGGGACGCAGAGCCGCCATTGCGCGAAGGGCGACCGCCCATTCCCAGGCGAATCGCTGGACCTTCTGAGGGTTGCCGGCATTCGGGAATTGCCAGATGAAGAGGTCTCCGACGCACACCGCTTTGTGCTCGGGTACCCAGGCCCACGTGTGATCGTCGGTCTCGCCCTTGGCGTGATGCAGCTCGAATTGTGTTCCTCCGACGTCGAGCGTTGTGTGATCGGAATACGTGACGTGGGGTTGGACGAAATCACTCGGGAAGAACGGCTCGGGAAGGCGGAACTGGCGCTTGTTGATGTGGCCGTTGTATCCGTTGGTCAGGTCGTAGCGCTCGAAGCGAGCTGGAATCGCTTCATGGCCGATGAAGGTGATGTCGCGGTGACGACGTTCGGCGGCATCGTCAATGAACGCTCTGGCGCCGGTCACGTGGTCGATGTGACCATGGGTGTAGACCGCAGTGTGGATCTCGTCGGAAGACCAATGCCGAATGGCGGAGACCACGGTAGGAGCCGACATCTGGTGTGAGACGTCGAAGAGCACGAGTCCGTCGTCGGTCGAGAACGAGACAACATTGCTGAACGCTTGGACGATGGCGATTTCATCGGAAATCACGTCGGCCGATTTCGCCGGTGCCCCGAGGAAACTGACATCGAGATCGGTGTCGATTCCGTCGATCAAACGGGCGGTTCGCTCCAACATGTCGGACATGTGGGCATTGTGTCAGGAATCCCCGTCAGGTCGAGCTCATTCTTCGCCCGAAGCCTCGGAACACGGAATACGCCAGGCGAGTCGAGTACCAGGATGTGAGGAACGGGCCCTGATCGTCATGGTTCCTCCGTGGGCTTCGGCTCGATGTCTGAGATTGGCAAGACCGTGGCCGGGCTTCGGCGAGGGAGAGATTCCGACGCCGTCATCCAGCACGTTGACGGTCAGGTACCCGAGGTTGCACTCGACGCGTATGTAGGTGCGGGTCGCCGATGCGTGTTTGGCAACGTTCGCCAGCGACTCCCGGACAACCGCGTGAATATCGTCTCTCACCTGTGATGACACATCACAGGTGAGAGACAACGAGAAGTCCGCCCGAAAGCCGAGAAGTGGTTCTGACGATGTCACGACTTGGTTTAGCCCGATTTCGAAATCGGTGGACCGCACAGGCTCGGGATTCGACGCCAGGGCATCAACCATCAAACGCAACTCAGCGATGGCCTCTTCGAGATTCCTCTGCAGACTTTCGGCATAGCGCCGATTCTTGGGCGAGAGATCGAGTGTGTTGATGGACTGACGTACACCCATCCCGACAGCCAGGAGCCGTTGCATGACAGAGTCGTGCATGTCGCGAGCCACTCGTTGCTTGGTCTCCGTGATCTGCTGAATCCGCCAGGCTTCCAGAAGTTCGAGATCGGACGAGGCCAATTGGCGTTGGATATCAGTGAGCAAGGTCAGGTTCTCACCGATCTCGATCACATGTGAGCCGAGTCGAATCCAGTCGACCGACAGAGTGATGGGTTCGTCGAACATCTCATAGCGAGCTAGAACGTCACCCTCGATCGAGAAGTACTGATGGGCCGAACCGCTTTCCCACGCCTGGCGGACGTAGTCGAGGGCGTTATCGGGCTCGAAGTAGACGGCCCGCATCGATTGGTCGACGATGGATTTCTTGGTGTGCAATGCGCCGTAACTGGAGTTCCACCAGCGCAGACGGGCGTCCACAATGTGATCGTGTTCGTCGAAAACCGGCGCATGCACGGCCACACTGCCGGGCATCGCATCGACGATCGACCTCAAGGCCTCGTACGACAAAACCTCATTCATCGGGAGCTTGAGTGAAGATCAGCGCCAATTGAGTTCGGTTGGCAACCTCGAAGGTGTGCAGGAGTCGGGAGACGCGATTTCGAATCGTCTGAAGACTGAGGTGCATCTCGGCAGCAATCTGTCGGTCGGGAAGTCCTTGGGTGATCAGCCACACGAGTCGTTGGTCGGATTCTTTGAGACTTTCGATTCGACGTGACTGCTTCCCGGCCAACCGCGCCTTCGAGGGTGCCACATTGACGTCAGAGATGAATCGTCGGCCAGAAGCCACATCTCGAATGACTGAGATCAGGTGATCACATGAGGTGCTCTTGATGAGGTACGCACTCGCGCCATGTTCGTGTGCGGCGACGAACGAATCGTCAGAGTCGAATGCCGTGAGAACGATGGTCTGACAGTCGGGACGATTCGACGAGATCCATTGGACGAGTCGGAGGCCGTTGTCGTCACCGAGCTTCACGTCGACGATTGCGACGTCGTGTTGATCGGAAAAGTGTGCAATCGCCTCGTCGACCGAAGAGACGGTGGTCGTCACGTCGATATCCTCTTCAGCGCTGAGTGTGAAGGCCAAAGTCTGCGCGAAGAGATCGTGGTCGTCACACAAGAGGACCCGAATTGTTCGAGACGTGATTTCCAAGGCGCGTCACCCCCCGATGATCGAACCGGACCGTATTGCGAACAATACAACGTGGTCGACGCTCAGAAAACGGTGTAGCCACCGTCGACCACGACCTCTTGGCCGCTGTGATACGTGATCGACGGGTCGGCGAGAAACGCTCCGACCTCGCGGAATTCCGACCACTCGGCCCATCGACGTACCGGCGTACGTTTCGTCGTGGTGTTGCGGAAGAGATCGTTGGCGTAAGCCGGTCCGGCCATTTCGGTGATGGTCCATCCCGGTATCAACGAATTGACCCTGATCCTGTGACGTGCGAGCCCTACTGCGAGTGCCCTCATCAGACCGTTGACGGCCGTCTTCGAGGTCCCGTAGGCCTCGTTACCAGCTGCGCCGTGAATAGCCGACGTCGAGGAGACGAGAACGAGGCTTCCGCCTTCACCTTGCTCGACCAGACGCCGCGCCGCTTCGCGAATTGTGAGAAACACTCCGTCGAGGTTGATCTTCATGACGGCACGCCACTGATCGAGGGTCAGATCGAGAAATGGGACTCCGTTGCCTGGTCGTCCGGCGTTCGCGAAACACCCGTCGAGTCGGCCGAAGTCGGTGACAGTGCGATTCATACTGTCGATCACTTGCTCTTCCGAACCGACATCACAGACGTAACCCCGTGCTTCGACACCGAGTGAGCGCAGACGATCCACGGCCTCGTCGTTCTTGTCGGAACGTCGACCCCAGACGGCAACCGAACCCCCGACGGCAGCTATTCCTTCGGCGATACCGAGACCGATACCTGAATTGCCACCAGTCACGACGAAGACTTTTCCGGAGAGATCGGTACGACCGGGTTGATCGGCAGAACGAGCCATTCCCTCAACATAGAGGTCGTGAGCACAGAGGTCATGGTCGATCCACCTACTAGCGTCCTGTGTGGGGACGGGAGGCAATATGACGACTCATGTTGACGTAGTGATCGTAGGAGCCGGTATTTCCGGTATCGGTTCGGCGTATCACTTGCAGACGATGTGTCCCGATCGCAGTTATCTGATCGTGGAGGGTCGATCCGACATCGGAGGCACCTGGGATCTCTTCCGCTATCCGGGAATTCGTTCCGACAGCGATATGCACACTCTCGGTTTCAGCTTCAAACCCTGGACCGAGGCCAAGGCCATCGCTGACGCCCCGTCGATCATGAAGTACTTGCGCGAGACGGTGAGCGAGTACGGCATCGATCGAAATATTCGTTTCGACACCTTGGTGAAGAAGGCCGAGTGGTCAACCGAGACGTCCACTTGGACACTCACCACCCAACGAGCCGATACCGGTGAGTACGAGGACATCACCTGCAACTTCATCCACATGTGCGCTGGCTACTACTCGTACAAAGAAGGATTCACACCTCACTTCGAAGGACGCGAGAAGTTCCAGGGAACGATCGTGCATCCGCAGGAGTGGCCCGAAGACCTCGACTACAGCGGGAAGAAGGTCGTCGTCATCGGCTCGGGTGCAACGGCCGTGACCATCGTTCCGGCCATGGCCGACAAGGCCGAGCACATCACGATGCTCCAGCGATCGCCCACCTACGTGGTCTCGCGTCCCGATCACGACCCGATCAACGACTTTCTTCGCAAGATCCTGCCCGATCGAGTCGCGTACTCGGTCGTTCGTAAGAAGAACACCCTGCTCGGCAGTTTCTTCTACAACCGAACTCGCACCCAGCCCGACAAGATCAAAGCGAAGATCTTGGGTGGGGTTCGCAAGGGTCTGGGCCCCGATTTCGACGTCGATACTCACTTCACCCCGACGTACAACCCGTGGGATCAGCGTTTGTGCCTCATTCCGAACGGTGACTTGTTCGCAGCCATCAACTCAGGGAAGGCGAGTGTCGTCACCGATCACATCGACACCTTCACCGAGAGCGGCATTCGACTCCAGTCTGGAGATGAGATCGCCGCCGACATCATCGTCACGGCAACCGGACTCAATCTGGTGACGCTCGGCGAAGTTGAGATCGAGGTCGACGGGCGCACGATCGACTTCGCCGACACCTGGACGTATCGCGGTATGGCGTACTCCGATGTTCCGAATCTGGTGTCGACTTTCGGGTACATCAATGCTTCGTGGACCTTGCGGGCCGATCTCGTGAGCACTTACGTCTGCAAGCTGCTCAATCACATGAGGGCAACACACACCGTTCAGGCCACTCCTCGCCTCCGAGCCGAAGATCGGACCATGACACCACGGCCCTGGATCGAAAACTTCTCGGCTGGTTACATGCAACGAGTCATGGACAAGATGCCCAAACAGGGCGATCGTGAACCGTGGACCAACCCACAGCGCTACGAACTCGAGAAGAAGATCATCGGCAAGCAGCCAGTCGACGACGGTGTCATGACCTTTTCCAAGGCACCGTCGAAGATCACCGTGTCAGCCGGCGAGTAGAGGGATTCGTCAGTCGGACGACACCTTCACCAGCAGCTTGCCGGTGTGTCCGCCCGACATGAGGATGTCGAGAGCGGCTGGGAATCGCTCGACGCCGACTTCCACGTGTTCAGGCATGACGAGTGAACCGTCGACGAACCAGTCGGCAAGTCGAGCTTCTCCCTCGTCGTAGGTGTCGGTGAAGTGGAAAACGGCGAATCCCGCCATCACGGCGTGGCGCTCGGCGAGTTTCAGATAGTTGCGTGGTCCACGAACGTTGGACATGTCGTCGTACTGCGAAATCGCTCCGCAGATGACGACTCGTGTGCCTTCTTTGATGTTGAGTAGAACCGCGTCGAGGACGTCTCCGCCCACGTTGTCGAAAAAGACATCGATCCCCTGTGGAGCCAGTTCGCGCAGCCGCGACTCGACGTCGTCGTTGCGGTAGTCGATTGCCGCGTGATATCCGAGTTCTTTCACCAGGAACTCACACTTGGTCGGGCCGCCCGCGATACCGATCACTTTGGAGGCTCCGAGAAGGCGGGCGATCTGTCCGGCCATCGACCCAACGGCCCCAGCAGCCGCCGACACCACGACCACGTCGTCGGTTTTTACCTTCGCAACTCTGGTCATTCCGACGTAGGCCGTAAGGCCGGTCGTGAGGCCGAGGGCCCCGAGCCATGCGGTGGGAGAGACGCGTGAGACGTCGATCTTGCGCAACATGGCGCCGGGCATGACGGCGTAAGTCTGCGAGCACAGCGGCCCAAAGACGTGATCACCTGGCTCGAGACCATCGAAACGTGACTCCACGACTCGGCCCACGCCGAGTGCTGGGATCACGCCGCCGATCTGAGCACCTTGATGGAAACTCTCCTCTTCGAGTGTCGTGCGAATGAACGCGTCGATGCCGAGATGACCGACCTCGACGCACACTTGACCGTCCTCGAGTTCAGGAACTTGGTTGACGACGAATTCGAAGTCGTCGGCGACCGGACGACCACTCGGGCGACGTCGTAGAACGATTTGTGGGTTGTTACGAGTCATCACAATCCTCCGTCGATGCCGATGATCTGACCGGTGACCCAGCTGGAAGCCGGTGATACCAGGAACAACGTTGCAAGGCCGAGATCATCAGGTGTTCCGAGTCGGGCCATGGGGAGACGCAGGACTTTCTCCAACTTCGGAAGGTCGTCGTCTTTCAAACGCATCGCCTTCATCATGATCTCGGTGGGAACCGCACCGGGCATGATGCAGTTCACACGAATTCGAGGTCCGAGCTCTTTCGCGTACGTGGTGGTGAGCGAGTTCACGGCGGCTTTGGCCGCGGCGTAGTGACCACTTCCCATCACCGTCTGCACGGCGGCTTTCGACGAAATGTTCACGATGCGCCCACCATCACGCATGTGGTTCGCTGCGATGTTGGTGCACACCCAGATCGACGTCAGATTGAGTCGCATCGTGGCGTCCCACTCTTCACGAGGAAGTTTCACAAGCGGAGTCTGAATCGGTGATCCACCGGCGTTGTTGACGAGGATGTCGAACGAGCCGAATTCCGAGATCGCGCGATCGACCAGACGCTGTACGGCATCGTCGTCGGTGACGTCGGTCGGCACGGCGATGGCCCGCCCTCCGGCGGCTCGAATGTCGCCGGCGACGCGCTCGACTTCCTCGGAACGTCGTGCGGCGCACACCACAGCGGCACCGGCACGGGCCAGTGTGGTGGCAATGCCCTCACCGATGCCACGGCCGGCCCCGGTCACGATGGCCACGTCGTTCGACAGGTCGAACATGTTCATGACAGATGTATCCATCTTGTCCCCCTCCCGGCGAAAAGTTACCATGAGTAAGAAATGGGTCGAAATGAAGGGTGTGTCGTGAAGCAGAGTGACCGCATGTCGACCGAGACTCGGGGCCCGGGTCGTCCACGTGGTGGCCAGCTCGACATCGGACCCGAGGCCATCTTGGATGCCGCGGAGCGAGTCATCCGACGAGATGGAGCCAGTGCATCGATCGATTCGGTCGCGATCGAAGCAGGA
Organism: Acidimicrobiia bacterium; assembly: GCA_009923785.1. Lineage (GTDB taxonomy): Bacteria > Actinomycetota > Acidimicrobiia > Acidimicrobiales > Ilumatobacteraceae > Casp-actino8. The sequence continues at coordinate 43,237 of RFSV01000002.1, read as the reverse complement.
ATCACGAAACCCATCGTCTATGCGCGTGTGGGATCTCGAGCCGAACTGGCCAATGCTCTGGCGGATCGGTTGGCCTCGCGCATGATCGCGGCCGCTCGAGAATCTTTGGCCGGGCGCTCGTTCACTCGCGAAAGTCTCGGTGGGTTCATCGCCGCCAACCTTTCGACGGTGCTCGAGCATCGGGAGTTGTTCCTCTACGTCACGAGCGGATCCACCGAGCAAACGGCGCTGTCCCGACTCTCATTGGCCGAGCGCTCGGCCACGCCACTGGCTCGGGCTCTCGAACTCTGGCGGATCGGTGTGGGCCGCGATGCTGCGGTGGCCGAATCATGGGCGTATGCAATGGTGGGGATGTTGCAGATGGCGTCCTTGTGGGTCATCGACGACACGTCTCCCGACCCCGAATCAGTCGCCACGCACATGTCCGAACTTCTGTGGTGGGGTCTGGTCGGGGAGCGATCGTCGGAGTAATTTACGAGGGGTAGATAAGGCCCTGAACGAGGTGTTACTGTCGTCACAAAAGGGGGAGGGGTCATGGCGTCTCATGACAACTACGAGGATCTGACCGAGTGTGCACTCACGCCAGAACTCGAGAAGAAGCTCGTCGATTCGCTGGGTGAGTGCGTCTTCATGTGGGCCAACAGCAAGGGCGAACCGTTCGGTGTCGTGATGTCGTATCTGCCCAAGGACGGAAAGATTTGGCTCACCGCTGCCGAAACACGTAAGCGAATTCCGGCTCTTCGTCGAAATCCTCGTTCAGCGATCTGTATCAACAGCACCGGATCGAAACTGGGTGGTGGCAAGACGGTGACCTACAAGGGCGACTGCTTCATCCACGACGATCGTGAGACGAAGGACTGGTTCTATCCCGAGTTCGCACATCGTCTCCGAGCTGACAACCCCGATGCCGCCGAGGCGTTTCGGAAGTTTCTCGATTCACCTGGACGGGTGATCATGGAGTTCATCCCCGACTATGCGCTCTCGTTCGACGCCACGCTCATGTGGGCGCGTTCACCAGAAGTCATTCAGTAGCCCAATACGACAACGTCGAAAGGAGTCCATCATGTCGATGACCGAAGAAGTTCCGGCCCACCTGCAAGGTAACGGTCGTCCCGTCACCGAGGAAGTGACGCTCACCGATCTGAAGGTGATCGGAACCGTTCCACCCGAGCTCGACGGGCGCTATCTCCGTAACGGCGCCAACCCGCTTACGGGAATGAGTGCCCACCCGTTCTTCGGCGACGGCATGATCCACGGTGTTCGCCTTCGCGATGGCAAGGCGCAGTGGTACCGCAATCGGTACGTGCAAACACCCTTCATCGCCGATCCGTCGATCGACATCCTCGACCCGAGCGTCACCCTCGACATGACCTGCTCGAAGGCGAACACGCACATCGTCGGTCATGCCGGAAAAATCCTCGCTCTTGAAGAGGGACACTTCCCGTACGTTCTCGACGGTGAACTCAACACGGTGGGCTCAACCGACTTCGGTGGGGTTCTGAAGGGTCCGTTCACAGCTCATCCCAAGATCTGTCCGACAACAGGGGAACTCTTGGCCTTCGGGTACGCACCACTCGAGCCGTACCTCACCTATCTGCGCGTTTCAGCTGACGGTCGACTTGTGCAAGTCGAGCCCATCACCGTGACCGGACCCACCATGATGCATGACTTCAACATCACCGAGAACCATGTGATCTTCATGGATCTTCCGGCGGTGTTCAATCTCGACTTGGCGCTCGAGGGCAAGATGCCCATCCATTGGAGCGACACGTATCCGGCTCGTCTCGGAGTCATGCCGCGTACCGGTAACGACTCGCAGGTCAAGTGGTACGACATCAATCCGTGTTACGTGTTCCATCCGATGAACAGCTACGAAGACGGCGACAAGATCGTTCTCGACGTCGCCCGATTCGACCACATCTGGCGTGACGACGACATGGACTTCCCGAATCCCATGTTGTGGCGTTGGGTCATCAACACCACCACGGGCAAAGTGTCGGAGGAGCAAATCGACGATCGTCCGGCCGAGTTCCCACGCGTGAACGATGCCGTGATCGGCAAGAAGCATCGCTATGGCTACGAAATGTCGATGGGGAACGCCGGTTTCGGCGAGGTCGACGCCGGAGCGATTTTGAAGTACGACCGCGAGCGCGGTAGTCGCCAGTCGGTCGAACTGGGCAAGGGACGGGTGTCGGGTGAGGCGGTGTTCGTACCGTCGGCGTCTGCTTCGTCCGAGGACGATGGTTATCTGATGACCTACGTGTACGACCAGGCATCCGATTCCAGCGAGTTCGTGATCTTCGACGCTCTCACCATGGCGGACGAACCGATCGCAAAGATTCAGTTGCCGCGGATTCCCTTCGGATTCCACGGCAGTTGGGTACCGGCCGCTGTGGCCGACTGAAACGCCGCATTGCGGCATTAGAGGGGGGAAAATGAAGATGAGGGGAATGCCCGTTGGACGACGGGCCTGGATCGCTGTAGCCGTGGCGAGTTCGATGGCTTTTGCAGCGTGTGGAGGCGACGACGGGGGAGGCGCGAGCGATGCTCCGTCTGAGACCGAGGCACCGAGTGCCACGGAAGCTCCGTCCGACTCATCGAGCGATGACACCGAAGCACCTGCCGAGACGTCAGCTCCGTCCGACGAACCCGGACCGCCCACAGGTCCGGAAATGGTCGTCGGAATGGTGAACACCGAAGGCGGAGCCGGTCTCGACTTTCCGGACATTCGTCGATTCCTGTCGGCAGCCGTCGACTACACCAACGAGCACGGTGGCCTGGGCAACCGTCCTGTGAAGCTCGAAACCTGCGTCGCCAATGGCTCCCCAGAAACGTCACAGGCTTGTGCTCAGGAGTTGGTGGGGAAGAATGTCGAACTCATCCTGCTTGGTCTTGATCTCTTCCCGGATTACAAGGTGTACGAGGCAGCTGGAATCCCAGTCATCGGCGTCCTTCCCATTCTCCCGATCGACTACACAGCCAATGCCCTCTTCCTGACGGGCGGTAACGCCACGTCTCAGGCAGCGATCGCCGCAGTCGCCAAGGATTACTACGACGCCAAGAACGTGTCCGTCATCCACGCCGACAACGCTGGCGCCAACTCGACGGCCGCATCACTCACGGCGGCTCTCGACAAGGCCGGAATCGCGTGGGAGGCCGTGAAGGGTGGCGACAACGAGACTGATGCGGGCTACCAAGGTCTCGTTCGAGAAGCTGCCAGCAGCAATCCGGATGTGATCGTGTCGCTCTACGCCGATGCGGGATGTATCGGAACGATGCGTGGACGTGCATCGCTGGGCATCACCATCCCGGTGATCACAACCAACATCTGTGCCGACAAAGATGTCATCGACGTGGTCGGTGACGAAGCCGAGGGATGGATGTTCGCCGGACTTGCCGAAGAAAAAGACACACCCGAGCGAGCTCTCTTGAAGAAGCTCCTGGCTCCGGTCATGGGAATTTCCGAGGACGAGGTGACGGCGGCCGGACTCGGCCTCGGTGGCCTCGGCTACAGCTTGTACATGTCACTCATCGACTACGGCAATCTGATGGTCGAGCGGGGTATCGAACTCACCGGTGAGTCGTTGTACGACTTCCTGAAGAACGGCGATGGCCTGTACTTCTTCGGTGGTGTGACCCCGATCAAATGCGGTGCGTCGGCTGCTTATCCAGCAGTCTGCTCATTCGTCTTCCCGTTCGCGGAATACAAGGGTGATGGAGTGGTTGGTCCCGTGGAAGGACTCGAACTCGTCGACAGCCTGCCGTACCTTCCCTGACATGAGAGATGTTGTCGAGCAGCAGATGGACGAGGTGAACGGTCGATGACCGACTACCTCTTCTATCTGCTGCTCGGTAGCGCAGCTGGTGCCATCATCGCCGCCCTCGGCGTGGGAATGGTGATCACGTATCAGGCATCTGGTGTCGTGAACTTTGCAGCTGGCGCGATGGCGATGTGGTCGACGTACGTGTATGCCGATTTGCGCAACGGTTCGTATCCGTTCCCCATTCCCGGACTACCCGACCGATACCACTTCGGGGACGACGTGGGTTACAGGTGGGCACTTCTCCTCGCGCTTCTCACGTCAGCAGTTCTCGGACTGCTTGTCTATGTGCTGATTTTCAAACCTCTGAGACAGGCTCCAGCTCTGGCCAAGGTCGTGGCGAGTGTTGGCTTGATCATCGTGTTCATTACGTTGGTCGCTCGGCGATTCGAGGACATGTCGGCGATTCGCGTCCCGAAAATCCTCCCACGTGAGCCGGTCACCATCACTCGCGATCTGACTGTCCCGCGCGACGGCCTGTGGTTGCTCTTCATCGTGCTGGCCATTGCTGCAGCTCTGTGGGTGGGTAGTCGATTCCTACGGATAGGCCTCGCTATTCGAGCTTCTGCAGAGAACGAAAAGGGCGCAGTGCTACTCGGCTACTCACCCGACTTTCTGGCCGGACTCGGTTGGGTCCTTTCGTCAGTGATCACGACGTTCTTGGCGATCCTGGCCGCGCCACAACTTCAGTTGAATCCGACCATCTACACCTTCGGATTCCTGGTGCCTGCCCTCGGTGCAGCTCTCATCGGTAAGTTTCAGAACTTCGGACCGACTGTCGTGACCGGAGTGCTCATCGGTATGGGTCAGTCTCTCTGCACCAAACTTCAGAACGATCTCTCTTGGTTTCCTGAATACGGCGCACGCGAAGGAATACCTTTCGTCATCATCATCCTCACCATGGTGTTCCTCGGTGAGCGTCTTCCCGACCGTGGAGCGGTGAAGATGTGGAAGTTGCCGACGGTTCCTCCGGCCCGAGTCACACCCGTCTCATTCCTTGTGCCGACACTTCTGGCCATTGCCGGCATTGTTGTTCTTGGCCCGCTGTGGCGCGCTGCCATCATGACGACTGTCATCGCAGCGGTTCTCGCTCTGTCACTCGTCGTTCTCACCGGATTCGGAGGACAGACGTCGCTCTCGCAGATGGCATTCGCGGGGATCGCGGGGTTTGCGTTGTCGAAGTTGGCCATGAGGTACGACATTCCGTTCCCGATCGCGCCACTACTTGCTGCAACTGCTGCCATGGTTTTCGGACTGATCGTCGGAATCCCAGCTTTGCGTGTGCGCGGCACCAATCTGGCCATCGTCACGTTGGCCGGTGGAGTGACCATCGCTGAATTCGTCTTCAAGAACCCCTGGGTCATCGGTGACATCTCCACCGGTGGCGCAAAGGTTCCCAATCCGTCGTTGGGAAGTTGGGATCTTGGACTCGTCTACGGGACGAACGTCTCGAGACCTGTTTTTGGAGTTTTTCTCGTCGTCATCCTTGCGTTGCTCGGCTTGCTCGTTGCGAACATCAGAAGGTCGGGGTCCGGTCGCGTCATGCTTGCAGTTCGAGGTAACGAGCGTGCGGCAGCCGCAGTCGGCATCGATGTGACACGCGTGAAGATGACGATGTTCGCTGCCTCGTCTTTCATCGCCGGTGTGGGCGGAACCTTGATCGCTTATCGATTCGGTTCGGTGTCCGACTTGTCATACGGAGTGGTCGCGTCGCTCACGGCTCTTTCGGTCGCTTACCTCGGAGGTATCACAAGTGTGAGTGGGGCCGTGACGGCGGGTATCACGGCCCAGGCCGGTATCGCGTTCTACGGCATGAGTCGACTTTTCGACGGGCTGGGTAGTTGGGAAGCTTTGATCGGTGGCGTATTGCTGATCATCACGGCGATTCTCAACCCCGAAGGAATCGCCGGAGGAATTCGCCTGCAGGTGGCCGAGGCTCGCGCCAAGAAGCAAAGGGCGGCGGCTGCGTCCGTTCACTAGTGTCACCGGCGTGGGTCTTCCCGTCGTCGACATCTCGCCATTTGCCACGGGAAACGCCTATGGCACGTCAGCAGCGCGTGAATCAGCCGATCTGATCGACAGCATCTGTCGGCGACTCGGATTCCTACTCGTCACTGGACATGGCGTAGCAGACGAGACCAAAGAGCGATTCCTCGACGCCATGCGCGAGTTCTTCGCATTGCCGGCCGAGGAGAAGGAACTCATTTCGATCGGTCGAAGTGCCCACCATCGGGGTTACGTGGCGATGGAGGCCGAAAGTCTGGAAGGCGCGCTCGGTGATGGAGGCGACATCAGCCGATTTCGAGCCGGTGATCTGAAAGAGACCATCGACTCCGGAATCGAGCACGGTCTCAACCATCCCGAAGTCCGGGCCGGAACGCCGCTCCATGGGCCGAATCAGCTGCCTGAACTGCCGGGATTTCGTGAGGCTTGGCAGTCCTATTTCGACGAGGTCACCGAGGCGTCGCTACGTATGCAGCGCGGTCTGGCCATGGCCCTCGACCTCGACCCGAACTTCTTCGAAGATCTCGACGGCGAGACGATGCTTCATCTGCGCATGCTCCACTATCCGCCGAGTGATCGCGTGACTCCTGCGCCGGGTCAACTCGGATGTGGAACTCATACCGACTACGGAACCATCACCTTGTTGGCCGATGACGGTGTGGGGGGGCTACAGGTTCAAGATCGATCGGGAGAGTGGATCGACGTCGTCGTTCCACATGGTCACCTGGTAGTGAATCTCGGTGATCTCATGGCCATCTGGACGAACGATCGTTACGTGTCGAACCCCCATCGAGTCGTCAATCCGATCGGACGAGATCGCTACTCGATTCCGTTGTTCGTCACGCCGCCCTTCCACGCTCGCATCGAGTGTCTTCCCACATGCCGGTCGGCAGACGAGCCTTCGCGACACGAGCCCATGGTGTCGGGTCCGTACTTGTTGTCACGGTTCGACGGAACGCACAGCTATCGCAATCCGATACTCGGGCAGTGACCTCAGGGCCATTGGCCGGCGGCGCGTCCGCGCCATTCCTCGTCGGTCCAGAGAGCGCGGATTTCGGTCGAGATGAAATCGCTCGTCCACCGCACCATGTCGGCCCACGGAAACTCGGCACTCGCCATTTCAGTGAAAGCCATACCGGCCAGGATCAACTCGGCGTCCTCGATATAGATCTCGAAATCCTTGGCCGGATGGTCGCGGTCGCTCGCCGAGTGGGGATCTGATTCGGTCATACCCCAGGATTCGTCCGGCCAGAGCGTCTCGATTCGTTGCTCGAGAGCGACGATCTCCTCGAGGTTCCAGGACCGACGGCCCCAACCAGTGTCTTCTCCGCCGAACATCACCAGTTGATCGGACATGATGCCGAGAATGATCCGCAGAGCCGAAGCGGCGTCTCGCTCCAAGGACATGATTCGCATGTTGCTCATCGCTGCCTCCTTGAACATTCATTGACCAGAACGTGACGGTCGACCGGTGGTGACGTGCAAAGAGTCTGGCAGAGAAGCTGTCGCCCGTCGTGGTGGAATCGGTCGACGGGACCCACGACCTATTCACCTTGACGAATGAGTGAGCAAGTCTCCTTCGGCGGGATCTCTCGTCCCACACCCATGCCGAAGGAGGTAGCGATGACATACAAGCGACCAACTGTCAACGCACTCGTCGCCCTCGTAGCGATGACGACGATGACGTCGACCGGGTGTGGATCGACACGATCGACCGAACCGAGCGGCACTCTCGTTCGTCCAACGGCGAGGCCCCTCGCCGTGATCGAAGCACCGATCTCGACGGAGCCAGTGCTTTCCACGAGCGCCCAGGCCGAGCAAGCGAACTCCGACGTGACTACGGCGTTCGAATGGTTGATGCTCCGACGTATCGAATGTGGGCGACATCCTCGTGAGTGCGTGGTCGACGATCTAGCCGTGCCTGGTTCGCCCGTTCATGATGCGTTGACCGAGGTGATGGCCGATCGGGTCCGCTACGGAATCGTGGCGTCCGATCGCGGTGCACATCGATTCCGAATCGACGAGGTCGTCCCGGTCGCGATCGACGAAGTGGAGCTTCGCGTCTGCCACAGCGACGACGTGGTCTTGACCATGGCCGTCGGGCCGGGTCGATCGAGTGCGATCTACGACGAATCGTGGTCGAGCCACTGGGCGACGTGGACGATGAAGTCAGTCGACGGAGCCTGGCGATGGAGTGAGGAGTTGGTCGAACGACGCGTTTACGAGGAGGAGTTGTGCGAGTTGTGAGATGGGTTGCTGTTTCTACTTTGGCCGTCGCGATGTCGATGGCATCGATGTCGGGGCGTGTCGATGCCATCGACGGAGCGGGAAGTGGAGGAGCAGCCGACGGCACCATCTGGGCCGGAGTGCAAACCGGGACCCCGCCGACCGAAGGTTCGGCTTCCATCTGCGTGTGGACGATGGAAGGTGGATACGACTCGAGTACCGGAGAAAGTTCTGATGCTCCGATCACCATGACGATGAATGGCATCGAATACATCCTCTACACACGTACGTGCAGTGGATGGTCGACGGTGGTCTGGGTACCTCAACTCGATCCGGCACAGTTGGCGCAGCAGGCATCAGTTCTCGTGCGCGGGCAATTGAGTTCGCCAGCGGTGCACCTCGCACCTCCTGCCGATGCAGGAGTGGTGACCGTCCCGACCTGGATATGGGCCGACCGTTCATGGTGGAAGCCCGTGTCGGCCACCGCATGGTTGCCGACCCCTAGCGGTGTGATCTGGGCGCGAGCCACGGCCACTCCGGTCCGCATGACGTTCTCCACCGAGGATTCTTTGCGCGATGGCGACGGTCGACGATCCGTCGTGTGTGACGGCCCAGGTGAGGAGTGGGACCGGTCGATCGGTGATGACGGCACATCGAACTGCTCGTACACGTATCGGCACGCCTCCACATCACATGCCTCGGGTCGTTTCGATGCGTCTGTGGCGGTCGACTGGGAGATCAGTTGGCAATCAAATGTGGGTTCCGGCGGACGACTGCCGGGTTACACCACGAGTACGTCACTGCGCCTCACGGTGCAAGAACTTCACGCCCTCGTGGGTTGACCGGCCTGATTCGACGTGACGTCTGCGACCAGACCACACCACTGATCACGAGCGCGGCTCCCAGTAGTTGAATGGGAGCAAGTGATTCGCCGAGGAACAGAACGACCCATACGAGAGTGATTGCCGGCTCGATCGACGCGACGAGTGCTGCTGGTGCTGGTCCGAGATATTTGACACCAAGCAAGAACGCCGTGCTCGACACAACAGTTCCGATGACACCGAGACCGAGCATCGACCAGACGTATTTGTGGCCGGAAGGAATGTCGACACCACCCACCGTCGCGACCACGATTGTCGCAACCACCAGTGATCCTGTGACACCCCAGGCGGCGGTGATGAAGCCGTCGTGCGTGTAACGACTCGATTGTCGAGTCGTGGAGGATGCACTCGTTCCGACCAACTTCTCGGAGTACAAGATGTAGCACGCGTAGATGAAAGAGTTGGCGAGTGTCAGGAACATTCCGGTAATCGCTCGTCCGTCGGTGCCACTCGATATTTCTGGGAAGGTCAGCGCGATGCCGACGAGAGTCAAGGCGACCGCGCCCCACAACTGTTTGGACGTCGGTTTTCCGACGAACCAGGCGCCGATCGCGACCATGGCGGGGTACGTGTAACACAACACGATGTATACGGCACCGCTCAGACGTTCGAGTGATTCGAAAGCAACGAAGGCCATCAGACCGAACGAGACACCAGCCGTGAATGGTGGAACCCAACGAACATCGCGCACCGACGCACCGACTCCGCGTGATCGCCGGAATGCGACCACCGACCACGAGATCGGAACGGCGATCATGAAGCGCCAGAACAAGACATCGGTCGTTCGCAGTTGCTCGAGAACGTTCTTTCCGAAGACCGTGAAGAGGGAATAGGCGAAGGCACTCGTCAGGATCCAAAGAACGCCTCGCCGAGTGGACGACACAAGTGGCGACGCTACGGCATGGACGTCGAAGAAAGGTGGCTCACCAGGTCTTTTTCCACCAATTCGGCCAGATCCTCCGCCGTGATGGGCAGACCGAAAAGCGGCCCGCTCTGGCGGTGGCATCCGTGATCGACGAGGCGATGAGATTCGTCGATCGAGGTGACCTCACCGGCTCCGAGTTGGAGCCCGAGATCGTGGGCGAGATCGGCGACCGCCCCGAGCAGGGCGTCGTCGATCGGTCGTCGTCCACGAACGACTGATCGAGCCAGACGGATCTCGTCGACGGCGATCGATCCGAGGACCTCGAGGTCGGACAGGTCGCGCAAGGACACCTGGGCACCCCGGTTTCGGAGATCGGCCAGGAGCTCAGCGGCATGGACCGGATCGACAGCCACGACCTCGGCGGTCGCGTCGAGGGTCAGGCGCGACATGTCAAGACCCACGAAGGCAGCGGCGATCTGGCCGTCTCGCCAGGCTCGAGGGGTGCAACGGTGGGGAAGATCGATCCGGAACCGGAAGTTCGTCGGAAGACCGAAGAGCTCCAGCCGGCGGAGAAATGGTCGCGCTTCACGAACAACGGCGACGGCCAGCCGCTCGACCGTGTTGGCGTCGCGAGCCACGGTGAGCAGCTCCCTTTCATCCAGGATCGATCCGTCCTCGCGAATCCATCGGGCGACGATCTCAGCTCCGATCAGACGGCCTTCCTCCACATCGAATTCGGGTCTGAAGAACGGCTGGATCTCTCCGCGATCGAGGGCCCGCCGCAATTCGATTTCGTCGAGGGCCCGTCGTCGATCGATGGCGCGCATGTCGGATCCGAACACTTCGATGCGATCCCGGCCGAGTTCTTTGGCTCGTTGCAAAGCCTGGTCGGCGAATCCGAGGACGGCGACAGGCGACGAATCGTCCCACGGACCAATCGCAACACCCACGCTCGCGCTGACACGAAGGAGGCGTCCGCTGATTTCGACCGGTTCGATGATCGAACGGGCCAATCGCTCGGCAATCGACGAAGCATGGGTAGAGGAGTGATCTGTGACTGCGACGGCGAACTCGTCTCCGCCGATACGTGCCGCATCTCCATCGGACCCGACTCCTCGTGCGATACGTCGACCGACGACACGCAACAATTCGTCTCCAGAAGCATGACCGAGGGTGTCGTTGATGGCCTTGAAGCGATCGAGGTCGAGATAGAGAACGGTGGTTCGAGCGCCATCGATTGCGAGACGCGCATCGAGTCGTTCGAGGAATCCGGTGCGATTGAGAAGTCCGGTCATCTCGTCGTGACGAACGGCGTGGACGAGTGAGTCGAGTTCTGCGCGATGACGACGTTCGCCCCGTGCGCGGACCGCCACGGCCAGAGACACGGCTGCGACCAGGGCGATCGAGGCGGCGATCGACAGGAAGTTCACACGGCCTTATCGGCCGATTCGGGGCCTGACTTGAGGCCGATTCGTCAGCGAGACCGCAGGCGAGGAATCAGGAGGGGTGTGCGTTCGCAGTACTCCGACCAGCCCGGACGCCGCTCCATGCTGCGCTTTTCGGCAAATGGAATGCTGGCGGTAAGGAACATGACGGTCATTGCCAGGGCTCCGATACCGGTCCACCACGAGCCGGGGTCGGCGGCCAGCGCGAAGAAGAACAGACCCCACCACCAGAGCATCTCGCCGAGATAGTTGGGGTGACGGCTCCGGGACCACAGTCCGAAGTCGAGGACATCTCCAGGTTGTTTGGTGCGGTTGAAGCGTCGAAGATCGACGTCGGCAAAGTGTTCGAGAGCCGTTCCGGTGAGAGCGAACACCACTGCGAGGACGTCGAAAACATTGAGACTTCGTCCGGGAATGGACGCTGCGGTGACAATAGGTAGGGATCCGAGGGTCACGACGATCATCGGAAACAGGTGGACCGAGGTGAAACTCGTGAGCCAGCGGGGCATCGGCGCATCGGCGTACAACTTCACATATCGCCAATCCTCGTGGTTGAGGCCAGGCCAGCCGATCGCCCAATTGGCCGTGAGGCGAACACCCCACGCAAGTGCGCACAGCGCAACCAGCCACCGGCGCACATCACTCGTGTCGTCGAGGGTGAAGACAAACCAGAAAGCGATCACGGGGGGAAGCACGCTCCACCAGGCATCGAACGTGGAGCCGTTGCCGACGATTTGACTCACGACGTAGAGAACGACGACCGATGCGGCGTATCCGAAGATCAGATCTCCGTATGGGTCGGACACCGCGGCTGCGACGACGAGTGCGGCGGTGATCGCCACCGCGTACAGCGCGACGACGAACGCCAGTGAACGTGAGCGAGACCAGTGGCCGAGGCGGTAGTTCATGCCCACATCATGACCCAGGTTTCCCGAGGCTCTACGATTCGTCCATGGGGCGTCGATGGACGAGTGTTCCGGGTCTGATTCTGGGTGCCCTCGTGCTCGTAGGCTCGGTTCCGATCTGGTTGCCGATCTCTCTTCTGATCGACCTGGTGAGAGGCAAGTTCCGTTGCCCGACAGCTCGACTGTTGGCGTTCGCGGTCATGTGGGCCTGGGTCGAAGTGGCCGGCGTCTTGACGTCAGGCCTCTTCTGGGCGGCCGGCCAGCGACGCAATCATCGCATCCACTACTCGTTGCAGCGCTGGTGGGCGGCACGACTGATGACGGCGCTGAAGTGGACGACAGGTCTCACGCTCCGGGTCGAAGGTGTGGAAGCACTGCGACCCGGTCCGGTTCTGTTGTTCGCTCGTCACGCGAGTCTCGCCGACTCGCTGGTGTCGGCCTACGTGACGACCAGTTTGGCCCGACTGAATCCGCGATACGTACTGAAGAAAGAATTGCTGATCGATCCATGTCTCGACGTGGTCGGCAATCGACTGCCCAATCATTTCCTCGACCGTGAAGCAGCCGACAGTGCACCAGAATTGCGAGCGCTGGAGGACCTTGTCGCTCCACTCGACGAGCATGGAGTCGGTGTCATTTTTCCCGAGGGCACTCGTGCCAATCCGAAGAAGCGGGAGCGATCTCTGGACCGTATCGCTGCATCGTTCCCTGCTCGTGCCGAGCGTTTGCGAGAACTTCGACACCTGCTTCCCCCGCGCACAGCTGGCGCCGCAGCCATGTTGCGCGGCAATCCGAATGCCGATGTCGTGATGGCGTGGCACGTTGGATTCGAAGGTTTGGACACTTTCGGGGGCATCTTGCGCGCCATCGAGAGTCACGTGGCTCCGATTCGACTGTCGCTGAGACGAGTCGACCGATCGTCGATTCCGCGCTCTGAGGTCGACGACATGGAAGCATTCGTGCAATGGATCGATTCCGAGTGGCTGCGCATGGACCGCGAGGTCGATCTGGCCTTGATCGAAAGGAGCTCACATGGGTGACGTGATGGGTTGGTCCGCTGTGGCCATCGCCGTTCTGATGGTGTCGACGTGGCTGTTGAGCGTCATCGTGAAGAACGCGTCGATCGTCGACATCGTGTGGGGCCTCGGTTTCGTCGTCGTGGCCTGGGTGTCACGGTTGGTGGGTGACGGCGATGATGCTCGTCAGTGGTTGCTCACGGTCATGACGAGCGTGTGGGGCCTTCGTCTGGGTGCCTATCTCTTCTGGCGAAACACGGGTCACGGCGAGGACTACCGATATCGCGCCATGCGCAAGCACTGGGGCCCCCGTTTTCCTGTGATCAGTCTTGTCACCGTTTTCGGTCTGCAGGGGACGCTCATGTGGATCGTCAGCCTTGGTGTGCAGTTGGGTCAGGACGACGCCTCCCCATCCGTGGGTGCGATCGCGTACATCGGAATTGCTGTGTATCTCGTCGGACTGTTCTTCGAAGTCGTTGGCGATGCGCAGTTGGCTCGATTCAAGGCTGATCCGGAGTCGGCGGGCAAGGTGATGGATCGCGGACTGTGGCGATACACACGCCACCCGAACTACTTCGGCGATGCATGTGTGTGGTGGGGCCTGGCGCTCGTGGCGGCCGAGACCGGAAGCGGCGCCTGGGGTCTACTTGGCGCATTGGTGATGACGATCCTGTTGCGTCGGGTGTCAGGTGTGACCCTTCTCGAACGCTCGCTCCGCAAGCGCCGTGAGGGCTACGAGCAGTACATCGCGCGCACGAGCCCATTTCTTCCTCGGCCTCCGAAGAAGATCTGAACTCGATGTCACCCTCTAGGGTGGCCAGGTGACCATGACGACTCCCCCGATCGTGGCGAGGTCCGTCGCGTTTCGAGCTGTGGCGCTGTTCGTGGCCGTGGCATCGGTAGGGGTCGGGATCGCTCTCATGGTGACAGCCGACCTCGGGGTGGCACCGGCTGATGTCTTGAGCACCGGAGGGGCTGAGCGCCTCGGAATCGGCGTCGGGACCATGGGCTGGATTTCGGGTGCCGTGATCACTTCTGCGGCGTGGATCATGGGTCGACGGCCCCAGTGGGGCACGTTGTGGGGCACGTTCGTGGTCGGGCTCTCGGTAAACCTCAACTTGGCGTGGTTGTCGGAGACCGAGTCGATGGTCTGGCGCATCGTGATGTTCGTGATCGGACTCACGATCATCTATCTAGGCATCACGGTGGGTGTGTCGACGATGCTCGGGACTGGTCCGATCGAATTGCTGATGTTGGCATTGACCGACCGCGGCGCGTCGGTTCAAGTGTCACGTTGGGGAATCGAGGCCGTGATCCTGACGGCCGGTGCGATCCTCGGAGGACAGGTCGGAGTGGGAACCGTGATCTTCGTGGTCCTCGCCGGTCCGGTGTTGGCGCGGACCCTTCCACCGGTGGTGCGCTTCATGGGGACGACAGTGCTCGATCGCCCCCTTCCGATCGAACGCTGACCTTCACCGAGTTCGCGGCAGACGGCTCGACAAGACGTCGCGCCGTTCGAGATCGTCGATGTCGGTGTCCGACATGTCGAGAAAATCTCTCAAGACCTCTCGATTGTCCTCGCCGCGATATCGAGGAGTGCCCATGTCGCCAAGTTCGGCATCGAGGAAGTGCCACGGCGGTCGTGGGACACGTACGAACCCACCGACACGATCAGGCACCTCGGTGATCGCCCCTCGGGCATGCGCCCAATTCGACTCGACGAGTTCACGCACCGATCGAACGACTCCAACTGCTAGACCAAGGGCGGCACACGTCTCTTCGAACGTCCGTGCATCGGGAACGTTCTTGGCCCAGTCGATCATCTCGTCGCGAAGAACGTCGAAGTTGGTGAGTCGGGTGGCGACATCAGCGAAACGCGAATCGTCGAGAAGATGAGGACGATCCATCGCCTTCACCATGATCTCGAAGGTTCCTCGCTCAGCCGGATGACCGCTGATCACGACGATGGTGCCGTCGGCGACTGAGAGGATTGGGTAGTCACCTGGACGAAACGAACGAATCCATTGCGGATCGATCGGACCGTCGAAGAGTTGATCGTGTGCGTGCTCGTTGACGTAAAGCATCGTCTCGGCCATCGAAACGTCGATGCGATCACCCGAGCCGGTTCTCTCACGGCGCAGAAGTGCAGCAAGTATCGCCGTGGTGGTCTCGAGAGCGGTGTAGGTGTCGGCATGTGACCACGGATCGTTCGTGAATCGGCCGCTCGACTCGGCCTGCATGCGTGTGAGGCCGCTCTCGGCACCGATCACCGTGGCGTACGCCCGGCGGTGCATCCAGGGACCATCGGCTCCATATCCCGAAATTGACGCGTACACGAGCCGCGGATTTCTCGCCCTCAGGACGTCGGGGCCGAGACCCAGTCGATCCATGACTCCGGCGCGGTAGTTCTCGACGAGGACATCGCTCACTTCGGCGAGACGGATCAGCAGATCGGCTCCCTCCGAGGTGGACAAGTCGATGCTCATACATCGCTTGCCAGTGTTCTGTTGGATGAAATAGGTCGCAAGAGATCCGACCCGAGGGCTCGAAAAACGAGTGAGATCACCGTCCGGTGGCTCGATCTTCACCACATCGGCGCCGAGATCGACGAGCATGCGGCCGCAGTGCGGTCCAGCGAGAACTCGGGTCAGATCGAGAACGCGGTACCCGGCGAGCGGGGTGCGGTCGTTCGGCGTTGACGACATGGATCCATGATGCCGGGTCGGACGAGCGGTGGAGGAATTCGTGTCGTGGACGTCGTTGTACGGTCGGGACATGTCGAACCACACACCGCTTCCTGACTACGACGACCTTCCGAAACGCGCCGGACTTCCGGTGAGTTGGGACGTGTGGCCGGAAGCCGACGGTCCATTGCTCGGCTGCCTCAACATGCTCACACCCGATCGGGTGGTGTCGGCGGCCCGCCTCGTGCGTGAGGGCAAGGTATTCGCCCTCAACTGGAGTATGGGCCTTCCCGATCCTCCTTTGTTCGGGCGACAAAGTTTCCGTCACGAGGTCACAGGTGGCGACACCAGTACGAGTCATGACGACGTGTTGCACGACTGGAACACCCAGTCGAGCAGCCAGTGGGACGGCTTCCGGCATATTCGCAATCACGCCGCAGCGGTCGATGAAGGCGTGGAGGGGACGGGTCACTTCGGTGGCGTCGACGATCGCGATCACGGAATCGACCATTGGGCCGAGCGAGGCATCGTCGGGCGGGCAGTTCTGGCCGATCTTGGACGATGGCGCGCGAGCATCGGACGTCCGATTCGCTGTGACGAGGCCGATCCGATCGATGCACACGAGATCGCCGAGTGTCTCGCCGCGCAGGGCACGCAACTCCAGGAAGGTGATGTCCTGTTGCTGCGATTCGGCTGGATCGAGTGGTACGAGAATCAGAGTGCCGAGGTCAGACGACGAATCGCCGGTGTCGACTCGTTGCGGACTCCTGGTCTTCGTCCAGGCGAAGAGATGGCGCGAACGCTTTGGAATCTTCATGTTGCCGCAGTCGGGTGTGACAACCCGGCTGTCGAAGTGTGGCCACCAGGGGCGGCCAGCTCCCCGGAACACGAAGCCGAAGTGCGATCCGATCGATCTCGGCTACATGAGATCTTCACGCACACGCTTCTTCTTCCGATGCTCGGGATTCCTCTCGGAGAGATGTGGAATCTCGACGCTTTCGCTTCTCATTGTGCAGCGACCGGTCGTTACGAGTGCTTTTTCGTATCGGCTCCGTTGAATCTTCCGCAAGGTGTGGCGAGTCCGCCGAACGCGCTTGCCATCGTGTGACAGCGAACGCGTGTGGCAGGATCGATTCATGACTCGCCCTAACGATCCCTTGGCCGGCCAACTCGCTCTCGTGACCGGAGGAGGATCCGGAATCGGCCTCGGTTGTGCGCGTGAACTCGTGCGCGACGGTGCGAGTGTGATGCTGGCGGCGCGAAATGTCGACCGTCTGAAGTCGGCAGCCGACGAACTCCGATCGATCGCTTCCGGCGGTGCCGACGTCCACGTGCAGCCGTGCGACGTGACGTCGGAGACGAGTGTGGCCGAGACGTGCGCGGCAGCGCAGTCGGCCGGGCGACTCTCGATGGTCGTGGCCAACGCCGGTTTCGGAACCGGGGGTCCGATCCATCTCACGTCTCTCGACGATTGGGAGGGCATTCTCCGTACGAACCTGACCGGAGCATTCCTCACGATCAAACACTCGGTGCCCGTTCTCTCGGCCAACGGTGGGGGTTCCATCGTCGCCATCTCGTCGATCGCCGGGGTCGCAACTCACCGCTTCATGACGCCCTACGACGTGTCGAAAGCCGGCCTCGAGATGCTCATCCGACAGACCGCCGATGAACTCGGATGCCGCAACATCCGCGCCAACGCGGTCCGCCCGGGGCTCGTTCCCACTGATGCGACCGAAGGACTCATGACGCTCGACACCATCGTCGACGACTACATGCAGCAAATGCCTCTTGGTCGTGTGGGCACCACTGAAGACATCGGACAACTCGTGCGATTTCTGCTCGGGCCGGAGAGTTCATGGATCACCGGGACGTGCATCAGCATCGATGGCGGCCACCATCTGCGCCGCGGTCCGAACATCGAACCGGCCATGGAGATGGTGCTCGGCGACCAGAGGTATCCAGCTGGCCCGGCCTGATTCGCCGACTGGCAATCGTCAGGCCGGCTGCAGGTGGCGAAGAGCTGCTGCGCTGTACAGAGCGATACCTGTTGACATGGCATCTTCGTCGTAGAACACGCGGTTCGAGTGGTTCGGTGCCGCAGTCGCCGGATTGCGGTCGTGGGGCGTGGCACCGAGGAAGACCATGGCGCCAGGGATTCGTTCGAGAACGACACCGAAGTCTTCGGCTCCCATGACCGGGTTGGGCAATTCGACGAATCGGTCGCGGCCGACGACGTCGCGCACGAGTCCGGCGGCGATCGTTGCGTAGTCGTGGTCGTTGACGGTGACGTCGTAGCCGATGTAGAGGTCGATCTCGACCTGAAGGTCGTGCGCCGTTGCGATTCCCTCGGCGACTCGTTTAATGCCGTCGTGCACCGCAGTTCTGGTCGCTTCACTGATGGCTCGAATCGTGCCGCCGATCTCGGCGACCTCGGGAATCACGTTGAACGCTGTGCCGGCATGAAGTTTGGTGACGGTCACCACTGATGGATTGAACACGTTCACCCGGCGCGTGACCATCGACTGCAGAGCCTGGACGATCTCACAGGCTGCTGGGACCGGATCGAGTGTCCGGTAGGGCTCACTGCCGTGGCCACCTTTTCCAATCACGCGAATCGAGAAGGAGTCGCTCGAGGCCATGAGCGGACCCCCGCGCGAACTGATGAATCCAGTCGGGAGTGACGAAGTGGTGTGAATTGCGAAGGCACCGGTGATAGGAGAGTCGACACCCGAAGAGAGTGCACCGAGATCGAACAGCCCTTCGTCGATCATGTGCTGCGCCCCGTGGTGTCCTTCCTCGCCGGGCTGGAACATGAAGAGCACTCGTCCGTGGATGTCGGAACGGTGTTGTGACAGAAGCCTGGCTGCGCCGACCAACATCGCCACGTGTGTGTCGTGGCCACACGCGTGCATGGCGCCGTCGACACGGGACGTGAAATCGAGCCCGGTGTCCTCGGGCATCGGAAGAGCGTCCATGTCTCCGCGCAGGAGCATCGTCGGACCGGGATGCTCTCCTTCGAGAGTGGCGGCGATACCCGATGTGGTCTCGTGGAGGGTGATGCCGAGAGGGAGACCTTCGAGTGCTTCGAGCACGTTGTCGCGCGTGACAGGAAGGTGGTTGCCGATCTCGGGCCATTCGTGCAACGTGCGCCGAAGGGCGACAGCGCCGCTCTGATGATCGAGTGCTTCTTCGGCGAGACGTGACAGGACCCCGGGTTCGCTCATGGCGTCACCCTAGACCTGCATGGGAGAGTGGCGAAGTGAGTGATGAATTGGTGGATGTGGTCGACCGACAGGACCGGGTTCTTCGTGTGGTGACGCGGTCCGAGATGCGGCGCGACCGCCTATGCCATCGAGCGGTGTTCATCGCCATCAGCGACGGTGAAGGTCGGATCCTCGTGCATCGGCGAGCACTCACCAAGGACATCTGGCCAGGTTGGCTCGACATCGCAGTCGGTGGGGTGGTGGCCAGTGGAGAGACCTACGACGAGGCGGCCGAACGCGAACTCGCCGAAGAGGTGGGAGTGTCAGGGACGTTTCTCAGGAGTCTCGACGAAGGGGTGGCCCAACCATTCGACGACGACGACGTGTCACTGATGGGACGGTGCTACCTGGTGACGACGGGTGGGCCGTTTGTCTTCCAGGACGGTGAGGTGAGCGAGGCGTGGTGGTCGACGAGAGATGAGTTCGAGAGATTGCGGGCCAGCGAGCGTTTTCTGCCCGACTCCCTAGCCCTCCTCCTCCCCCTCCTCGAAAACTGGTGAAATTCGCGCACTCTGTTGCGGTAATGACCCCCGGCGGTGGAGAACGCAACAGGGTGTGCGAATTACGCTGGTGGGGGTGCTGAGGGTCGAGTTCACGGTGGAGCCGTTCGTGGAGGGTCAGCCGGGCCCGCACGTCACCGCCGCTGTCGACGCCGTTCACTCCCTCGGCCCCGAGGTCGACTTCGGCCCGTTCGGGACGTCGTTCCAGGCCGCTCCCGACGTCGCAGCCGCTGCGGTGTCGGCCTTGGTCGCTGCGGCCTACGCCAATGGCGCCTCCCATGTGAGCATCCACATCGAGAGGTCGTCGTGAACCGTCCAGAGACGTCGGTGCATCCGGCCGTCTCGATGATCGAACCACTCCTCGATCTTCTTGGTTGCGAATTGGTCGATCCGGACGCGCGTGAACCAGCCGACGTACCGCTGCGTTTCGATGGTCACGTGGTGGCAGCAGTTCGCCTTCCTGCGCTACACGGTGCACTCGATCGTCTGATCGAATCCGTCGAACGCGAGATCGGTTGCCGAGTGGTCGAGATGAACCGTGAGCAGAAGCAGCTCGCTATCCGTCTGCTCGATGAACGTGGAGCATTCATACTGCGCCGTGCTGTTGAAGACGTGTCCGATGCCATGGGTGTCTCGCGCATCACCGTCTACAACTATCTGAACGCGATTCATCGTTGATGCTGCCGTGAAAACTTTCGATGTCATCGCCTTCGACGCCGACGACACGTTGTGGCACAGCGAAGACGGCTTCCGGGCCGCCGAACTACGTTTCTACGAATTGCTCGAGCCCTACGCGCCAACCGGCACCAATGTTCGCGACGCGCTCACGGCGATGGAACGCGCCAATCTTCCTATTTACGGCTATGGCGTGAAGGCTTTCGGGTTGTCGATGGTCGAAGCAGCCATCACTATCGGGCAAGAGCGACTCCCGACGACCGTCTTCGCCGAGATCGTCGACATCACCCGAGATCTGATGTTGGCTCCGGTTCGACTACTGCCCGACGTCTCAACGGTTCTCGACACCGTCGGCTCCCACTATCGAGTCGTGATGATCACCAAAGGTGATCTCATTCATCAGACGAGGAAAGTGTCGACGAGCGGACTACAGCACCTCTTCACCCATGTGGAGATCGTTCTCGAGAAGGACATCGAGACCTACACCCGCGTGGTTCGTGAGCTCGACGTCGAACCGACCCGGTTTCTCATGGTCGGAAATTCGGTGAAGAGTGACGTCTTGCCCGTGCTCGGGATCGGCGGGCATGCAGTGCACGTTCCCTATGCCCATTTATGGGAGCTCGAGCGAGCAGAAGAGCTTCCCTCGGGTGACCGCTTCACTGAACTTGCGAACCTTCGGGATCTGCCCATTTGGCTGGAAATTCCGGCACACTGACGGCGTGATGCCGTTCCTCAGCACACTCAGTCCCTCGCCCGATGAGACCTCCGCTGGTGAGGTGATGTCGCGCCCGCTGGTCGTTCTCATCATCGTGGTGGGAGCCATGATCCTCACCCGTATCACGCACCTGACCGTCCGCCGGGTCGTCCGTCGAGTCTCGCAACGCAGTGCGAGCAGCCCGTCGCGTTGGTGGCGTACACGCATCCGGTACGGAGAGTACGAATCGGCCGAAATCGGAGAGAGCCGTCGGCAGCAGCGAGCCGATGCCGCGGCCCGAATGATCCATCACGTGTTCGCAGTCTTCCTCTGGATCGGTGTCTTGATCGCCGTGTTCCACGTTCTCGAACTCGACGCCGCCTTTTTCTTGTCGAGCGCCGGATTCATCGGTGCCGGTCTGGCGATCGGCGGTCAGCACAAGGTCAACGACTACCTCACCGGCTTGTCAGTTCTCGTCGAAGATCGATATGGCATCGGCGACGAAATCGAGGTGTCGACCGGATTCACGAATGGTGTGCGTGGCAACGTCGAACACATCGGTCTCGTTTCGACCCGCGTGCGAGACGGGTTCAGCACCGTCCACATGCCTCACAGCGCCTTGCTGTCGGTCAGAAACCTGAGCCAAGAACCCATCGAAACTCGATTGGCAATTCAGGTTCCCAGCGATTTCGATCGGGCTGACATGGAGTCGCGAGCCGCCGAGACGATTCGCGAGTTGGCTGGTACACCGCACCTGACCGACATGGTTCTGGTTCAAGATGTCGCATCGGCCACACCGATCGCCGGTCAGGACCAACTCGAATTGAAAGTCGTCACGGCGAAGCCTTTGTCTCCCCACGAGCGAGAGATCCTCGTGCGTCGAACCGAAGAGCGCCTGAACGCTCAGGACGGCTGAGCGCCCGGGACAACTCAGCACCGGGTTACCCTGAGGTCGTCCCGGGGAACCTCGACTTAGGGGGAAGCCATGTACACCGCCGACTTCGAGTCGCTGCGTACCCATGCCGTTCCAAGGTGGTTCGACGACGCCAAGTTCGGAGTATTCGCTCATTGGACGGTCGGTTCGGTACCGGCCTTCGCGCCGGTGGGAAGTGATCCGTTCACTTTGGCGAGAGAGCACGGTGAGGAGATGGCGTTCAGTCACACTCCGTACGCCGAGTGGTACTGGAACTCGATTTCCATTCCAGGATCACCCGCCGAGGCCTATCACCGCGACGTCCTCGGATCCCCCGATTACGCGACGTTCGTCGACACGTTCTTGACTCGGGCCAAAGAATGGGATCCGTCTCATTGGGAGGACATATTTCGACGGTCGGGCGCGAAGTATTGCGTGTTCGTCACCAAGCACCACGATGGTGTGCTCCTTTGGCCGTCCGAGTATCCGAACCCGACACGCGGTGAGCGATGGCAGTCCGAGCGCGACCTCGTCGGTGAATGTGCCTCGGCGGCCCGACGAGCCGGAATGCGCTTCGGTGTGTATTACTCGGGCGGAATCGACTGGACGTTTCAGGGACTCGGCATCAAGAGTTGGGCCACGCTCTTCTCGGCGATCCCACAGGACGACCGGTATCTCGGATACGCCAATGCTCATTGGCGCGAACTCATCGCGCGTTATCAGCCCGACGTGCTCTGGAACGACATCGGGTATCCCCGTTTCGGGGAAGGTGCGGCCCCGCTCATGGCCGACTTCTACAACCAGAATCCCGACGGGGTGGTGAACGACCGCTTCGACATGATCGGCGTGATCCAGGGTCGCAGTCATGCCGACTTCGGCACCCCGGAGTACACGACGCGTCCGCTCGCCACTGACAAGAAGTTCGAGGTCTGCCGCGGTATTGGTACGAGTTTCGGATACACCCAGTTCGAGAACGCCTCGACTTACCTGCCGATCAACGAGTTGATCACGATGTTTGTCGACATCGTTGCCGATGGGGGAAACCTACTTCTCAACTTCGGTGCCATGCCCGGTGGATACATTCCGTGGGAACAGCAACTCCGGCTGATCGCAATGGGTGAATGGTTGAAGGTGAACGGGGCGGCGATCTATGCAAGTCGTCCCCACGAAGTGACACGACTCGAGACCGACGAAGGTGTTCCTGTCCGACTCACTCGTGGATCCGACGGACAGACGTATGCGATCGTGTGCGGACGTCCGAACTCGGCCACCGTCACCATCGACGGTCTGCCGTCTGGTGAGGTCTCATGGTTGTTGGACGGGGGTCGAGTTCTTCGGCGGGGAGACGTCCTGACTCTTCCCACTCGACCCGATGACACGCCGGCCTGGACGCTTCGGATCTCGTGACGAGTTCAGCGTCCCGAGGTGACGTCGAGCCAATCTCGTGGTCGTAGCTCGACCAGACGTCGCGTGCCCACGAGACGGCGTCGCAACTTTTTCGAACCTCGGCTGGTGAAGTAGATCGACTTCTGCCAACGGGTCATGTCACGTCGGGGGTCGGTCGCAGTCGGAACGATCGCCCGAGCACCGCACGCGGCAGCGGCGGAGTGCGTCGCAGGCCCGAGGTGACCGGTAGGACGATCGCGGTGACGGAGACCGTGGGAAGAATGGCGACGTCGATCGGGGCGATCGTTCGGGCGACACGAGTCGTGGGCTGATGGGGCTCGAGCCACACACGGCCGAGCGTCGTACCGTCGGGTTCGACTCCTTCGATCAGGTACCCCTGAGCGATGAGTCCGAGGGGGAGACCACTGCGGGTGGGCGTGATGCGAATCGATCCGCCCTCCGGTGACTCGATTTCGAAACTCCGTCCGGGTGAGGCCACATGGGTCGACGTACAGCCGGCGGCTCGAGCAGCCTTGGCGGCCTTGACCGGACCCCAGATGGGAACGTCTCCGAATTGACTGAGTGTGTCGGGTCGGAGGTGATCGTCGACCGACGTGCAGAGGATCACGGCGGAGATCGTTCCCGCTTCCCGTTGTAGATCGTCCCATGTGACGAAGCCATCACCATGAACACGATTGAAGACTCCGGAGATCGCGTCAGATGTCAGCCACGGGTCGATGAGGATCGACGTCCCGCGATGGATGACTTGCCAACTCTGGTAGTCGTCGAGTCGCCGTAGGAACATCAGTTGTCACCTGAGTCCTGCGAATCTTCGACGATCGTGAGAGTCATCGATGTATCGACTTGGGCTGACGACGAAGCGATACGAATGTCGTATTCTCCGGGCTCGATGTACCAACAGTCGGAGCGCCAGTAGGCGAATGCACGTGGTGACAATGCGATTTCGACGGTGCGGGATTCACCGGGAGCGAGTTCGACTTTGGCGAAACCCTTCAACTCCTGGAGAGGGCGAATCACCGAACTTTGATGGGGAGCGACGTAAATCTGAACGACATGCGATCCATGACGTGAACTGGTGTTGGTCACCGGAACAGTCACGGTCACGGTGTCTCCGCTCGTGCAGAGATCTTTGTCGAGGGAAACCGGGCCGATCCGGAACTCTGCGTAGGAGAGGCCGTAGCCGAACGGATAGCGCACTGGCAGATGTTGCGAGTCGTACCAACGGTGTCCGATGAAGAGACCCTCTTCGTAGCGAACCCGACCATTCTCGCCCGGGAAGTTTCCGAACGCGGGCGTGTCTTCGATACGCAGTGGAATCGTCGTAGGAAGTCGCCCACCCGGGTCGGACTCGCCGGTCAGAACATCGGCGACCGCCAACGCCATCTCTTGGCCACCGAACCAGATCTGCATCACGGCGGGAACGTCGTCGACCCATGACATGTCGACCGGTGCACCACTGTTGACGAGCACGACGGTTCGCGGGTTGACGGCAGCGACGGCGCGGATCAGCTCGACTTGCCGTCCGGGAAGATCGAGCGTGCTTCGATCGTGCCCCTCGCTCTCCCAGTCGTCATTGGTTCCGACGACCACGATCGCCACATCGCTCGAGGCAGCCAGATCACGGGCTTCGACGACGGGATCGGTGGTCTCGACCCGCCGTAGGCCAATTTGCCCACCGTGCGCCCACTGACGCTCGAGTGCGTCGCATTCGAGGACGATGTCGTGAGCGCGTCCGGCCTCGAGTTCGACGTCGGCGGTCAACTCCTGGCGGAACAGTCCGAAAAAGGTGTCACCGGGCGGAGGAAGCTCGGTGCCGTCGATCACGACATGTCCGTCGACGAGGAGTCGGCAGGGACTCGCCTCGATCAGAGAGAACGTGTGGAGTCCGCCGCTTTCGACCACGAGAGACGCGTGCGCAGAGAGACCGAATCCTGAGATCGGTACACCGTCGTCTTGACGGGCGATGACGACGATACGGCCATCGGGACGGTGGAGAGTGGTGAGTCGTTCTCGTGATCCGCGATCGTCGATGTGGACCTCGAAACCCGGACGGCCGTCAGGAGTTGCCAGTCGATGTCCATCGATCACCGGGACCGACTTGTCGATCGAACAGCCCGGAGCATGTCGGATCTCGACCGCATCACCGAAGCACTGGCGCAATGCATCGATGATCGTCGTTTCGTGGTGGGGGAGAACTTCAGCCGAACCACCACCCATGATGCGAGCACGCTCGGCGTTGGGTCCGATGACGGCCACGGTCGAAGTGGAGCCGAGGTCGAGGGGAAGCAGAGCCGAACCAGCTACTGGTTCGTTACGAAGTAGCACCATCGACGAGGCGGCAGCGCGGCGGGCGAGTCGACGATGCTCGGGTAGATCGACGGCCATCGGCTCGGTCGGCGCATCATCGAGGGCACCGAGGCGATCGAAGACCTCAAGGAGGGTTCGTGCTGCGCGATCGAGCTCTGCCTCATCGACTCGACCGTCCCTCACCGCGTCGGCGAGAACGCTTCCGTAGGCACGCGACGGAGCTGGCATCTCGAGATCGAGACCGGCGCGGGCTCCACCTTCGGTAGTGACGTTGGCGAACCAGTCGGTGACGACGAAACCTTGGAAACCCCACTCGTCACGGAGAACGTCGGCGAGCAACCATTCGTGCTCGGCGCAAAAGGTTCCATTCATCCGGTTGTACGCCGTCATGATCCCGAGCGATCCGCCGTCTCGCACAGCCATTTCGAACGGGAGGAGATACACCTCGCGAAGAGTTCGCTCGTCGATGACGCTGTCGATGGTCATTCGTTCGAACTCGGCGTCGTTGCCGACGAAGTGTTTGACCGTCGTCGCACATCCTTGGGACTGCACGCCACGGACGTAGGACGTGGCCAACCGACCCGACAGGAATGGATCCTCCGAGAAGCACTCGAAGGCGCGACCAAAAAGTGGCGAACGATGGAGATTGACGGTCGGAGCGAGAAGAACGCGCGCCCCCTTGGTGCGTGTCTGCTGACCGACCGCACGACCGAGTTC
Organism: Acidimicrobiia bacterium; assembly: GCA_009923785.1. GTDB lineage: Bacteria > Actinomycetota > Acidimicrobiia > Acidimicrobiales > Ilumatobacteraceae > Casp-actino8. The sequence goes on along the minus strand of RFSV01000002.1, from coordinate 16,914 downwards.
TTCCACGAGAGAGATGTCGAACGTCGCTCCGAGAGCCGAACCACAGGGAATGCACAGGGTGGCGACCTGTTGTCCGAGGCCAGGTACGAAAGGTCCTCGTGCGCCAGCGGGACCGTCGGTGACGGTGACACTGGGTAGTCCGGCTCGTTCGACCGGTCGGGTGGTCCACATGGTGGCGCCCGAAGTGAGGGATGCCTTTTCGTCGATAGAGAGGTCGGCGACGATCGCGTCGATGTCGCGTCCCTTGGTGGTCATGAACTCATTGTGTCAGTTCTAGACACCGAACTTCGTCGACTTCAGACTTTCGATCGCGTCAGCCGGCCCGTCGAATTCGAGGCTGGCGACCGACGAACGGCCGTACAAGAAGAGGACGATGTCGCCGGCTGAACCCGAGATGGTCACAGAAGGCTCTCCCTTCTTCGCAACGACGGAGTCGTGGCCAGATATCGAGAGCAACAGTCCGACCGGTGACTGGCGGGCCAAAAGTCGAGCCCCTCGTCGAAGTAGTCGAGTGAGTGCGACGTCGACGCTCGGGTCGACTGCGATCGGATCGAAGTTGGGTCGCGCGCGGTGAACGTCTTCGAGATGGACGAAGAACTCGATGGTGTTGGTGAGATCGTCCAGACCGCGAAGGCGCATCGGTGACAGTCGAGGTGGTCCGGACCGGACGTCGTCGATCAGCTCGGGCCACGGACGATCGGCGACTCGACTCCGAATTCGCTCACCGTAGGCCGAAGCTGCCTTCACCAGAATGCCTGCTGCTGCGTCGGGCCGTGTCTCGCGAACCACTAGGTGGGCAGCCAGGTCGCGTGTTGCCCAACCCTCGCAGAGTGTCGGAGCGTCGGGTCCGACGGAGGCGAACAGATCGCATAATTCGCCGCGTAGCCGTGCGGCGACGTTCGTTCTGGTCATGGTGGGCTCCTTCGTTCGTCTTGATCACGATCGCCATGGCACATCGTCGGGCCAGCGACCGATACCTCCATCCTGGACGAGAAAGCCGGTGTGTGTCCTGTCGGCGTGAGAACTTCTCCAGACCAACATGTCTTGTGCGATACGTAGCACGCGTGCGGGGTCGGTGACCGGAGTCCTCCACGTCGAATCGACGGCCAGGTCGAAGCACATGGACGAACCGTCGTCGAACTGGACGTAAGCCGTGTCGCGCGAGCGACGAACGGTCAGGTGTTGCCGCTCGAGTCGACGGTCCCACGGCCATGGATGCTCGCCACTTGGAATGAATGCGAATCGCCAATCGAACTCCCACGTGGCCGCATCTCTCCACCACTGCGGTTCGGTCCCTTCGAGAAACGGTGTGAGAGGAAGACCGTCGCATTGCAGAGGAACCTTCTGCGACCAGGTCTCGGCAAGAGTCGGCATCACGTCGACGCTCTCGGTGAACTGATCGACTACGTTGCCTCCCGTTCGTCGTGGATCGCGCCAGATCAGCGGGATGTGGTGGCTTTCCTCGAACCATCCGACTTTCTGAACGAGTCCATGATCTCCGAGTTGTTCCCCATGATCGGACGTGACGACGACGACGGTGTCGTCCCACAGATTCAGTTCGCGCAGTGCCGTCACCAGGCGACCGATTTCGCGATCGACCGCCGAGATCATGCCGAAGTACTGGGCTCGTAGCCGGCGCATCTCGGCATCGGAGGACGGTGTCTTCACGTCGTCGAGACCCATGAGCAGATCGTGGAATCGGTGACGATCGTCGGCGGGTGCGATGGGTTCCCCGACCTCGCTCGGGTCGTACATGGTCGAAAAGAAACCCGGTGCGGAATATGGAGGATGGGGACGCAGGTAACTGGCGTGTACGAACCACGGCGATCCGTCAGGAAGCCGACGGAGATAGTCGACGATGCGATCGGTGGTGAAAGCCGAGACTCCGTGTTCAGCAGGTCGCTCGTGTTCGGTCTCGAGAAGTCGGATGTGTCCACCGCTCACGTCGTACCCGAGGGAGTCGAGCCACTCGATCCACGGTTCGTGTTCACCGGTGAGATCGAGCTCGACGCGAAGGCCGGGTAGAACACCTTCGTAGGTGTCGAGCCGCGGATCGTCGGGTCCCGATGCCACTCGTGGATCGATCGACTGATCGGTGTAGCCGAACAGAACTCCCTGACGACCCGCGCGACGAGCGAGGAGGGCCACGTTGTCGAAGCGGTGATCGAGAGGTGTGCCGTTTGCGACGACACGGTGATTCATCTGATACATGCCGGTGTACAGGCCGGCACGACCCGGAGCGCAGGGGGTCGACTGCGTGTAGTGACGTGCGAATCGGGTTCCGATGGCAGCCAGCGCGTCGAGATGGGGAGTTCGTACGACGGGATGTCCGGCGCACGAGAGCGCGTCACCGCGGAACTGGTCGAGAGTGACGAAGAGGACGTTCGGACCGGACGCCGTCATGGGCAGATCGTGTCACATCACACGAGGCGGACGTACTCGTATCGCCCCTCGGCGTCGCGTCGCTCGAATTCTCCGGCCACACGAAGGTGTTCGAGATGAGCGTAGGTCTCACTGTCAGCCATGCCGCCTTGGGCGCGTGGCGAGAAGAGGAAACGCGACATCTCCATCACCGTGGCCGGGCGGTCGAGCTCGGCGGCTGCATCCCGTAGTCGCTGTAGTCGACCTTCGTGGTGAACCTTGATGTCGTTGGCCCGTCCGGCCAGATCGGCAAAAGGGTCGCCGTGGGCGGGCAAGGCAAGGGTGACGTCGGAACCGAAGACGGCGACCTTGTCGAGAGAGTCGAAGAAAAGTTGCAGCGGATCGCGTCGACGTACCAGACCGCTGATGTGTGGTGTGATCGTGGGAAGAACGTGATCGCCGCACAGCATGAGTCCGGCTTCGGGATCGAACAAGCAGAGATGATCGGCGGTGTGTCCGGGCGTGTGTACGGCTACCCATTCGCGTCGGGCGAAGGTGTACCTCTCGGCGTCGTCGAGCCGAATGGTCGGACGTGGGAGGTGAAGGAGCTTCGGGAATCGTTGAGCGACCTTCATGCGTGCTCGACGGCGCCACGGAACGTTCATGCCCGGTCCACCCCATGGGGTCGGCTCCCAGGGGCGCCGGTACGGAGGTAGATCGGGAACGTCTTCTACGTCGACGTCGGGAGGTTCGGTCGGGTCCCAGAACACTCGGAAATGACGACTCGTCACGATCTCGGCGCCCGAATGGCTCTGAATCCATTCCGCTCCTCCGAAGTGATCGGGATGACTGTGGGTCACGATCACCGTGTGAACTCGCTTCAGAGGAACCCCGATCTCACGGAGGCGCTTTTGAATCGCGGTGTAACTCTGCTTGTTCGCGAGACCCGGATCGACGACGGCGACACCCCGTTCGTCTTCGAGCACGTACATGTTCACGTGACCGAGCCCGGGGATGTCGATCGGAAGCTGGGTGCGGAGAACTCCGGGCGCCAATTCGTCGATGGATTCGGTTGCCGCCCGCTGTTCCTGCTTGACCGGTCGCGGAGCGTCGTGCGTATGCGAATGTCCGCCGTGGTTGGTCACGAAGTCAGGGTAGTGGTGGCGTCGTTCCAGGGACGAATAGTCGCTCTCGGTAGAAACGAAGCTCTTCGATGCTCTGGCGGACGTCGTCGAGAGCCCGATGCGTGCCAGCCTTGTCGGGTCGCGAGGTGTCGAGATCGGGATACCACCGCTTGGCAAGTTCTTTGATCGAACTCACATCGACGGACCGGTAGTGGAGATAGTTCTCGATGTCGGGCAGATACTTGGCGAGGAAGCGCCGATCGGTACCGATCGAGTTGCCGCAGAGCGGCACCGAACGCGGTTGAGGAACATGAGAACGAATGAAGTCGAGGGTCAGTCGACCGGCCTCTTCGAGACTGGTGGACGAGGCCCGGATGGCTTCGAGGAGGCCCGATCGGGTGTGCATGTCGACGACGAAGGGATCCATGGCGACGAGAGCCGCGTCGGGTGCCTGGACGACCAGATCGGGACCTTCGGCCACGACGTTGAGTTGGTCGTCAGTGACGATGGTCGCGATCTCGACGATCACCTCTTTCTCGTGATCGAGACCTGTCATCTCGAGATCCATCCACACCAACACGTCGGAAACCATAGGTCATCGATGTGGCGCTGAACGGTTCCGTGGGGCGATCAGAGGGCGAATAGGGTGAGGTCGTGAACGCCGCCGAACGTCTCGAGGTGTCGGTTGTTCGACTCGACCCTGAACTTCCTCTGCCCTCCTACGCGCACGAGGGCGACGCCGGGATCGACCTCGTCGCACGCGAAGACGCCGTCGTCCACGCGGGAGGCGGCCGGGTCCTCGTTCCGACCGGTGTCGCTGTGGCACTACCTCGTGGGTATGCCGGTTTCGTACTGCCTCGAAGCGGTCTCGCTCTGAAGCACGGCCTCAGCGTGGTGAACAGTCCCGGTCTCATCGACTGCGCGTATCGAGGTGAGATCAAGGTGGTTCTCTTGAACACCGACCCGCATGACGACTACCGAGTCACACGTGGTGATCGCATCGCCCAACTCGTGGTGCAACGTGTGGTCGAGGTGGTGTGGCGTGAGGTGTCGACTCTCGACGGAGACGACCGAGGCGGTGGGTTCGGTCACTCGGGCCGTTAGGCCACGCGCATCACGGCTAGTTCATCGGCGATTCGCGCGCGAACTCGCTCGCGCAGCGATGCGATGTCGGCTTCGCCCAGTCCCTCGGTAGAGATCGGTTCGAGAACTCTGACCTCGGCTCGCGAATCGCCGAGTCGCCAGTCGTGCTTGCGCAACGCAGTTCGGGTGCCGTGAACGGCGAGTGGGAGAATTGGTGCACCGGACTCGATCGCCAGACGGAAGGCCCCGTCTTTGAAGTTGCCGAGAGATCCGTCGACCGAGCGAGTTCCTTCGGGGAAGATCATCACCGAGACGCGCTTACCTAGGCGATCGTGACAGGATTTCATGGCGGCGGCACCACTCGACCGATCGCCTCGTACGAGACGGATGTCGCCGGCCATCCTCATCATCCATCCGATGAGGGGGTATTTGAAGAATGTCTCCTTCGACAACCACTTCATCTCGATCGGCAGATGGCTGATGAGAAGAATGTCGACGAAGCTCTCGTGGTTGGCCACGACGACGTAGGGACGGCGCTTATCGCTCGGTAGGTCACCGCTCGTGGAAAATTTCCACATAGGAGTCGCCAATTGGTGGGCGACTGTGAGCTTGCGGAACAGGTAACCAGCCGCGTACCGACCCTTGTCGAACGGGGCGGTGAAGATCCAGGTGATGGTGACGAGTGGAAACCAAACGATGATGATCACCACGAGGGCGAACCAACTCCAGACGCTGAGCACACTTCTCCTGAGCACGAACCATCCTCGCACACCGACCTCGACTGCGCCCTAGATTCGTACCTATGAGCGATCTGGTCAGTCACCCAGCCGAACATCGGGTTCCCGAACTCTTCGAAGCGGCCCGAGCCGTCCAGTCGCGTGCCTATGCGCCGTACTCCCATTTCAACGTCGGAGCCGCCATTCTCACGGCGACCGGGCACGTGTACGCGTGCTGCAACGTGGAGAACGCGGCGTATCCGGTGAGCACCTGTGCCGAAGCCGGCGCGATCTCGATGATGATCGCCGGCGGTGACGACTCGATTGCCGCTGTGCTCACCATTTGTGACGGCGACGAGGTCGGAACATGTTGCGGAGGGTGCCGTCAGAGGATTCGCGAGTTCTCGTCACCGACGACGGCGATCTACGCCTGTGGTCCGGAGGGTGTGCGAGCGGTCTTCACTATGGATGGGCTCCTTCCGGTGTCGTTCGGCCCCGACAACCTTCGCGGCTTCGTTCAGTGACCGACGCTCGTCGGATTCTGAGTCTGATCGATCTCACCGACCTCGGTGAGTCGTGCACCGACGACGATGTGAAATCGCTCTGCGAACGAGCGACCACACCGTATGGAAGCGTCGCGGCAGTGTGTGTCTGGCCGAGATTCGTTCCGGTTGCTGTTGCGCAATTGGCCGGAACCGGTGTGAGGATCGCCACCGTGGTCAATTTTCCGACCGGTGACGAACCGATCGATCAGGTGGTGGCGACGACACGAAGGGCTCTCGACGACGGTGCCGACGAATTCGATCTCGTACTCCCGTATCGGGCGTATCTCGCTGGCGATCGCGTACGAGTTGAGGCCGTACTCGATGCCGTCCGATCGATCGTGGAGTTGCCCCGGCATCTGAAGGTGATCCTCGAGACCGGCGAACTCGCTTCGCTCGAACAAGTTTCCGACGCCGCACGTGTCGCCATCGTCCACGGAGCCGACTTCGTCAAGACCTCGACCGGCAAGTCGAAGGTTTCGGCGACTCCGGAAGCGGTTCGCGCGATGCTCGAAGCGATCGCTGCGTCCGGTCGACCGGTGGGGATCAAACCCTCGGGCGGGATCAGAACCATTGCCGACGCGATGACCTACCTGCACTTGGCCGACGATGTCATGGGCGCGAACTGGGCGACGCCCGCAACGTTCCGATTCGGGGCGAGTGGCCTGCTCGATGCCGTTCTGGAAGTTCTCGACCAGCCGTAATCGGCTCATCGGCGAATTAGCCTGAGGTCATGTCGTCGAACTCGTACGTGACATCGAAGTTGCGCGAGTTCGGAACCACCATCTTCGCCGAGATGTCGGCACTGGCCGTCGAGACGGGCGCGGTCAACTTGGGTCAGGGCTTCCCCGACTACGACGGTCCGCATGAGGTGCTCGACTCCGCAGTCGATGCGATTCGATCGGGCCAGAACCAATATCCGCCCGGCCCCGGAATGCCGGTGCTACGTGAGGCCGTCGCCGAGCACCAGGCGCGTTTCTGGGGACTCTCCTACGATCCCGACACCGAGGTTCTGATCACCGCTGGTGCCACGGAGGCTCTGGCGGCCTGCCTGCTCGGATTGCTCGAAACCGGCGACGAAGTTGTTCTGCTCGAACCGATGTACGACTCGTACCAGGCCTGTATCGCAATGGCCGGGGGTGTCGCCCGCCCCGTCACGCTTCGTCCGCCCGACTACGGGTTCGATACTGACGAATTGCGGGCGGCGATCACCGATCGCACTCGGATTCTGTTGGTGAACAGCCCTCACAACCCGACAGGTAAGGTCCTCGACGACGAGCAGCTGCGAACGCTCGCCGAGCTCGCCATCGAACGCGATCTGATCGTGGTGTCGGACGAGGTGTACGAACACCTCACGTACGACGGAGTCCAACATCGATCTATTGCCACGTTGCCCGGTATGCGCGAGCGCACCCTCGTGATCTCGAGTGGGGGAAAGACGTTCAACACCACTGGGTGGAAGGTTGGGTGGATCTGTGCTCCCGCCCCTTTGGTGTCAGCGGCCCGCTCGGCCAAACAGTTCCTCACCTACGTGTCGTCTGGCCCGTTCCAGCCAGCGATTGCCGTCGGATTGCGACTCCCCGACTCGTACTTCACCGACTTGGCGTCTGATTTGCAGTCGAAACGCGATCAGCTCATGAGCGGCCTTCGAACGGCAGGTTTCGAGGTGTTCCCGCCGCAGGGGACCTACTTCGTGACGGTCGACATCAGAGCCATCGATCCCGAGGGTGATGGTTACGCGTTCTGCCGGGCTCTACCGAAACGCTGCGGAGTCGTCGCCGTTCCCAACGTCGTCTTCTACGATCGCGAACACCGACACGAGGGACAGCATTTGGTGCGATTCGCATTCTGCAAACGAATGACGTCGATCGACGAAGCCGTCGAACGTTTGTCGGGTCTTCGAACACGGGGTGGATCGTGAGGGTCGCCGTCGTTCAGCACGACATCGTCTGGTGCGAACGTCAGGCCAATTTCGACCGTCTCGCTCCGCGAGTCGCCGAGGCCGCCGATGACGGAGCGCGTCTGGTCGTGCTGTCGGAAACCTTCTCGACCGGTTTCGCCGTCGAGTCCGATTCGTTCGCCGAACCAGAAAATGGTCCGTCGTCGCAATTCCTGCGGGCCCAGGCGACCGAGCACGGAGTGTGGATCGCCGGATCGTGCCCGGAAGTCCCGGCCGACTCGCGAGCCGACGATCAGCGACCAGCCAACACCCTCGTTCTGGCCGACCCTGACGGGAACCTTCGTCGTTACCGAAAGATCCATCCGTTCACCTACGGAGGTGAAGACCAATATGTCCGACCGGGCGCCGATCTCGTGACGGTGGACGTGGACGGGCTCAGAGTGTCGTTGTTCGTCTGCTACGACCTCCGTTTCGCCGACGAGTTCTGGCAACTGGCGCCGGAGACCGATGTGTTCCTCGTTCCGGCCAACTGGCCGGCATCTCGTCGTGATCACTGGATCACCCTGCTGCGCGCTCGGGCGATCGAGAATCAGGCCTACGTGATCGGATGCAATCGCGTCGGTGTTGGCGGCGGGCTCGAGTACTCGGGTGACAGTCTGATCGTCGACCCGTTCGGAGAAGTTCTGGCCGAAGGCCCCGATACCGAGTGCACGCTCTACGCCGAGGTCACTGCCGAACGTGTCGCCGATGTCCGCGATCGTTTTCGGTTCCTTCCCGACCGACGCTGATCAGCGCAGTCGCTTGGCCATGAGGCTGACGATCTTGCCCGGTCGGGTCTCCATTTCGGCCACCTCGTCGAAGCCCTCACGTCGGTGGAATCTGAGCGACCCCTCGTTCGGCGGCTTCACGTTCACCTCGAGAGTGAACCATTCGGACCGTGTTCGCCGCTCGACCTCTCGATACAGAAGCGGACCACCACCTCGACCTTGATGGGTGGCTGTGATGGCGACCCGATCGAGGTAGACGAAGTCGTCGAAACGGGTCTCGAAGAAGAGATAGTTGGGACTGTCGTACGCCGTTCCGGGTGGCAGAACCATGCAGAATCCGTGAACGCTCCCGGACTCTTCGAGGGCCAAGGCGATCGAACACATCTCGAAAATGGTCGCGAAATCGTCGAACGTCTCGTGACCGACGGCCGGAACGTTTTCTTGGTTGATCCGGTGTGCGATCGTGAGGTCGTCGACGGTGAGGTCTCGAACGAGCATCGAAGAGACTCTAGGTGGGCCAGCAGTATCGTGTCGCCGTGCTTCCGATCGTGTCGGCCCGTGGACTCACCAAGAAGTTCGACGACTTCGAAGCGGTACGAGGTATCGACTTCGAGATCGCCCGCGGAGAAGCATTCGGTTTCCTCGGGCCCAACGGTGCCGGCAAGTCGAGCACCATGCGCATGATCGGCTGCGTGTCGCCCGTGACGTCGGGAACACTGCGTCTTTTCGACCTCGACCCGGCGACGAGCGGTAAGGAAATTCGTGCCCGCATGGGAGTCGTCCCGCAACAGGACAATCTCGACAGCGAACTCACCGTCTTCGACAACCTGGTGGTGTACGGCCGGTACTTCGACATCCCGCGGGCCGAGTGCAAGTCGCGGGCTCGTGAACTCCTCGATTTCGTGCAGCTTTCGGATCGGGCCGACTCGCGGGTCGAACCGCTGAGCGGTGGAATGAAACGTCGCCTCACCATCGCCCGTAGTTTGATCAACCAGCCTGAACTTCTTCTGCTCGACGAGCCGACCACCGGTCTCGATCCTCAGGCTCGTCACATTCTCTGGGACCGCCTCTATCGACTGAAGCAGCAGGGTGTCACTCTCGTTCTGACCACTCACTACATGGACGAGGCCGAGCAGTTGTGCGACCGACTCGTCGTGATGGACGGTGGTCGAATCGTCGCCGAAGGTTCACCTCGTGAATTGATCGCGCAGCATTCCACTCGTGAAGTCCTCGAACTTCGATTCCCAGCGGGCACGAACGCCGAACGTGCTCGATCGGTCACCGATCTCGGTGAACGTCATGAGATTCTCCCCGATCGAATCCTGGTGTACGCCGACGACGGAGAGTCGGTCCTTCACGAAGTTCACGCGCGCGGTTTGTCACCGGAGAGTGCACTCGTTCGTCGCAGCACTCTCGAGGACGTTTTCCTTCGGCTGACCGGACGATCTTTGGTGGACTGAGATGACCACTCCGCCTGCCGTTCGTGTCTGGGAGAGTCACATGACTCTCCTCAAGCGGATTTGGAAGACGAATCTGACTCTCGGATTCGTGCAACCCATTCTGTTTCTCCTCGGAATGGGCCTTGGCGTCGGATCGCTCGTCGATGCGCGGACAGCGTCATCGGACGCTCTCGGCGGAATGGGCTACCTGGCCTTCTTGGCCCCAGCTCTCTTGGCAACCACGGCCATGTTGGTGGGCGCTTTCGAGTCGACGTATCCCGTGTTGGCCGGTTTCAAGTGGGAGGGGACGTTCGATTCGATGGCCGCGACGTCGCTCACGACGCGTCAGATCGTTGCCGGTCAACTGTTGTGGTGGGCCACACGTGTGTCACTGGCCGTGGTGGGCGTGACGGTCGTGCTGGTAGTGGTTCCCGACACCCGATCGTGGGGCCTCGTTCCAGCCACGTTGTCGGCGGTTCTGTGCGGATTGTCGTTCTCGACGACAGTCGGCGCATATGCGGCGACCCGTGAATACGACCAATCTTTCAACTACGTGCAGCGATTCGTGGTCACCCCCTTGTTCTTGTTCGGGGGTGCCTTCTATCCGATCGAGGCTCTCCCCGGCATTCTGAAGCCGATCGCCTGGGTCACGCCTCTCTGGCACGGCGTCGAACTCACTCGTGGATTCGTCCTCGAGACGATCGGATTCTTTGCAGTTCTCGGACATCTAGCCGTGCTGTTCGCGTACATCACTCTTGGTTTGTACCTGTGTGATCGATACTTCACCCGGAGGCTCTACCGATGAGCCAGGAAACTCTGGTCTGGCGCGTCGTACCGCCGATCCTGCGGCACTCACGACGTGCACATCGCATGATCGAGCGAAGTTTCTACGTCAACAAGCTTTCGTGGATGATCGTGGTGTCGGGTTTCTTCGAACCCCTCTTCTATTTGTTCTCGATCCGCATCGGTTTCGGCTCACTCGTCGGTGACATCGAGTTCGCCGGGCGATCGGTGTCGTACGCCCAGTTCGTGGCGCCGGCACTCATGGCGAGTTCGGCCATGAACGGAGCGGTCTATGACAGCACGATGAACGTGTATTTCAAGTTGCGTCACGCTCGTTTGTATGACGGAGTACTGGCCACTCCCATGAGCTCGAAGGACGTCGCCGTCGGCGAGATCGGATGGGCTCTCACTCGAGGCACGCTTTATTCGATCGTCTTCCTCGGTTGTTTGATCGCTCTCGGGCTCACCGATTCGTGGACAGTCGTCCTGGCGGTCCCGGCCTGTCTTCTCCTCGGAGCCGCGTTTGCTTCGGTCGGTATGGCGGCCACCACGTATATGCGGTCGTGGGAGGACTTCGATTGGGTTCAGACCATCGTTCTCCCACTGTTCTTGTTCTCGGCGACCTTCTATCCGTTGTCGTCATACGGTGTGTGGGGTTGGGTCGTGCAGATCAGTCCGCTCTATCACGGTGTCGCACTCGTGCGCGCGGCCTGCCTCGGTATCGCCACATGGGGAATCGCAGTCCACGTGGCCTATCTCGCCGCGCTGACCGTGGTCGGTCTGACGATTGCCGCTCGTCGAGTCGACACACTTCTCTGCAAGTGACGTAACCTCGCCTCATGCTGTTCGCCAAGAAAAACGCGTCGATGGTGGCGCCCGAGAACGCCCTGCCCGGTCGCACCGACCAGACGATGCCGGTCCCCGAGAAGCATTTCGTGCTCGACGCGCCGCTCACTCCGCCGTGGCCCGACGGTATGCATACGGCGGTCTTCGGTATGGGCTGTTTCTGGGGAGCCGAGCGGAAGTTCTGGCAGGCCGACGGAGTCTTCTCGACTGCAGTGGGCTACGCCGGTGGTTACACGCCGAACCCGACCTACGAAGAGACGTGCAGCGGACTCACGGGCCATACGGAAGTGGTTCTGGTGGCCTTCGATCCAGCTCGCGTGACCTACAACGATCTTCTTCGCGTCTTCTGGGAGAACCACGATCCCACTCAAGGCATGCGCCAGGGAAACGACATCGGCTCGCAGTATCGCAGCGCGGTGTACACCACTTCTGCTGAGCAGGCTGAGGCTGCGGTCGAATCAGCTCGTGTGTATCAGACGCAGTTGTCGGCTGCCGGTCTGTCGACGATCACCACTGAGATCGCTCCGCTTGGTGACTTCTTCTATGCCGAGCCCTATCACCAGCAGTATCTGGGCAAGAACCCGAACGGCTATTGCGGAATTGGTGGCACCGGGGTGAGTTGTCCGATCGGAACCGGAGTGTCTCAGGCCTGAGCGCCCTTCCACTCGACGAGTGCATCGCGCAGCTCGTCGAGAGATCGCACGAGCCGATCCATCGAACACTGCATCATGAGGTTCACCACTTCGTCGGGGGCGGGGAACCGCGCTCTCCAGTCGGTGTATAGGCCGATGATGTGCTTGCCGAGGGCGAAGGCGTATCCCATCTCCCAAGCGGTTCCGTCGTCGGTCATGATGCCGTTCAGGTTGGCGACCACGACGTCGCATCGATCGACGCCACCTTTGTCGTTCTCGAAGATCAGACGGACGTTGTCGGCCGTCTTCGGTGGGTTGTCCCGGTGAGGAAGGAATGTGTCGAATCCGCACTCCCGAACGAGTGCGTCGACTTTTTCGATGAACCACCGTTCACCTTCGTCGAACAGTGGACCAGCCACGTACACGTAGGGCTTCTCGTTCATCGTTCCCATCCCTTTCGTCGGATTTCGTCTCCATCGGCATCGAGCGCTCGACCGGGATGTCGAAGCACACCTGGAGTTCGTGACAGTCGTGCGATCACATTCTGCATCGGGGTGTCGCCAACATCGACGATCGCCTGGCGCTCGACGAAATGCTGATCGACGGCGATGTCGGCCATGTCGAGAACCGGGCCGATGGCCGCCTCGGCCTCTTCGAAAATGTGGATCACTTCGTCGCGAGTTCGTTCGGCACACCAGGCGCTCATTCGTTCCTCGAGTTCATCGCGGTGGGCGGTGCGGCCGGTGAACGATGTGAAGCGAGGATCGTCGGCCACGCCGAGTATCTCCATCACGCGCATGGCCACGGTGTCCGACGAGGCCGACACACCGACCCACTTCGCATCGGCGCACCGGTACACACCACGGGGGACGGTGTACGGAAGTCCGGAACCCAGTCGTGGTTGGATTTCACCAGTGAGGGCGAACAGCGATGCCACTGGACCCATGATGTGGAAGATGCTCTCCAGCAGACTCACATCGACTTCCTGTCCGATCCCGGAATGAACCGCCACCATGGTGGCGAACGCGGCGACGATCGCCGTGAGCTCGTCAGTCAGGGCGATCGCCGGTAGCAGAGGCGGACCGTCCTTTTCGCCGTTGACGGCGGCGTAGCCGGACATCGATTCAGCGATCGATGCGAAACCGGGTCGATCGGCGTATGGGCCGTCTTGGCCGAAGCCGGTCACGCGAGTGATCACGAGCGATGGGTTGATCTGGAGGAGTCGTTCAGGACCAAGACCAAGGCGCTCGAGTGTGCCCGGACGGAAATTCTCGATCAGCACATGGGCATCGCTGACAAGACGTTCGAGTACGCCTCGATCGTCGTCGCTTTTCAGATCGAGGGCGATCGTCCGTTTGTTGCGGTTGGCGAGCTTCCACCACAGGCCAACACCGTCGCGCGGATCCTTCCATGCCATGTTGCGGAGACTGTCTCCGGTGTCGGGTCGTTCGACTTTGATGACGTCGGCTCCGAAGTCGGCCAGGTAGCGCGCGCAGTTCGGTCCGGCGATCACCGTCGAGAGGTCGATGACTCGAAGGTTGCTCAGGGGTGCACGGGATTCGGTCAAGGTTCAGGGATTCCAGGTGGCCAACGAGTCACACGCCTGCTCGATGTGTTCGAGCGACCCGGCGTACGAGAAGCGAACGTATCGGTGGCCGCGGTCGAGATCGAAATCGAGTCCGGGAGTCACAGCGACCCCCAGTTCGTCGAGCCACCTGTGGCAGAGGTTCATCGAGTCGTGGGTCAGGTGGCTCACGTCGGCGTACACGTAGAAGGCGCCGTCGGCCCGTGCGATGTCGACGATGCCTGATCGGCTCAGACCGTCGATCAGCACGTCTCGATTTCGGGCGTATCGAGTCACGTGGGCGTCGAGTTCGTCGGTGCAATCGAACGCAGCGAGGCCGGCGATCTGGCTCACGTGAGGCGCGCAGATGTAGAGGTTCTGTTGGAGGCGATCGACCGTGTCGCGGAGATGTGCGGGCAAGACCATCCATCCGAGACGCCAACCCGTCATCGAGTAGTACTTCGAAAACGAGTTGACGACGACTGGATGGGGTGACCGTCCAACGACCGTGCTGGCCGGCAGTCCGTAGGTGATGCCGTGGTAGATCTCGTCGGAGATCAGCTGGATCGCCCTGGTGTCGCAATAGGCGACCAAGTCGTCGATCGTGGTGGTGTCGAGAACCGTTCCGGTGGGGTTGGACGGTGAGGCGATCACGAGGCCCTGAAGCGGTCCGACTTCGTCGAGTCGTTCGCGCGTCGGTGACCAGTTGGTCTCAGGACCGATCGGAATGGGGACGGGCTCCATACCGAGTGCGATGAGAGCATTGCGATAACAGGGATATCCCGGTTCGAGGACACCGACTCGGTCGCCGGGGTCGAAGGCGGCCAGAAAGGCCAGGGTGAATCCGGCCGATGCGCCCGCCACGATCGTGACCGACTCGGCGTCGATCGACACGTCGTATCTGTCGTCGTAGTGCCGAACAATGCGGTCGATCAGTGCCGGAAGTCCGGGCGAGTTGGTGTACCCGAGCGGTCGATCGGCCTCGAGTGCGTCGATAACAGCTCGACGGGCTCCGAGAGGAGCCCCGGTGCTTGGTTGACCGACCTGAAGAAACATGGTGTTCAGCCCGAGAGCAGCTCGATCGGTTGCCCGCTTCGACATAGTCATGGCATGAAAAGGGGGCACGCTCATGGCTCGCAGCCCGGCCGAGAACGAGACCGAACTCATGACTCCCGATCGGGGAACACGAAACAGCGTTGATCGAGTGAGCCGAGTGCGTACGACTCGTAGTGCATTCCGAAATCTGCGTACAAACCCCGGCAACGTTCACTCCAGGAAAGTGCTTCTGGCTCCGACACTCGGTGCACGACTTGCATGACACCACCCTCGTACACCCGGTACTCGGCCCAGGTACCAGGGAAGTCCTTGATAGTTCCCACCTCGACAGTGGGCGCTCCACAGGGCATACGACGAAGGCGATGGCGGTGAGTGTGGCCGGCTGTGTAACCGAGAACGTTCGTATGACGGGCCGTGAGCCGATCCAATTCGTCGCTCGAATCGGGGTGCAATCCGAAGTAGTCGTCGCTCCGTTTTCCGTCGACCCATTGCTGGTGATGGCCCATCACGATCACTCGACAATCGGTTGCGGCGACGCGATCCTCGAGCCATGCGATCTGATCGGAAGTGAACGCACCCGTGGTCTCGGTGGCGATCACGGTGTCCATGAGCGCGACGCAGATACCAGGCAATTCGACCCATAGATCTCGGTCGTACCGACCTTGGTCGTGATAGGCATCGTGATTGCCGCGGACCACGTGCAGAGACTCACCGAAGGCCGGACGGTAACACGCTTCGAAGGCCGCGAATTCTTCGTCACTACCATCGAGTGTGAGATCCCCTTTGACGAAAACTGCTATCGGATCGATCGCCGCGATTTCACGAACAGCGGTCTGATTCATCAGTTCGGGGTGCGGAGTCTCGTGTGAGTAGCGTCGTTGAATGGGCCCGTCGCTTCGCCCATCCATTCGTCCACACTCGACTTCACCAAAATGTACGTCGTTCACCGTCGCGAACCGACACAGAAGTTCGCCACCTGGTCGCTCGAGTGTTCTGATGCTGGCTCCACTGAATTCGTAAGCTGTGTCGGGTCGAAGACCTTCGAGGCGACGTGTCGAGAGACCATGGTGAAAAACGGCCAGATCGTCGGCAATCGTCGTGACGTCCACGAACGTACGGTAGTCACTGGCCGGGGCTAGGTATGTCCGTACCAAAAAAATGGGCAGGACATTTGTTCCCATCACCTTGAACTCATCGTTCTAGAAAATGGTTTCGTGTTCGTTGAACTGGTGAGCTTGAATCCGGCACTTTGTGCTGTGCTTGCTGACGACCTGAATGAGATCACTGACGTAAGCGCCCGAGTCATCGACGTCCGATCCATCGGGATCGATCGTCGAGTTGTCGTTGACGATGTCGTGATCGTCGCCGAGGCAGCAGTCAGATCGTGGCACCTCAGACGCAGTAACGTCCAAGTCGGCCCGACCGCTGTTCGGTTGGTGGGGAGTCTCGGAGCTTTCTGGGAATCGGTAGGCGTCGCTCACACGCCGGATTTCGATGGGTACGTCGATTTCAAATTGCCGACTCTGCAGATCGTGAACGAGATCCGAGAGTTTCGATCGAAAATTTGCGAACTCAAATCGACGAATGTTCGGTTTCTCGATCCTGTACCTGTTCCTGTTGTTCGCCGTGCTGCTGGCCGACGTACTGCTGGGCTTCGGCAATTTCGGTCTCTGGGGCTAGCGCGGCGATGGCGAAGAAGTTCTACAGCGAACGCCACCGCGAACAGCGCGGCAAGAATTACGCAATGCTGGCGGTGATCGGCAGCGTCGACTTCTGAACAGATTTGGGGTGCACAACAGGACGCAATTGGCGATGATGTGCGCTCAAGATTCGAGTGTTCTCGCCGGAAGCACGACAGCTCCCGTGTCCCCGCCGTTGAGCGCCAATATCCGGTAAAAGAAATCGATCGCCAACTGGGGGCGATTGCTCATCCCTGATTCGAGCAGCATGTTGCTCACCCGATTGCGAACTGTCTGAGCATTGAGATTCATCAACTCGGCAATCTGCGAATCGGTATGGCCGTCCACGAAGGAAGTAGATATTTACTTCACGAGCAAGTGCTGGAGGGTCAGAAGGGTCGACTCCGCCGGAAGACGATGGG
>RFSV01000001.1 GCA_009923785.1 Acidimicrobiia bacterium | reverse complement strand
GAGAAGGTCTGCAGCCAGCGGTGGACGGTGGTTTTGGAGATCCCCGTGGCAGCGGCCAGAGAGCGCGCACTCCAGTGCGTACTGCCATCGGTCGTTCCTTCTCGCCTTGGCATCAGAGGTTCGCGACGCCCTGACTGCGTAGCGTGGGAGCGTGATCGCCCTCGCCGACACGTTGTTCGGCCCGTTCCTCGACAACGCCTTCATGCAGCGAGCCTTGCTCGCCGGAGTGCTGGTCGCCGTTCTGTGCGCCGTCGTCGGGACGTACGTGGTGTTGCGAGGACTGGCCTTCATCGGCGATGCGTTGGCGCACGGGGTTCTCCCGGGTGTCGCCGGGGCGGTGATCTTCGGTTTTTCGACGCTGCTCGGAGCCGCCATCGGTGCCGGAGTGATGATCGGCGGCGTCAGCTTGGTGACGAAGCGATCGAAGCTGTCGTCCGACACGGCGATCGGACTCTTGTTCGTCGGACTTCTCGCAGCCGGTGTCGTGATGGTGTCGAGTACCGACCGCCTCACGGGTGACATCGACGCCATCCTCTTCGGAGAATTTCTCGGTGTCGACTCGGCCGACATCCGCGTGCTCGCGGTGGCGCTCGCCCTCGTCGGAGTGATCGTCGTGTGGTGCTACCGGCCCTTCGCCGTCATGTGCTTCGACACCGATCTGGCTCGGGCCATGGGCTACCGGGCCGAGGTGCACCACCGGCTGATGCTGGTCCTCGTGGCGGCCACGATCGTCGTGTCGTTTCAGTCGGTGGGATCGCTGCTCGTCTTCGGGATGTTGCTCGGCCCGGCCGGCGCGGGGGCGCTCATCGCTCGACGTATCGGCGTCATGATGCTCTGGGCGGCCTTCATCGGTTCGTTGTCGGTGTACGTCGGACTTCTGATCTCGTACCACTGGGACTGGGCCGCTGGGGCGTCGGTCGTCGTGGTCGCCTCGAGTCTGTTCTTCGTGGTGCTCCTCGTCGTCGAGATCCGTCGCTCGTTGTCGTCTCGGAGCGTGATGGCGTGAGCCCGGTGATCGTCGCCCGTCGACTGTCGGTCGGATACGGATCACGTGTCGTCCTCGAAGACGTCGACACGTTTCTCCAACCGGGTGGGTCGGTGGCGCTCGTCGGGTCGAACGGCTCGGGAAAGTCGACCTTGTTGAAGACCTTCGCGGGGCTCTTGCCCACCCTCAACGGGGGACTCGAGATCCTCGGCGCGCCGCCTGGTCGTTCGACGACCGACGTCGCCTACCTCAGCCAGAACCACCGCGAAGGACTCGCTCTCCCGATTCGAGCGATCGACGTCGTGCGCATGGCCCGTTTCGACCAACGTGGTCGGCTGGCCCGTCGTCGACGCGAAGACGACGAGGCCGTGGCCACGGCCATGACGAAGATGGGCATCGATCATCTGGCCGATCGAGCCATGAGAGATCTGTCGGGCGGACAGCAACAGCGGGTGTATCTGGCGCAGGTGCTCGCTCGGCGCTCGAAGCTCCTGCTTCTCGACGAACCGACCTCAGGTCTCGACGCGCCGGGTCGGGCCGCCTATCTGGAGGCGATGGCAGCCGAGCGTGAACGTGGTGCCGTGATCGTGTCGGCCACCCACGACGTGGGTGAGGCGTCCGAGTGCGAGCGCGTGATGTTGCTGGCCGGGCGGGGCCGCCGAACGTGGTGCTGACTCCGGAGAACCTGCTGGCGACCTTCGGCGTGGGCCTGACCCATGTGGACGGCCGACTCGTCGTGACCGAACACCTCGACGGCCACGAACACGACCACTAACCGGTGTTCTGGTGAGGATTTTTCACCGCATAGGTGAAGATCCCGCACCAGAATCTCAGGTCAGTGCTCGTCCCAGTGGTCGCCGTGACGAGCGTGCAGATGTCCGTCGTGCAGATAGTCGACGTGGTCACCGTGGGGAACCGGAGTGTGACCGCAGTCGGGCCCGTGTTCATGGTCGTGCTCGGAGTGAGCGACGCACGAATCGGTCGAGCACTCGTCCCAGTGATCGTCGTGCTGATGATGACGGTGCCCGTTGTGGATGTAGTCGACGTGATTGTCGTGGACCACCGCCACATGGCCGCAATCGGGCCCGTGCACGTGAGGATGTTCGTCGTGTCGATGGGTCTCGCTCACGAGCACAGTCTGGCATTCGTGGCGAAGTCGGTGTGGAATGGAGACGTGACTTCATTCGCTGACCGCCTGCTCGACGCCAGCATCGTCGGCGGCTTCTCGCGTCTCGGCTATGCGCTGCGGTCGCGTCAGTCCTCGTGGGAATCACTCCCGCCAGACTCACTCGCCGGCCAGCGAGTCGTCGTGACCGGGCCGACCTCGGGAATCGGACGGGCGGCTGCCGAACGTGTCGCAGCGCTCGGTGCCACGGTCGTTCTCGTGGGTCGTGACGCCGAGCGAACTGGGCGCGTGGCCGACGCACTCGGTGGCGATCACGAGGTGGTCGTATGCGACGTGTCCAATCTCGAATCCGTCGCCGAGTCCTGCGCGGCGATCACGAGCAGCGGCATCCCTGACGTCGTCGTGCACAACGCCGGCGCCCTCCTCCATGAAGTAGTTCGAACGCCTCAAGGATTCGAGACCACCATGGCGGTTCATGTCTTGGCTCCCCATCTCGTGACGCGTCTGATCGCGGCGCCACGATCGATTTGGGTGGCGTCCGGCGGCATGTACGGCGCATCGTTGGTCGATCCTCGACGCCGAGATCCGATGACGCCCTCGAAATACGACGGCACCCGTCAATACGCGTCAGCCAAGAGATTTCAGGTCGCTCTCGTGCAGGAGTGGGCCACGCGCGAGCCCGACCGTTTCGTGGCGGTGATGCATCCGGGCTGGGCCGACACGCCCGGCGTGCGGTCGTCACTGCCCGGATTCGCCAAGGTGACCGCCCCGATTCTTCGCTCGGCCGACGAGGGGGCCGACACCATCGCCTGGTTGAGCGCCACCGAGCGAGATCTTCCGTCGGGCGAATTCTGGTGCGATCGAGAGGTTCGCCCTCGACATCGATTGCCATCGACCAAAAAGAGCGACACCGAAGATCGACGGGCCGCCGTTTTCGGCTGGGCCGACGAGCTCACCGACCCGTGGACATGATCTCGTCGGCATAACGACCCGACGACACCAACTCGGCCATCGTCTGCATCGCCGAGCGACTGTGCCGAAAAAAAGCCAGGTACCCGTCGCAGAGATGGTTGAGGCCCGGTTCGCCGTCGGGCGTGGTGGCGAAGCGGTCCTTCGGGCAGCCACCTTGGCAGGCGAACAGCACGTCGCAGTCGCGGCACATCGTGGGGAGTGACGTCTGCTTGTGTCGTCCGAAAGCGGTCTGCCGAGGGTCGTCGACCAGTGCACGTAGTGGAGTCTCGTGAATGTTGCCGAGAAGGTGATCGGGTTCGACGAAGTGGTCGCACGAATAGACGTCACCGTTGTGCTCAAGGGCGAGTGCGTCGCCGCAGGTGGGCGAATGTACGCACAACGTGTGAAGGCCGAGGTGCGATCCGAGAGTCACGTCGAAGAGTTGCACGAAGACGCGTCCGACGTCGTGTGCCACCCATTCGTCGAACACGGCGGCGAGGAACTCGCCGTACTGTCGGCCGGTGATCGAGCGACTCGTGACCAGGTCTCCACTCTGACGGTAGAGGATCCGACGTCGACCGGGTTGGTCGCTCCAACCTTTCTCGGCGATCTCGAGTGTCAGCGCATCGGCCCGTTCGACGATCGGGATGAACTGGAGATGCTCGGCGCCGAGATGATCGCGGAAATATCGGTACACATCGAGTGGCTGTTCGACGTTGACATTCGACAGGCAACACAGGACGTTGACGTCGATGTCGGCAGCGCGCAGAGCGAACCAAGTACGTTCCACATCGGCGTGGGTCGGGGATCCATTCTTGGTTCGTCGGTACGCGTCGTGGAATTCGGCGGGGCCGTCAACGCTGAGTCCGACGAGCACTCGATGCCGTCGGAAGAGTTCGAACCAACGGTCGTCGAGGAGCACGCCGTTCGTCTGGATGGTGTGGACCAGGTTCTGGGTCGGTCGTCGAACACTTTCGGCGAGGTCCAAGGCGCGCTCGAAGAAGTCGAGGCCCATGAGAGTGGGTTCACCACCTTGCCAGGCGACGTTCACCTCGCCGTCGGGTTGGGCATCGATCAACTGCGACACGTATGCCTCGAGCGTGGCCGAGGACATGCGACTCGACTCCCCGGGATACAGGGTGTCTTTCGACAAGAAGAAGCAGTACGTGCAGTCGAGATTGCACGTGGCACCTGAGGGCTTCGCCAAGAGGTGGAAGGACCGACGGGGTGCCATGCGTCCATTGTGGCCGATGTCGTGGGTCGTTCCGTTCGGCGGATCGGACGAGCCGGGGCCGTCCAGGCCACAATGGAGGCAGGAGACGCCGATGGACTTCACCTGGACACCCGAACAAGAAGCTCTTCGAGCCGAGGCACGAGAAGTCGCGTCCGATGCCGTACGTCGTCACGGTCGCGCCAATGACTCATGGATCAACGGCTGGTCGCGCGAGTTCGCCCAAGAACTCGGCGAGAGGGGCTGGATCGGTCTCACGTGGCCGCGAGACTTCGGCGGTCAAGCCCGTCCAGCAATCGACCGACTCATCATCGGCGAAGAACTGATCAAGGCTGGGGCGCCGATCGGCGCGATGTGGTTCGCCGATCGTCAGATGGGGCCCACTCTCATGACGTATGGTCGACCCGACCAGCAGGCCGAATTTCTTCCCGACATCCTCGCCGGCCGTTCGGTGTGGTGCATCGGCATGTCCGAACCCAATGCCGGGTCCGATCTGGCGTCGTTGAAGACCATGGCGGTACGCGATGGCGAC
This sequence comes from Acidimicrobiia bacterium, assembly GCA_009923785.1. Classification (GTDB taxonomy): domain Bacteria; phylum Actinomycetota; class Acidimicrobiia; order Acidimicrobiales; family Ilumatobacteraceae; genus Casp-actino8. Next base: position 108,290 of record RFSV01000001.1, on the reverse strand, counting down.
GACTGGGTGATCAATGGCCAGAAGATCTGGACCAGTTTCGGCGAAGTGGCCGACTATTGCTATCTCATCTGCCGAACGAGTACCGAGGGTCCTCCGCACGCGGGAATCTCCGAGATCATCGTCCCGATGGACACTCCGGGGATCGAGGTTCGGCCGATCAAGGACATGACGACGAACCGTCACTTCTGCGAGGTGTTCTACACGGACGTGCGGGTGCCGGTCGCCAACCTGGTCGGAACCGAAGGAGGAGCGTTCAAGCAGACCATGCGCCAGCTCGAACACGAGCGCGGTGGTATCGACAGACTCGTGTCCAATTACGCGCTCTACTGCATTGCCCGCGATCGAGCCGACACGTCCGACCCGCGGGTGCGGGCCGAGATCGCCCGCCTCGAGACGAAGTACCGCATCGGCCGCATCCTGGTGATCCGTGAGGTGTTGCGCCAGGCACCATCGGGGTTCTCGGCGGCCACCAAGTGTTTCTGCACCGAACACGAATGGGACGTAGCTCAGTTCGTGGCCCGCACTCTTGGCGCCGAAGCGACCATCTGGAACGACGTGACACAGGGCCTCGCCTACGCCCCGGGATACACGATCATGGGCGGGACGTCGAACGTGATGCGCAACATCCTCGGTGAGCGGGTGCTCGGACTGCCTCGCTGACCGGGGTCACGTCGTGTCTCTGGTCTGAATTACGGTACGTCGCCGAAGGGGGAGTCATGTCCACGTGGAATTTCGCCGACGCCTACGAGGCGATCGCGGCCAAGGTGCCGAACAGCCCATGCCAGATCCAAGGGGATCGGATTTTCACCTGGGCCGATTTCGATCGGCGCACCAACCGGCTGGCCGCCGACATGATCGATGCCGGCCTCACCAAGCAATCGAAGGTTGCTGCCTACTTGTACAACTGCCCGGAATATCTCGAAACGTACGTCGGTGCGTTCAAAGGCGGATTCGCGCCGGCCAACACGAATTATCGATACGGGCCTGACGAGGTCTGGTATCTGTTCGACAATGCCGATGCCGAAGCCGTCGTCTTTCACGCAACATTCGGGCAACTCCTCGACGGGATCCGAGATCGCCTTCCACAGGTGAAGCGTTGGTACTGCGTTGCTGACGGTACGGCCCCTACGCCATCGTGGGCAGTCGACTACGACCTGGTGGTGGACGGCGAGAATCCCGGACCGATCCGCCCGCAATGGGGCCGCACCCCCGATGATCTTTTGTTGCTGTACACCGGTGGAACGACGGGAATGCCCAAAGGTGTCATGTGGCGTCAGGACGACCTTTTCAACGTCGTCGGCGCCGGCGGCAACGCGGTCATCGGCATACCGCCATCGACCTCGATCGAGGAATTGGCGAGTCGACCCGATCCGAACACGCCCGGCCTCGTCGTGTTACCCGCCTGTCCGCTCATGCACGGCACCGGACAGTTCACGAGCCTGATCGCGTTGAACGCGGGTGGATCGGTGGTGACGTTGTCATCGCGTCAGTTCGACGTTCACGAGTTGCTCGGTGCGGTCGAGAAGCACCGCGTGCAGATCCTCGTGATCGTCGGACAAGCCTTTGCCGGCCCGATCCTCGACGCGCTCGAAGCCGATCCGAATCGCTACGACCTGTCGAGTCTCATCATGATCACGTCATCGGGAGTGATGTGGAGCCAAGAGAACAAAGCTGGACTCTTGACGCACATTCCGCACGTGATCCTGTTCGATTCGTTCGGATCGTCGGAGGCGGTCGGCATGGGCGGGTCCGTGAGCACTGCCGGTGTGGCCAGCGAGACGGCCAAGTTCACCCTTGGACCCACGTGTGCGGTCTTCACCGAAGACGGGCGACGCGTCGAGCCTGGTTCGGGTGAGCGAGGGCTGGTCGCCGTAGGCGGCTTCATCCCACTCGGTTATTACCGCGACGAAGCGAAGTCGGCTCAGACGTTCCGCGTGTTCGAGGGGCAACGGTGGAGCGTTCCTGGTGACTGGGCCGAAATTCTGGCCGACGGAACGCTGGTCCTTCTCGGACGAGGGTCGGTGTGCATCAACACTGGCGGTGAAAAGGTGTTTCCCGAAGAGGTCGAGGAGGAACTGAAGCGCCATCCTTCGGTCCGAGACGCCGTAGCGGTGGGAATCCCCGACAGTCGCTTCGGCGAGACGATCTGCGCCGTCGTTGAGGCCGAGCCCGGTCAGGAACCGACCCTCGAGGTCCTCTCGGCGCATGTGAAATCGCGACTGGCCGCCTACAAGGCCCCGCGACATCTCGTGACCATCGATTCGATCGGCCGGGCTCCGAACGGCAAGGTCGATTACAAGCGGTTGAAGACGATGGCACTCGATCACCTTGGTCTGTCGTCATGACGCGAATCGACGGTCGATCTCGGAGCGACGATCTGCGACGCCGACTGGTGGCGGAGGAGTCGGTTGTCATGCCTGGTGTCTGGGACGCCCTGTCGGCTCGAGCGGTGAACGAAGCCGGCTTCTCGACCGCCTTCGTCTCCGGATTCGCCGTCTCGGGAACGTTGCTCGGTCGCCCTGACGTCGGTCATCTCACCCAAACCGAGATGGCCGACGTGGCGCGGCGCGTATGTTCGGCCGTCCCGTCGTTGAATCTGATCGTCGATGCCGACACTGGGTACGGAAACGCCATGAACACGATCCGCACCGTCGAGCTCTGGGAAGCGGCCGGTGCGGCGGGGATGTTCGTCGAAGATCAGGTGTGGCCGAAGAAGTGCGGACACATGGACGACAAAACAGTGGTGCCTCGTGACGAGTGGTTGAGCAAGCTGCGGGCCGCCTGCGAGCGCCGAGAACACTTGGTTGTCACGGCCCGCACCGACGCCCGTGCCGCCGTGTCGCTCGACGAAGCCATCGAACGAGGTCGAATGGCGCGCGATCTCGGAGTCGACGCCGTCTTCGTGGAAGCTCCGCAGTCCGTATCCGAACTGGAGGCCATTGCATCGGCTCTGGACGATTGCGTTCTCGTCGCCAACATGGTCGAGAAGGGGAAGACCCCGCTGCTCACTCCGGCCGAGCTCGCCGAGATGGGATTCCGACTGATCGTGTCACCGCTGTCGCTGCTCCTGTCGGCGAGCCGGTCGCTCCGCGACGCCGCCCGGTACCTCGCCGAGCAGGGCACCATGCGGGGTCGCTTGGCAGAACTGGACTCCTTCGATTCCTTCACGGATCTGATGGGGCTGTCCGACCATCTTCGAGACGAGCAACATTTCTCGTGAGTCGGTAGAGTCCCATTCACTCATCCAGAGCGGTTCGAGAGATCGGACCCGGCAACCTGGGCGGAAGCCCCAAGGTGCCTCCCAAGGGCTTCGGCCCACGGGGATGTGGTCGGCACAGCCGGCAACGAAGCTTCCCTGGATGGGCGACCCGGCATTTCGAGTCCAGAGAGGAGCCCCATGTCCAGCGAACTGCATCCGGTCACTGGCGCGTGGTGTCCCGGCGATCCGGCCGGAAATCGGCAGTTCCTCGCGCTCGATCGCAAGCTTGCGCTGGACGGTGGAGGGGTTCTCGATGCCGTCGAGATCGCTTACGAGACGTGGGGCACTTTGAACGATGACGCGTCCAACGCCGTGCTCTTGTGTCATGCCTGGACGGGAGACAGTCACGCGGCCGGACGAGCCGGTCCAGGTCATCCGACGCCTGGTTGGTGGGAATCGATCGTCGGACCGCGAGCGGCCATCGATACCGACCGGTGGTTCGTGGTGTGCAGCAACGTCCTCGGCGGATGTCAGGGAACGACCGGCCCGTCGTCACTCGACCCGCAGACCGGTGTTGCGTACGGATCGAAGTTTCCGGTCGTCACGATCCGCGACATGGTGCGAGCCCAGGCGCGCCTCGCCGACCATCTCGGGATACGTCGGTGGCATTCGGTCATCGGCGGTTCGATGGGCGGCATGCAAGTACTCGAATGGGCAGTGACATATCCCGATCGCGTGCGGTCGATCGTCCCGATCGCGTCCTGTTTGCAGGCATCGGCTCAGCAGATCGCCTGGGAGTCGATCGGACGTCGAGCGATCCTGCACGATCCGAACTTTCGAGGAGGCGACTATTACGACGCTCCCGCTGGGCAAGGTCCGCACCGTGGTCTGTCGACGGCGCGCATGGTGGCCCAAGTGACGTTCCGGAGCGACAACGTCTTCAACCAAAAATTCGGACGGGACGTCGTGGGCAGCGACCAGCATTCCAACGCTCCGGCCGAGCAGCAGTTCGAGGTCGAGCGTTACCTCGAATATCACGGCGACAAGCTCACCAGACGCTTCGATGCCAACAGTTACTTGTTGATCGGTCGGGCGATGGACCTCCACGACATCGCCCGTGGACGTGGAGGACTCGACTCGGCGATCAAACGGATCACCGCGCCCACACTCTCGATCGGAATCGCGAGCGACATGCTGTACCCGTCGTATCAGCAGATACAGATTCGAGACGCGCTGGTCGCTCACGAGGTCAGGGCCGACTACGTCGAGATCGACTCACCACACGGACACGACTCGTTCCTGATCGATCTCGATCAGGTGGCGCCGCCCATCACTCGGTTCCTGGAATCGGTCGGTTGATCCGTTGCGCCAGTAAGTCGTCGAGGTGGGGAACGGCCCGACTGGTATCGGGAAGGCGAAGTAACGCCTTGTGGGGTCCGGCGATCACGTACACGGCTCGTTTGCGCGGCGGTTCGGGGCTCTTGGCGACCACGTTGTAGTGGCCCCGTAGGCGGGCGCCTCGGAACCCTCGGGCTCCGACGATGAGTGACGTGCCGTCGACCAGGATCCGCATTTCGCGCCAAGGGCCCTCAGGAGTGTCGTGCAGGCCAAGTGACTGCATTCGGGCGATGAACCGCTGTCCGTCTTTGCTCACCCAGTGCGGCTCCATCCGGCTGGCGGCCACGAGCATGGCGACACACGCGGCCACGATCACGACGGCGAGAGCGATGTCGACCACGATCGAAGTTTCTCACGTCGCCGACGAGAGAATGGAACGGTGCCCGAGGTCCTCGAAGTCGAATCGTTCCGACGGGCGGCCGAGGCGGTGGTCGGTCGACGAGTGAAGGCGGTGACTCACGCCGATCCGCTGGTGGTGGACGCTTCGGTTGCCGATTTGGTCGTCGATCGACGGATTCTGGCGGCTCGGCGGCACGGCAAGGTGCTCACACTCGACCTCGGAGCGAACAGGCGCGTGGAGGCGGCGATCGATCTGCACTTCGGAATGGCCGGACGCATCGTGGTCGACGGTCGATCGCCGATCGACGAATTGGTCTATGCCGCGTCCGACGACGACCGATGGCTGCGATTCGGTCTGCTGTTCGGTCGTGGTCGGCTGGTGATCTCCGATCCGCGTCGATTCGCTCGCGTGACCCCGAGTCGCGACGGTGCTGGCCTTGGTCCCGACGTCTGGTCGGTGGATCGACGGACCTTTCGCGCTCGTCTGAACGGACGGCGGGGGCCGGTGAAGGCGACACTTCTCGATCAATCGGTGGTCGCCGGTCTCGGCAACATGCTCGTCGACGAGATCTTGTGGCGAGTCGGTATCGACCCCCGTCGATCTGTATCGACGTTGACTCCAGAGGAGGTGGCCGAAATACATGCCACCACCAAACGGGTGCTCGAACAGCTCGATCGACGTGGTGGAAGCCACGCGGGAGACCTGTCCGTGGAACATCGCCGGCGAGGCGAGTTCTGCCCTCGGGATGGTGCCGAGTTGTCACGCGGGACTGTCGGAGGGCGCACCACCTTCTGGTGTCCGCGTCACCAGGGCTGAGTCGTCGATGCGCGAGACTGCGTTCGTGAGCTGGTTGACGTCGATCGATACTGAATCGGTGTCGGACGCGGGGAGTTCGAACACGGTCTTGGCCGTCACCATTGCTCTACTCGTGCTCGGTGTCGGCCTTCTCGCGGTCACCGTGTGGTTCTGGAGGGTCACTCGGCCGGACCCTGACGCGCTCGGGCCATTGATCGCGATGAGTGATCGACGTTTTGCGGCCCTGGGTCCGATCGAAAAGAGGCGGGTCCTCGACGGGGCTCGACCCAAAGACCCGCCTGGTGAGGTGGCCCCGGTGGTAGCCAACGCCGAGCCAGTGCCTGACGACGCACACCACGAATCACTCGACGACGATGACAACGATCCGGTGGTGGATGACGAGCCGGAAAATGTGGACGAGTGGGACATCGACGAGTCGGCCGATGGCCTCCCCGAACTCGACGACGTCGACACCACGTCCCGCCCGATCGATCCGCTCCTCTGAAACGTCACGTTCTAGGCTGAGGTCATGGCCGAACTCGATCTCGATGCGATGCTGCAGCGGTTCCGTGAGCGTGCTGCTGCGGTGAAGAAGCGTCCGCTTCCGCCCGTGGCCGGAGACGAGCGCAAGCACTTCATCGAACAGGCGCAAACCGATTTCCAAGACTTCGCCATCATCGGCGATGCCACCGCTTCCATCGAGGACGGCGTCCTCGTTCTTCGGGTCGATTTGCGCCCGGAATCGAACAGGTCGTGAACACTCGACCTCGCGATGTTCGTGAGGTCGCCGTCGGAAGCGTTCTCATCGGTGTGGTGGGATGGGGGATCGGCCCACTTCTCGTCCGTGGGATGAACGTGTCGGGTGTTTCGGTCAGCTTCTATCGCATGTGGCTCGCCGTACCCGTCATGGTTCTTCTGGCCCGGCTGTTCGGCGAACCACTCGATCGACGAGTCCTGCGAATCTGCGCGTTGCCAGGAGTTCTGTTCGCTTTCTCGATGATGTTCGGTTTCCAGGCCATGCGCACAACGTCCATCGCCAATGCAACTCTCATCGGGCAGTTGTGTCCGGCCTTCATGGTGCTCGGTGCTGGTCGGCTCGTGGGCGAGCGATCGACGCCCAAAGCGTCGATAGCAGCCTTCGTGTCGTTCGTGGGTTTGGCGGTCATGATCAGCCGTGGAGCCGATACGAGCAACTCGGCGTTCAGTGGAGATCTGCTTGCGTTCTGCAACGTGCTGTGCTTCACCGGCTACTTCCTTCTCATGAAGCGAACCCGCAACGCCGGAGTGGGCAGTTGGGCATTCCTGGCTGGAGTGTTCGTGGTCGGGGCCGTCGCCCTCACGCCCTACTGTCTCGTTGCCGCCGACGATCTCTGGCAGATGGAACGTCTGGACTACGTCCGTGTCGTCGCCATGATCTTCGGTCCGGGAGTTCTCGGACACGGGCTCATCGTGTGGGCCACCAAGCATCTCGAGGTCACGACGACCTCGTTGCTCACGCTCTTGAGTCCACCGATCTCGATGATCGGCGCCTGGATCGTCTACGACCAAAGTTTGGTGCCCGGTCAACTCGTCGGGGCGGCAATCGTTCTGGCCGGTCTGGCGGGAACGGTGGTGGTGGCCCGAACCACGAAGGTCCCTGAGCCCGTGTAAGCGTGTTGTCCGGGTGCTGACCCCCCGGTAGATTTCCAGATGCTGCGGACGTGGCTCAGCTGGTAGAGCATCACCTTGCCAAGGTGAGGGTCGCGAGTTCGAATCTCGTCGTCCGCTCCAACGTGAGAAATCCCCGGTCTGTGGACCGGGGATTTCTGCATGTGCCGGTTGTGTGATGTGGGACGAGGCTCGTCCTCGACCGGTGCCTACCCTTCAGGCAATGCGACGAGCCACCTCAGTGACACTGTGCGTTCTCGGGCTGTTGGCGGCTTGTGCCTCCGAGAAGCCCGACAACAACCCGGCCGGAACGGCGATCTCCAGCGAGCTGCTGGCCGATGCGGCCCGACGAACGGTTCTGGATCAGGCCATCACCTACCCCGACTCCGGTTCGGCCGAGATCACCACCGCCATCATCGAGATTCCTCCGGGTGCTGAGACTGGTTGGCATCTTCACGAAGTCCCCTTGGTCGCCTACATCGTCAGCGGGGAATTGACGGTCACGTACGACACGGACTCTGGAAATGTCACCAAGTCGTACCAGGCCGGAGAGTCCGTGCTCGAAGCGATCGGTACCCGCCACAACGGACGAAACGATGGCGACGAGCCGGTCCGGCTGTTCGCCGTGTACCTCGGTGCCGAGGGAAGCGAGAACACGATCCGGTTCTGATGTGCCCTCCCCCGGTCGCTCTGTGTTGGGCGAGAGGGTGGTGACGATGTTTCGTTGACGCATCACCACCGCCCTCAAGGTTCATTCGCCGTTCTTGTGTCGGCGGCGCCACAACATTGCGAGAGGTGCGAAGACGGCAAGTCCCACTCCGAGTGGCACGAGTAGACGCTTCCACCAACTCTGATCGATCGAGTTCGAAAACGTCGATGGCGTGTAGGTCGACGTACTCATGATCGTGTCTCGATCGCGATGCGCTTCTCATGAGCGTGGTGGCCATTCATGGGGACGTGAACCTCCAGGATTCCGTTTTGGTAGGTGGCCTTCACGTCGGAATCGGAGGCCCCGGCCGGAAGGGCGATCAGTCGGGTGAACGACCCGTAGTGAAACTCACTCCGATAGTGGCGAGCATCGGCCGTTGTCTTCTCCTTCTGGCGGTGAACCATGAGGCGCAGAACTCCTTCCGATAGCGCGAGCTCGACGTCTTTGTCAGGGTCGATGCCGGGAACTTCGGCCCGAATGACGAATTGGTCGTTCTTTTCGAATTCTTCGACACGAATTCCGACCTCGCTAGCGACGTCCGTCCACCCGTCGAAGCGATCGAGCGGGAGACGACTCGACATCCAGGCGGGCCAATCGAGGTCGATGTACGACTTTCTCAGTACTGACATTGCAACTTCCTTTCTGTTGGGGCTTGATAGTTGCGGCAGAAATCGCGAAACGTCACGGGCCGAGCAGAACTCTGACGCTGTTGAACGTGTTGGTAAAGACTGATGTCGTGAGGGTCGTCGTCGTTCCGACGACGGCACCGCTGTAGGAGGCAGTGGGCGTCTCGCCATCCATGAAGTCGACTGTGAGGTCGGTGCAATTGGCGGCTATGCCGTCCACGGTGACCGACGTGACTCTGATGCCGTTCGACGACGTGTTGCCGTACGCGAAGGATGTCGCGACTCCGTCGGAATCACAGGCTTCAGCGGCTGACTCGCCGACCGCGGGCAGGAATGGCAGATCGACGTTCAGGCTGTCGAATGCCAATGCAGTCACGGGTAGGGCGATGCCGATGAGTGCAGCAATTCCGAGTCCTCGGATCAGGCCTCGGCGCCGGGGTGCCGAGGCAACTTCTGGTGATCGTTCGATCGTTTTCATATCTCCTCGTTTCTTGTTGGGAGTCGGCAACATAGGGCGGGCCGGACGACAAGGGATCGCGAGAACGAGCATCGTGACAGAGGTGGTTGCGGCGAGGGCTAGCGTTCTCTCATGAGGCAGTTGTCGGGGCTCGACGCAACTTTTCTCCACATGGAATCGTCGACGACTTTCGGCCATGTGTCGGGCCTGGCTTTGTACAGTCGCCCGTCGGCGGACTTCGACCCGTATGAAGTCGTGTATCGGCGATTCGAGGCACTAGCCGGACGAGCCGAGCCGCTGCACCATCGGTTAGTGGAGGTGCCCTTTGGACTCGATCATCCCTATTGGGTGGTCGACGACGACTTCGATCTCGATTTTCATGTGCGGCACCTAGGTCTTGCACCACCAGGAAGTGATCGCCAATTGGCCGATCAGGTCGCCCGTATTTTTGGTCGTGCTCTCGATCGCACTCGTCCGTTGTGGGAGGTCTACGTGATCGAGGGTTTGTCCGACGGACGTTGGGCCCTCATGACCAAGTTTCACCATTCGGCGATCGACGGTGGAGCCGGAGTCGTTCTGCTGAACATGCTCACCGACACCGAAGCCGATTCCGAACCTGATTTGGAACCAGTCGAGATCGTCCCCGAACCGATGCCCACGCCGAACGAACTCGTACGACGCGCCGTGTCGAAAATCGTCTCTGATCCTGTGCGTGCCGTGAGGTTGCAGTTGCGACTCACCCAGGGTCTCGTCGACGCTGCCGGATCACCGATCGGGAGCCGGATCACGCGCCAGGTGCGGCGCACCGTTCGAACAGTCACCCGACGTCCCGACTCGGACAACCCGACTCCGGTGGAGCGCGTGAAGCTTCCCCTCACGCCAGCTCCACCGACACCGTGGAACAGAACGATCACCTCCCATCGCAGGTTCGCCATGAGGTCGGCCTCCCTCGACACGTTGAAAGATCTGAAGACGGCTTCAGGTGGCACGGTGAACGACGTGGTCATGGCCATCTGCACGGGTGCCCTTCGTCGCTATTTGATTCATCACGAGGCATTGCCCGATCGTCCACTTCGAGCGCTCGTCCCAGTGTCCTTTCGAACCGGTGAGGAAGACGTGCCGTGGACGAACATGGTGTCAGGTGTCGTGGCGGAGTTGCCGACCATGACCGACGATCCGGTGCAGCGGGTCGCGCTGTGTCACCGAGCAATGGAAGAAGCGAAACGCCAGTTCGATCTCATTCCGGCCGACACCATCGCCGAGGGGGCGCAAGCCACGTCACCGTTGTTGGCGACGGCAGCGACCCGACTCGCCTCGCGTCTTCGATGGGCCGATCGCGCCAACCTCCTGCCCAACAACGTAGTGATCTCCAACGTTCCCGGGCCGCGGTCGCCCATGTGGTTGAGCGGTGCTCGCATGGAGAACTACATCCCCATTTCGATCGTGACCGACGGGATGGGGCTCAACATCACGGTCCACAGCTACCTCGATCGACTGGATTTCGGACTCATCGCCTGCCGAGAACTCGTCCCGGATCTTTGGGATCTTCTCGACATGCACTTCCAGGAGATCGACGAGCTCTGTCGGGTGTTCGGGGTCGAGAACCGGAGTTGAGCCTTCTCAGTCGCGAACGTGGAAGACGCGATTCCAGTCGCGGTTGTTGCGTCCGTCGACCGAGACCCGCCACTCGTAGGTGCGACCCGGTTCGAGATTGATCGGTGGGATCTGGACGGCGACGTTTTGGTCGATGTCAGAACCGGGTTTCACACCATCGGGGCGTCGGACTTCGAAGGCGATCTCGAGGGCCAGCGGTGATCCGTTGATCAGGACGGCGCGGCCATCTTCGTCGACGAGTTCGGCTGTGATGACGATTCGCCGATCAGCCATGTCCCATGGGACTTTGGCCATGAAGGCAAGCGAACTGGCAAACGGTCCGGGACCGACCTGTGTCCAGCCGGCTCCAGCCATCATCACCTTTCCGTCGTGGGTCACGGCGTAGTCGGCCAGAACCACTTGCAGTTGAATCGACACGACGGCTCCCTTCGGCCTCGCCGGTACCGTAACAGTGTGGATCGCGAGGTGGATACGTCCCGCATGTCTCGCACGTTCAAGCCCCGTCGTCGGCGCCTCGGAAGTCGTCGAGCATCGTTGCACGCCGAACTCCTTCCACGTTTCGGGCTGGACGAGTCGGGTCCGTCGATCGATCTCCGTGCCTTGTTCGAGCCGGGGTCGACTGTTTGCCTGGAAATCGGATCCGGGAACGGCGATCTGGCGTCGTACATGACCCGAAACTTCCCCCAATATTCTGTGGTCGCGGTCGACGTACATCGTCCGGGAATCGCTCGATTGCTCGACGACATCGATTCCTACTCGCTCGTCAACGCGCGAGTCGTGGAGGGAGACGCCCTGATATTCGTCGAACGATTGATGGCGTCATCGCTCGACGAGGTCTGGACCTTTTTTCCTGATCCGTGGCCGAAGAACGCCCAGGCCCATCGGCGGTTGTTCACCACCGAACGCATCGTGCGGTTGGCTCGCGTGCTTCGCGAAGGAGGAGTTCTCCGAGTGGCGACCGATGTCGACTCGTATGCGATATCGATCGACAGAAAACTTCGTGAGTCCGGGTTGTTCGAAGAGCTTTGCGCCGACCGTCCCGAATGGCGGATCGAAACGGCCTTTGAACGTGCCGGCCGTGAGGCTGGTCGCTCATCCACCGATCTGACGTTCGTGCGTAACGGAGTGGCCGTAAACAGTTAGATCCCGAGTCGTGTGCCGGCGTCGAGATCGTCGGCCGCCGAGAATGCTCGCCGGACCAAAGCATCCATGAGAGCGGCCCCGCGTTCGTTGGCCGGATCGAGGGTCAGGATGCTGGCGGCGAACGAGGTGCAGTAGAAGAGACAGCCCTCCGCGTATCCCTGGGTGATCCGCTCCGGATCGGCCCATTCGTCGGGAACACCGCCCGCTCGCATGGCCGACGAATAGCGGTCGATGAGGTCGGTCTGATGGGCGCGTCGCATCTCGGTCGGAAGATTGGTGCCGAGGAAGTACACGAGATCGGTGGTGCTCGGAGCTCGCATGGAGAGTTGCCAGTCGACGAGCGTCATCGAACCGTCAGGGGCGAAGAACATGTTGTCGAGTCGGAAGTCGCCGTGAGACAGGGTGAGTGGCCAGTCGATGTAGTTGCGAATCCAGGACTCCACCATGGGGGCGAACGTCTCGCACCATCGGAGCACTCGTTCGGGAAGGGTCTCGCCATAACGCGCGAGAAACGTGGGCCAACCCATGTCGAACATCGACCCGACCGATGCGCTCATGGGGTCGGATATGTCGGGCATCCAGGTGAGATCGGCCAAGTCGGGATGTTCGAACCACGAACTGTGTAGTGCAGCTGCGGTATCGATCACCGTATGGGCCTGCTGCAACGTCGGTCCCACGACCTGATCTCCAGGCACCAGGGGATGCAGATCTTCCAGGATCAGAACGTATGGATCGTCGGAGGAATGAAGACAGCGGGCCAGTCGGACTCCGTGCATCGACGGAGCGACCTCGGTGTAGAAGCGATGCTCGCGTTCCCAGACTCGCATCATCTCGCCGATCATTCGCCCACCGGGATCGATGGTGGGCATCTTCACGATCACGCGTTCGGGAATGCCGGAGGCGAGGTGGTTGCCAGTGAGCGACACGCGGGCGAGCTGGCCCATGAACCCTTCGCCGGCCCCGATGGTCTCAATGTCGAACTCTGTGATCGAACTGTCGAGGACGGTCGACAGCCATTCGGCGGTGATCTCGGACGTGGTTGTCGGTGCCTGCATCATGCGCCCCCTCTGCGACGTGTGCGGCTGAACGACGACACCCTAGATCACCGATGGCTACCCTTTCGGCGTGTTCGATTCCGCTGATTTGCGTCGGTTGCTCGAGAACGTGGTGGGATCCGACAACGTGACGGACACCGATTCGTCCGATGATGCCGACTGGACGGGGCGGTTCGTGGGTGAGCCGACCCTGCTCGTTCGCCCCGGCTCGACGGTGGAGGTGGCCGAGGTGGTGGCGGTGGCTCGCCGAAGCGGTGTGTCGCTCGTACCGCGAGGCGGCAACACCGGTCTTGTGGGAGGGTCGATCTCGCGAGGTCGATCGATCCTCGTGTCGACGAGCCGTCTTCGGAACACAGGCACTATCGATCCACTGACGCGTCAGGTCACCGTCGGCGCCGGTGTCACTCTGCACGACATCCAAGAGCAAGCGCAGTCGTTTGGTTTGCGGTATCCAGTGGACTTCGGTGCTCGCGGGACAGCGACCATTGGTGGAACCGTGGCGACCAACGCTGGCGGTGTGAACGTCGTGCGCTACGGGATGACTCGTCGCCAGATCGTGGGAATCGAGGCGGTTCTCGGTTCAGGGGAGACGGTGTCGCATCTTGGCGGTCTCGTCAAGGACAACACGGGATACGACCTGGCCGGTCTCCTGTGCGGCAGTGAAGGGACCCTCGGCATCGTCACCGCGGTTCGCGTGCAGTTGGTCCCCCTCATGCCCCATGTGGTCACGGCGCTGGTCTCCTGTGACGACGTCGCAACGGCAGTGGATGTGGTGGCGTCGGTGTGCTCGCGACTCGACACCGTCGATGCTGCCGAGCTCGTGACCGCCGATGGGCTCGCCTTGGTGCGCGAGCAGATCGGGCTCGAGATCGCGATGCCGAATCGTCGTATCCACCTTCTTATCGAGTGTTCGAGTGCCTCAGAGCAGGTCGATGTGCTGTCCGACATCCTCGACGAGCACCAGGGAATCGACGTAGCGGTCGCCGTGACCCCCTCACAACGTGAGCGTCTGTGGAGAATTCGGGAGGAACAGACGCCTTCCATCAATCGACTCGGAGTCCCGTTCAAGTTCGACGTGACGGTTCCACTTCCGAGCCTGGCCCCGTTCGTCGAGAGAATTCCGTTAGCCGTCGAGAAGGTCCGGCCGGGAGCCCGAACCTTCGTGTTCGGTCATGCGGCCGATGGCAACATGCACGTGAACGTTGTGGGCGGAGACGGAGACGAAGTCGCCCTCACCGAACAGGTGCTCGGCGAGGTGGTTGCCTGTGGAGGAAGCATCTCGGCCGAGCACGGAATCGGCACTGCCAAGCAACCGTGGTTGCACATGGTCCGATCGACATCGGAGATCGACGCGATGCGCTCGATCAAAGCAGCACTCGATCCTGACGGAATCATGAATCCTGGCGTGTTACTGCCGTAGTTGCCTGTTCGATCAGGCGAGCAGCTCAACTGGTCATGCCCTGCAGCCCCACGAAACTTCGAGCGAGTTCGATTTCGCCCATGTGACGCAGGCCGTGTTGGTAGAGCCAGCACTCGATACCGTCGAGCAGGCTGATGCCGTCGTCGTTGGCCACTCGGGCGCTGAAGGTCGATGCGATCTGTGGAGGAAACGGGCGAGGGATCACGATGCGATCGAGATCGCTGGGAGTGAGTGTCGTGAGCCAGGCCTCGGTTCGATCGAACACGGCACGGATGTAGTCACGAAAAGCGCCGAGATCACCGATTCGCTGAGCCGTCATCTCGTCGACAGTGCGATGCTTGCCATGGTCGGCGATCGCCGGCTGCACGCGTCCTTGCCACTCGTCGCTCCAGATGGGTGGCTGTCCGGTGAGGAGCATGAACGATGCGTCGTGCATGTTCGCGTAATGGAAGAGGGAGAAGGCGATCGGCAGGACGCCGTCTTTCTCTTGGTGGTTGACATGGCTTTCGTCCATGGTTGCCAGGGCATCGTCGTAGAGGGAATGCATGGCGACCATGCGTCGGCGGAGCGAGTCGAGAGTTCGTGCGTCGTGAGTCGTGGAGCCGGACATGGCTCAACCTTATGACAGCGAAGGTGTCACTTGTGACGTGAGAACTGCTACCGTCCGCGCATGCGTTTCGGAACCATCGACATGAACTATGCCGCCGATCTGACGACACGGTCGCCCGAGAACGACGGGCCGATCTACATGGTGAATTTCATGAAGTACAAGGCCGTCGCCCAATACCGCAATCCGGCAGATGCCAAAGACGGGCTCACGGGCAAAGATGCTGACGACAAGTACGCGCCCGTCGACGTTCTGGAGCGCATCGGAGCTCACGTCGCGTTCCACGGCACAGTCGTTGATCAGGGTTGCGCCGGTGAGTGGGACCGTATGGGCATCGTCAAGTATCCGACGCGTCGGTCTTTCATCGACATGCAGAATCGTCCCGACTTCCAGAAGAAGTACGTGCACAAGGAAGCCGGGATGGACTACACGATCGTGATGGGCGTCTTGCCGATCGGCGAACACACAGTGATTCCTCGACGTGGCTTCGTGACGTTTCGTCTGACGGCCGAGCCCCACGGCGGTGAGTCGTCGGATCGAGGCGCACGTCTCGCGGTCGAGGGCACGATCGTCGGTGACGGTCGGGTGTGGTCCGATCTCACGATGACCTGGAGCGACGAGGTGCCGTCGGTTCCAGTGTTGGAGCGAGGCGGTTCCGAAATCGTGGTCGTGGCTCAGGCCGAGATCGATCGTATGGGGACGCTCCTCACCGGGCAGTGAAAGTGATCGGAACCGTGTTGGGTCCGAGCACGAAATTGCCGGTCCGCCATTCGATGTGATCGGACGCCAGGTGCAGGTCGTCGAGTCGAGTGAGCATTTCTTCGAAGAGGATGCGTAGTTCGAGTCGAGCCAGAGGTGCTCCGAGACAGTGGTGGCGTCCGTAGGCGCCGAACGCGACGTGATCGTTGGGGTTGCGAGTGATGTCGAACCGGAACGGATCGGCAAATACTTTTTCGTCTCGATTGGCCGACGGATAGAGCAGTAGAACCCGATCGTTCTCTCGGATCGTGTAGCCGTTCACCTCGACGTCGTGCGTCGCCGTTCGATTCATGTTGCGTACCGGAGTCGCCCAACGGAGCATCTCTTCGATCGCGCCGGGCAGGAGGCTCATGTCGTTCTGCAGCATCTGTAGCTGATCGGGATTCTGCAACAGGGCAGCGACTCCACCGGAGATCACGTGGCGGGTCGTCTCGTCGCCGCCCACCAGAACGAGCATGGTCTCGAACATGATGTCGACGTCGGAGAGACTCTCGCCCTCCCACTCGGCGTTGACGATGAGACTGACGAGGTCTTCGGCGTCGGAATGACGACGTTCGGCGACTTTGCCCATGATGTACTCGTTCCATTGCATCACGGCTTCCACGACCTCGGCTTGGATCTGGTCACCGCCGGTGGCGAAGAGGTCCGACCAGTGCAGGAGCATGTCATGGTCGGATTCGGGTAGATCCATGAGCTCGCCGATCATGTACATCGGGAGCGGGGTTGCGATGTCGGCCACCACATCGCAACGACCTCGGTCGATCACGGAGTCGATCAGCTGTGTGACCTTGGCGCGCAGGTACGGCTCGTGGTCGGCGACGCGACGAGGCGTGAAACCATGTCCCACCAGGCGACGTCGCTTGGTGTGCTCGGGTGCATCGAAATTGATCATCGACGGCACGGAACTTTCAGGGCGCGATCCTTGGCCGGAGCAGAACGTGTGCCAGTCGCGACTCATCATCGAGACGAGTTCGTGGGAAGCAGCTCCCCAGATACCCGTTTCGTCGTCCCAATACAGCGGTGACTCAGCTCGCATCCAGGTGGTCAGTTCGTCGAAGTCGGCGTAGAACGCCGGATCGAGCAGTCGAATCTCGGGCCGCGTTGGATGGCCCGCGGATCCTCGTCCACCTCGGTTGAGGTCGACTCGGAAGTCCGGTTCGTCGCTGAGGCTCTCGGTCATGGGCGCACCATAGTGAGAGTCCGCTCAGTCGGGAGGATCAGCGGGACGGACGAGTGCCGATGATGCTGGCTCGTTCCATGATGCGAATCTCGGGCCAGTAGTCGCTACTGGCGTAGTGCTGACAAGCACGGTTGTCCCAGAAGGCGACCGAGTCGTCTTCCCATTGGAATCGGCATTGATATTCGACGTTGGAGCTCTCGCGCCACAGAAGGGTCATGAGCTCGGCACTCTCCTCTGGTGAGACGCCGAGAACGCGGTTCATGAAGATGGGGTTGTTGAACAAGTGTTGCCGACCGGTCTCGGGATGTCGAGCGACGAGCGGGTGAATGACCAGCGGGTACTTGGCGCGCATGTCGACTTTCATGTCGTCGGGCACCTGACGCCCGAAGGCCTTCACGAAGTCGTGTTCGGCGTCGAGAGAGTCGATGCGGTCGCGAACGGATTCGGGCAGACCTTCGTATGCGGCGTACATATCGCTGAAGAGCGTGTCTCCGCCGCATTCAGGAACCTTGACAGCATGCAGCACCGCTCCCATCGATGGAGTTTCTCGCCACGTCACATCAAAGTGCCAGGTGTTCTCGTAGCCCTTTACATCGAACGATTTCTCGAAACGAACCAGTTCGGGAACTCCGGTGTTCGACGGAATGAAGGGGTGGATCTCGAGCTGTCCGAAACGCTTGGCGAAAGCCACGTGGCGTTCAGGGGTGAGTGGCTGATCTCGGAAGAAGATGACTTTGTATTCGAGGAGGGACTGACGCAGTTCATCGATGACCGGCTGGGGGAGGTCGGTGGTGATGTCAACACCACGAATCTCGGCGCCGATCGTTGCACCCATCCGCTTGACATCGAAGTTCTGCCACGTGAGGGCGGCGAGTCGCTCTCGTTCGACGTGGAGGTGAGTGATCGGTCCCATCTTCTGACCGGACATCTCGACGCGATCCTTGGTCACGTGTACCACGCCGTCTTGAGTGGCGATGATGTCGGGATGCGCGGTCGTGGTCATGTCCCCTCCACAGGCTCTGACGAACTGTCAGAAATCTAACCGAGACAGCTCACTAGAGACAGAAGGCACTCGAGCTCACCAGTGTCGAGAGCTGTGCTCGTAGGTATCGCGTCGAAAACACGACGTGCCGTAACGCTGATTCATCGCGGGGCAGGAGAAACGAGATGGCCAGGTCGATCAGTTAGCGCTGACTCGACCAAGTTGCCGTCTCGGACGATTGCTTGACCGTTGACGAAGGTGTGCACCATTCCGGTCGGCTGATCGGCGGTGAGTCGCTCGCCGTTGGCTGGAAAGTCTCGGACACGCCGGACGGGACCCGGACCCACGGTGGTTGGGTCGAACACCACGACGTCGGCAAAGGCCCCCTCTCGAAGTTCTCCACGGTCGGTGAACGAGAACAAGTCGGCCTGCACCTTCGTGAGCTTGTGGATCGCTGTCTCGAGGGTCAGGACCTTCTTGTCGCGAACCCATTTGCCGAGGAGATCGGTGGCGGCGACGGCATCGCACAACTGGCCGACGTGGGCGCCGGCATCGGAGAGGCCAAGGGTGGTTCGGTCGACCTGGAGCAACTTTTCGACACCGGCCTCGTCGTCGTTGGCGACCATGGCCTTGAAGCGGAGCTGTAGATCGTGCTCGAGAAGGGCCAGATCGAGGAGGGTGTCGAAGGGGTCGGTGCCGAGACGTTCGGCGATCACGCTGATCCGCTGACCGATCAGCTCGGGGGAGGCAGTCGATTCCATCACCTCGTAGCTGTCCCAGCGCGGGATGAGTCCTTGTTTGTTGTCCCATGCTGTACGTACTCGTTGGCGCCATTCCGGATCGGAGTAAGCCGCTCGTCGCTCGTCGAGTGACCTGGGCATCAGTTCGGCGAACACCGGGTTGGTGTTGAGAGTGAACGGTTCGACCATGGTCTGCGAGAAGGCGAGGGGCCGACACGAGACCTGCGGCCAGACGTCGGCACCAGTTTCGATTCCGGCCCGGTGGGTTTCGACAGCCTTCAGATGGAATCCTTGGGCGGTCGTGAGAAGGGCAGTGAACGTGATCGGAGCGCCGACACGCGGCTGAAGTTCGTAGCAGTCGGCCAGGCTCAGGTTGTCGCCGCCGTTCACGCCGATCACACCCCGGCCGCTGTCGCCGACGGCCTTGCACAAGGCTTCGATCTCACGTCGACCAGCCCAGCGACTCGGGATCGGCTGCCCGTCGGCACCACGATGCGTCACGGCGAAACTCGACGCGAAACCGGCGGCTCCCGCTTCCATGGCCTGACCGACGAGACCAGCCATTTCGTCGATTTCCTCGTCAGTGGCCTCACGTCCGACTGCCTCGGCGCCCATGACGAACAGGCGTAGTGGCGTGTGGCCGATGTACGCCGCGTAGTTCAGGACCGTCCCTCGCTTGCGAATGGAGTCGAGATACTCGGGGAAAGATTCGAAGTCCCACGGAATGCCGGTCTTCAATGTGTCGGGATCCATGTCTTCGACTTTTTCCATCGTGTGGGCGATCAAATCACGGTCGGAGGCGCGAGTCGGAGCGATCGAGAATCCGCAGTTGCCCGCCACCACGGTGGTGACCCCATGGAAGCACGATGGGGTCATGGCTGGATCCCAGAAGACCTGCGCGTCGTAGTGAGTGTGGATGTCGATGAAGCCCGGCGCTACGACAAGGCCAGAGACGTCGATCATCGTGTCGCCGGTGAGGTTCTCACCGATGGCGACGATGCGTTCGCCACGGATGGCGAGATCGGCGCGGAATCCAGGGCGACCGGTGCCGTCGACGATGGTTCCGCCCGTGAGGACGATGATGTCGGTGGTGGCGGAGTCGGTGCTGGTCATGTTGTTCCCCTCGAAAACTGACGTCGAGTCAGTTTCCCACTTTCGGACCGTGCTGTCAGTGGTCGAGGCAGGAGATCCGGATCGCTCGCGGTAGGGTGGCGGTCCTGCTCAGGCCCGGGAAACCAGGTAGGTGCAGATGGCGATGTGGCCGAGTGGCTGAGGCAAGGGCCTGCAAAGCCCTCTACCTGGGTTCGATTCCCAGCATCGCCTCCACTGTCATCCGCCGAGTGTGGCGCCGAGGAGGACGAAGGCCATCCGTCCTCCGGCGACGTGCAGGCTTGCTCGGTCGTTGAACAACGACTCGAAGGCGGCCGGCGTCAGCTGGGAGTCTCCGCCGTCGATGCAATCCGAATCGGCGTAGCAGATCGGTACCAGGCTGTCCTGCCGGTGGAAGGTCAATGCGGGCCCATCTGGTGGCTGCCACGCTCCGAAGGGCATGAACGATTCACCGAGTTCGACGGCCCGGAAGCGGGGCTCGTCGTACAGGTTGACGGCGACATCGGCGTAGGAGGCCCCGGCTCGGAAGGGTTCGGTGACGAGCGCTGAATAGGCGTCGTGGAGTTCCACCAAGAAATCGGCGAAAGTGGGGCCCTGGGCCAACCACGAGTAGTTGGTGTAGTACGTGTCGCCTTCGATTGGCTCGAGAGCAGCGGACATCTGAACGGAGAAGTTGTCGTCGAGGCGAACACGAAACGTCTCACTCGTTTCGAGAGCCTCGAAGCGACCGGGCAGGAAATCGTTGATCGAGCAGTAGTAGACGTCGACGGCCTCGTCGGAGCCGCAGTCGACGATGCGCCAGATTTTCATCGTCAACCAGTTCGGGTCGGCGGGGTCCCAATCGGAAATCGCCGCGAGGTACAAGCCGTCGCCGAGGTCGGTTGCGTCGTCGGAGTCGGGAAGCTCGGGTGACCCGAACGTGGCGTCGAGTCCGGCATCGCAGCAGCCTTCCGCGGTCCAGACGAATGACGTGAAGCGCAGATCGTCCACCGACTCCACGAACGCTCCAACAGTGTCGTCGAATCGCGATGTCGACTCGACCCACCCCGCTGGAGCCACGTAATCGGATGGCAGGCCGTAGGGGCTCGACGTGTCGATCGGGGCCTGGGTGGTAGTCGGTGCCGCCGTCGTCTCGGCTGTGGTGACCGAGGGATCGGGAGTGTTGCTCTCTTCGTTCTCGGTGCCTCCGCCGCAAGCAACGAGCAGAGCCAGCGGGATGGCGGTCAAGAAGGCGAGTGTGGGAGAGGTTCGGCGAGTGGGGCGAAGAATCACACAGGAATAGTAGACCTACCCCACATCGACCCTGACCGGTCACCTCCTCAAGAAACCATCACAATTCGCCCACCCTGTTGCGCAAATGACCGCCGGCGATGGCTTACGCAACAGAGTGTGCGAATTTCGTCGGTTAGGAAGTGAGGGTGCAGACGGTGGAGTGGCCAGGATGCTCGGTCAGCTCGATCTCGCCCGGAATCGTGGCGGTGAAGGTGAAACGAACTTCTGTGCCGGTCAACTCGATGTCGTACTCATGGAGGTGGTACTCGCGTTCCGTCGTACTGATCGCCACCAACACGACCTCTGTGCCAAGCGGGACGTCGAATGTCTGAATCTCGCCCGAATCGGCGTCGCACACGATTTCGGTCGGGGGTGCAATCGTGCTGGTCGTGGTGGCCTCAGTCGTCGTGGTGCTGAGGGCTGGCGAGGTCGAAAAAGGCGCTGCGGTGGTGCCGATCGAAGGCTCGGGGGCACGTGTCGACGAGGATGCTGACTCCTCGGACGAGCAGGCAACCAGACCGAGAAGAACAGCCGCAGTGATCAGCGTGGATCTCGTCCTCGGGTGCATGCCAATGAGTCTCCCGTTGCTTCTCCGCAGTTCCAGCAAAAGCGACGATATTCGCGCACTCTGTTGCGCACATGGCCTGAGACGGTGCCTAACGCTACAGAGTGGGCGAATTTTACGATCCGAGGACTTGGCGGAGGTAGTCGTTGGCGAAGACGCGCTCCGGATCGAACGTCTCACGTGCCGCGAGGAAATCGTTCCATCGCGAATAGGCCGGCGCCAGATCAGCGGCCGTACGGAAGTGCATCTTGCCCCAATGGGGCCGGCCGTCGTGCCCCATCATGATCTCTTCGACGTCACGGAAATACCGCTCGGTGTCGGGCCACGGTGTTCCCTTGTACATGTGGACGGCGATATACGCCGAAGGCCGACCGTGCGCAGTGGACAGCGGGATGTCATCGGCGTCCGTGAACCGAACCTCGACGGGGAAGCTCACCATGTGGCCGCGCCGTTCGATCATGGCTCGCACCTCTGACAACGCCTCGGCACATCGTTCCCGGGGAATCGAGTACTCCATCTCGAGAAACTTCACGATGCGCTTGCTGGCGTAGATCCGGAAACTGTCGTTGACGTAAGAGGTTTGGCCACTAGATGGCAAGGCGGTCGCCAATCGTGGGATCAAGGACGGGCGATGCCGTCCGACCTCGCACAATGCTCCGAAGGCGTAGTTCTCCATCAACGATTTGGAGTACCAGTGCTTCCACCGCGACGACAACGTTGGGGATGGCACTGGTTTGTCAGTTCGGTTGTTTCGTTTGGTCAGTGCCCACTTGGTGTGAGGAATCCAGAAGAACTCGAAGTGGTCGTTGTCATCGACGTGCGACTCGAGGCCACTCAGGAGATCGTCGAGCTTTTGGGCACCCTCGACCGCCTCGAGACGAAAGGCCGGAACCACGCTCAGCGTGTACTGAGTGACGATGCCGAGTGCTCCGAGGTTCACCACTGCGGACTCGAAGAGTGAACCGTCGGACGGTGAAAGGTTCACGACCTCGCCGGTTCCAGTGACGAGCCGCAAGGCGCGCACCTGGCCGGCGAGGCCTGTGAGGCGAGCGCCAGTGCCGTGAGTCGATGTTGCGATCGCTCCGCTGATCGTCTGGTAGGAGATGTCGCCGAGATTGGGTAGGGCAAGGCCGAGTCCGTGCAGCGAGTCGTTGAGGTCGCCGATGGTGATCCCGGCACCGACCGTCACCGTTCCAGCGGCTCGGTCGACGTCGATCAGGTGGCGCAGTGAGTCCATGACGACCAGATGACCGTCGGTGAGAGCGGTCGACGTGAAGCTGTGCCCGGTGCCAACCGCTTTCACTCTGCTATTCGAGTCGAGAGCTCGGCGAACGATCGACGCAATGTCATTCTCGTCGTTCGGACGTTCGATGGCGATCGGATGCGCCGTTTGATTTCCGGCCCAATTGGTCCATGACGTCGAACGCAGGCGACCCATCGCTCAGCTCACGAGACGATCGGTTCGCCGGTCAAGGAACGGGCCTGGACGCCCAATTCGGCGAGGAGAGGCTGTGAATAGGCGATGCGACCCGTGAGTCGCTCGGGATCGCCAGCGCATAACTCGAGAGCCGCTTGGGCGATGATCTCCTCGGGCTCGAGCACGTATTCGGCCACGAGGTCGTGGGCGCCGGCGCCCGGTGTGGCGACGTTGTCCCAGGGGGCGAGGGTGTTGACCGAGATCTTGTCGGTGTACAGCTCGGCCGCCATTCCGAGAGACAAGCGCTCGAGCGCCGCCTTGCACAGTCCATAGACCGACGAGTTGCCTTCGGAGTACCACGCTTCGAACGGTGGACCGACCGGTTTGACGGCCGCTCGCGACGAGATGTTCAGAATTGAACCGCCGCCGCGTGTGCGCATGTCGGGAATGACGCGCTGAGCGAGATCGATTGCACTCCAGACTTGAGTTTCGATCATCAGACGAAACCTCTTCTCTGGGAAGGACTCGACAGGAAGGAAGAAGGTGACAGCGGCATTGTTCACGAGGACGTCGACTGGTCCGAGCGAGTCGTGAACGTCATCGACGAGTCGAGCTCTGTCATCGGCCACCGACAGATCGCACCGGAAGGCTTCGGCGCGTCCTCCGCTCGCTTCGATCATGGCGATCGTGTCGCGCAGTGATCCCTGGTACTTCGGGTCGGGTTCGAGCGTTCGGGCCGTGCACGCAACCGTCGCACCCTCGGCGGCCAGGCGGCGAGCGATCGCCGTTCCAATTCCTCGGCTGGCACCGGTGACCAAGGCGATCTTTCCGGCGAGACGATGTCCGTCGAGTTCTTTCTGCATGTTTCCTCTTCGTCGACTGCTTCGTCGATTCTGGCAGACCCGAGAGCCAGGTCGGGTACTGTCGATCGACATGGCTTCGACCCCCACGCCTCCCTCTCGTCGCTTTCTGCACATCTGTTACTGCTGCGATGACACCGATGCGGTGATCTCGTTCTACGAGAAGGCGTTCGGGTTGAAAGAGGTCATGCGCAATCCGCTGCATCCGTCCGATGGCTCGTTGCTCGGTATCGACGGAGAAATTGTGAGTGGCGCAGCCTTCGCCTACGACTGGAGAGGTCCGCGGGTCAGCCCGTCAGTCGAGGTTCAGGAGTGGGTGTCGCCCACGATGATCGACGAGCCGATCTCGGATCCGACGCGGGTCGGCATGCAGGCGCTCGGATTTGCGGTTGGCGACATGAAATCTGCACTCGATCAAGCCTGCGCGGCAGGTGCGACGATCGTGTGGCGTGGTGTGGCCCCGTGGGGAGGGGAGTGGGTGACGCTCAGCGATCCGTTCGGCACTCGGGTCGACGTCGTGGTCGATGCCGGTGCGAACGACTCGGCTGCTCGCATGCGTCATCTCCGGATCACCGTCGCCGACCTTGAAACGTCGCTCCCGTGGTATTCGGGCATGGGTTTCGTCGAAGTCTCCCGTCATGGTGTGGAAGGTCACGAGGTTCTCGGGGTCGTCGACGCGAAGGTCGACGTGATGCGTCTGCGACTCCCCGACGAGGCGTTCGAGGTCGTGCTCATGCAGTGGATGACTCCGAAGTCGCATGGTCGTCATCCGGTCCCGGCCAACACCGCAGGGTTGTATCGAACGGCGGTCGGAGTCGATGACACCCGGGTGTCGTATCGCGAATTCGTGGACGCCGGGTGGGAGTTTCAACGTGAACCTCGCCAAGTGGAACTCGAAGGGACAGCTGTGCCCGACATGTGGATCTGTTTCTTGGACGACCCCGACGGTGTGCCGTACGAATTCGTGCAGCGTCCACGGGAAGCGTTTCGGCCCGATCCCACCGGCCTCTGAACGGGGTCAAAGGCGCGGGAAGAGAGAATTTTGCGCCCATCCGTCCACCGATACCGAACGGTGGGCGAAGAGCCAACCGTTGGCCGAGCGAACGTACCGATCGACGTAGCGTCCCCAGTGATCGAGGCCGACGTCGGTCAGCACGGCGAAGTACAGGCGCCCCGTGGCGTGAGAGGCATCGTCGAAGTCGATCTGGTGGGTGCTGGTGAAGTGCCGAACGTGGGTGAGATTCGATGACGCTGTGTCAGACGTGGCACCAGTGAAGATCGTCATGATCGCCTCGATCCCGGCGAACTCTTGGTCGGGTTCGATTCGCATCACGGCATCGTCGGCGAACAGGGCTCTGACCTGGGCAAATCGTCCGGTGTCACCGTTGGCGTTGTAACGGGCCACCAGATCCCTGATCTGCTCGCAGGCCACCGTACGCTCCAGGGGACCAAAGTCAGATTCTGCGTTCATTCACGAATCTCCACGGGGTTGGGTCTACCACCCCGTTCCAGGGTGACGTACAATCTGACGAGGCGTCAGATTTCGGACATCGAAGTCGGGGCCACGACGAAGAGGAGACATCTCATGACGATGACCGCCGAGCGCAACATTCCCGCCGACGTCACGTACGGCCTGTCGGATGCCGATCAGCACTATTACGAGCACACCGATGCCGTCACCCGTCATCTTCCCAAGCAGCACCGTCACGCCATTCACTGGATCGAGATCGATGGACGCAAGACATTGCTCGTCAACAACAAGTTGCTCACTCTGATCCCGAATCCGACCTACGACCCGGTTGGTCAGCCCGGCTCGCTCGAGATGTACTTCCGTGCGCAGAACCACGACGGCAAGGAAATTCGAGACATCATCGAAATGGGTCCCATCCCGCCGGCTGCTCGCGACCGCGATGCACGCGTGAAGTTGCTCGACGAGCAGAAAGTCGATCTCGCCTGGGTGATGCCGAGTCTCGGTCTTGGTCTCGAAGAGATGATGGCCGACAACCCCGAGATGCTTTATGCCGCGTTCCACAGTTACAACCAGTGGCTCGACGAGGACTGGGGTTACAACCGCGACGGCCGCATCATCACTGGTCCGCTCATGTCTCTCATCGATCCGGACAAGGCATTGGCCGAACTCAACCATGTGATCGGCAAAGGTGCGCGAATCGTCACGTTCCGACCGGCTCCGGTGCATGCTCCCGATCGCTACCGCTCGCTGGCCGATCCGCTGTACGACCGCTTCTGGCACACCGCTGCCGATGCCGGTGTCACGATCGCCTTTCACGGAGCCGACTCCGGTTACGGCATCTACCTCGAGCGTTGGGGTGAGAGCCAGGCCTACACCGGAATGAAGATGTCGGCCCTCAGTGAAGTCATGGGCGTGCACGTCGAGCGGCCCGTGTACGACCTGATCGCCTCATTGATCTGTCATGGGCTCTTCGATCGAGTCCCCAATCTCAAGGTGGCCACGGTCGAACTCGGCGCTGGATGGGTCGGCGATCTGGCCCGTCGTCTGAAGCGCTCATACGGTAAGACTCCACAGCTCTACAAGCGTGACCCAATGGACACCTTCCGTGACCACGTGTGGGTGGCTCCGTTCTACGAGGACGACATCACCCACGTACGCGACATCATCGGCGCCGAGCAGATGCTCCTCGGTAGCGACTGGCCACATCCCGAGGGACTGGCCAACCCCTACGAGTGGGTCGCCGACTACTCGGGTCTGACACCGGCCGAACGCAAGTTGTCATTGCGCGACAACATGCGCAAGCTGTCGGGTCAGCCTCTCTGACCTTCTAGAGGTTGTCGGTCAGCGAAACATCGCTGCACACGTACTGACGACACGTTCGTTGTTGCCGTCGTCGATCAGGTTCACGCGAGCACCCCAGGTTCCGTTCACGCCCGGGAAGCACTCGCCCTCGGTGCGGAACGGTCCGGCTGTGCCGCGGCTCGTGAACATGACGTACCAGTCGGTCACCTGAAGCGGCCGTCCTGCCGCCGTTTCCGCAAGATCGGTGGCGGCTGCTTCGAGGGTGACGTGTTGAGGTCCGATGTGTAGCGCGGCATCCGGTGAAGCCAGCTCGGCGGTGAGCGCGGGCAGAGTCCAAACGCCACACGACTGGCGGGTGGCGCCGAACACTTGATGAAGGGGCGGCAGGTCAGGCGAGTCGACCACGTCGATCGGGGGATTCTCGATCTTTTCGTACCCTTCTGGTGCCGGTCCGAGTGAGAGGCCGACACCGGTCGAGATGGCCACGACACGCGACGGGTTGGCCGCATCGACCACGAGGGCACGACTGAAGCCGAGTCGTCGTCCGGTGTGCAGATTGTCGGGCAGAATCATGAGACGCGACACATCCGGAGCCGGATCGAGGATCTGCATCGATGCGATGAGTGGATTGGGAACGACTTCGTCGTCGTTGAACCCACCACATTCAGGTGATGCCACGCAGAGGGGAGCGGCCATGATTCCTCCGAGCTCATTGCGCATGTCGTGACGCAACGTCATGAAGGCCCCCTCCACACCGGTGTCGAGTGAATCCCACTGTCGTCCGAGGTACCGGTATGTGAGAAGTGACGTCCACTTCTCGGCGAACGTCTCCCAATAGCTCTCGGGATCGGTGTCGCGAATGTCGACGGGGCGATCGTCGGTCATGTGGTCTGGCTTACCAGATCAGCGTGGTTGGTGTGGCAATCTGGACCAGTGACCTCTCTCGACGACAAGCAGCTGGCGCGGCTCACCGAGCTTCTCGGCGGCGACGTGGCCGTCCTGACGATGGAGTTACAGCGCGGTGTCGTCGGTGACGGAGCGCTCATGAAGGCATTGGTCGACGAAGTCGAGCGGGTGGGCGTGCGGAGGGCCGCCGGTCGATTGTGCACGTCGGCGCGGGCGCACGGAGTGCCCGTGGTTCACTGCACGGCCGAGAATCGCCCGGACGGGATCGGGGCGACCGACAACTGCAAGGTGTTCGCCATGAACGCGCGACTACGTCGCGACACCGGGTCCACGCCGATCGATCAGGGAACCCAAGGTGCCCGACTGGTGCCCGAACTCGGGCCGGAGTCGACCGACGTCGTCGTATCGCGTATTCATGGGATGACTCCGTTCACGTCGACCTCTCTCGACCAGATTCTCCGCAACATGGGAATCCGAACCATCGTCGTCACTGGAGTGTCGGTGAACCTCGGAATCCTCGGCACCGTCATCAGCGCCATCGATCTCGGATATCGAGTCGTTCTGGTTCGGGATGCGGTGTGTGGAGTGCCGGCCGAATACGCCGACGCAGTGATCGACAACACCTTGTCGCTGCTGGCGACCGTCGTTCATCTCGACGACGTGTTGTCGGTCTGGAACTGACCCGCCGCCCGTCAGGCCAGACGGTCGACGTAGGCCGCGTAGCGGTCGATGAAAGCGGGCACGCCTGCGGGTTCTTCCCACCCGTCGCGACCCGATCCGACGATCACTCGGTCGATACCGAGATCTCTGTACTGCAAAAGTGTGTCCAGAGTCGGATCTCCGAACGCGACCATCGAGATGGGGATTTCGTCTCGTCCGTGTTCGGCGGCAATGGATCGAAACTTGGCCACTCGACGTGGAACGTCACCCAGAGTGACGTCGAGCGGCATCCAGCCGTCGGCCCACTCGATGGTGTGTCGAGTTCCCAACTTCCCGCCGGCCCCGAACCAGATGGGCGGATGCGGTGATTGCGCTGGTTTGGGTCGTGACCACACGGCATCGAAATCGAACCACCGACCGTGGTACTCGGAATCGTCGTCGATCCACAGGGTTCGGAGAGCGCCCACACATTCTTCGAGGGCTCGATAACGCATCGACCACTCGATGTCTGGCCGATGGTTGGCCAACTCCTCGCGATTCCAGCCCGCGCCGACGCCGAATTGAACTCGACCTTCCGTCAGGACGTCGAGAGTCGCCGTGGTTTTGGCAAGCGCGAAGACGTCATGTTCGAGCGGCAGGATCACTCCGAGTCCAAGGGCGAGCGATGTCGTGTGTTCGGCCAACTGGGCAAGGGTGATGAAGGGGTCCATCATGGTGGTGTACTGCCACGGCATGTCTCCACCAGTCGGATACGGGGTGAGGCGTGACGCCGGAATGTGGCTGTGTTCACCGATCCAAATCGAGTCGAAGCCGGCGTTCTCGAGCAATGGCCCGAGTTCGCGCGGTCCGATGTCGGCCGGTGTGTTCATGGTGGTGTAGCCGAGTTTCATGGGTGCATGGCGCCGAAAGCGGTCTCTTCGCCGGCGACGACTTCACGGTACTCTCGGAACGTGCGGATCCTGTACCAGTATCCCGACGCGATCGGACTACACGGCGACATGATGGCGGCTGGTCGAGTGTCCGATGTTGCGCGCGAGGTCGAAAAGGTCGGGCTCGACGGGCTCGCCTTCACCGAACATCCAGCGCCGAGCGCGAAATGGTTGGCGGCCGGAGGGCATCAAACCCTCGATCCGTTCGTCGCACTGGCCAACGCAGCGGCTGTGACCGACCGTATTCGCCTCTTCACCTATCTCTCGGTCGCTGCCTATCGGAATCCGTTCATGCTCGGCAAGACGGCGGCATCGGTCGACGTGCTGTCGGGTGGTCGGCTCGAACTCGGACTCGGTGCCGGCTATCAGAAGGCGGAGTTCTTCGCTCTCGGACTCGACTTCGACCGGCGTAATGCTGAACTCGACGACGCCCTGGAAGTGCTTCCTCGATACTGGACGGGCGAGCCGGTGGCGCACAGCACCGCCCACTACGAAGCGCGCGACGCAGTATGCCGTCCGGCTCCCGTGCAACAACCGATCCCTGTGTGGATCGGGGGGAATTCGCGCTTGTCGCTCGAGCGGGTCGCCCGGGGTGGATTCGGGTGGATGCCGATGATGACCTCAACTGTCGTGTCGACCACGACACGCACCGCTCACATCGGGACGGCCGAGGATTTGGCGGTGAAGGTGCGTCAGGTACGCGAAATGGCCGAAGGTCGACCCGTCGAAGTCCTGGTGAGTTATCTCGATCACGACGCAACCTCACCGGGTCATTCGGTCGAAAAGCATCGAGACGCAATCGGACGCCTCGGAGATGCGGGCGCCACGTGGATCGGGCTGACCAAGGAGTCGACGTCGTGGCAGCACACCGTCGACGTGATCGGCCACATCGCCGCGTCGTACCGCTGAGCCTCGGTCTCTGTACAGTCGCCCCATGAGCATCGACCCCAACGTTCGCTTTCCCGCCTTCGTGTTCACCAACGACGACACGGGCGCGCATCGAGGTGTACAGGAAGTGGGGCTCTCCGACATCGCGCCCGACGGTGTGTTGATCGAGGTCGAATGGTCGAGTGTGAACTACAAGGATTCGCTCGCGACGACAGCGAGCGGCAAAGTGGCGCGAATCTCGCCCTTGATCGCCGGTATCGATCTCGCCGGGCGTGTGGTCGACGCCGCTGGTTCGAAATTCGAAGTCGGCGATCTCGTGATCGCGCACGGTTACGAGATCGGAACCGGCCGCCACGGCGCCTATGCCCGGTACTGCCGCGTGCCGGCAGATCAGATCGTTCCGCTTCCGGCCGGACTCACGACGCGTGAAGCCATGGTGATTGGAACAGGTGGATTCACTGCCGCGCTCAGCGTGATCGCGCTCGAAGACTGGGGTCTCGCTCCGGGTCACGGTCCGGTGCTCGTCACGGGCGCCACCGGTGGTGTGGGGAGCATGGCCGTGTCGATGCTGGCCGGCCGCGGTCATCACGTGGTGGCGAGCAGTGGCAAGAAGGAGCAGGAAGAGTTCCTGCGCGACCTCGGAGCGCGTGACGTGATCGATCGGTCCGTGTTGTCCGACGAAGATCGCCGACCCCTCCAGACCATGGAGTACGCCGGAGCGGTGGACTGTGTGGGTGGATCCACCTTGGCCAACGTCCTCAAGCGGTTGCAGTACGGAGCGGCGGTGGCAGCAAGCGGTCTCACGGGTGGGGCTGATCTCCCCGCGACGGTCATGCCGTTCATCCTGAGAGGTGTGGCTCTCCTGGGGATCGACTCGGTTCAGACGCCGATGGAGGTGCGCATCCGCGCCTGGGAACGACTCGCCACCGATCTAAAACCGCACGGACTCGACTCCATCGGACACGAGATCGCCTTGTCGGGCCTCGAATCAGCCCTCACGACGATCCGGGCTGGAGGGGTGACCGGCCGATACGTCGTCCGACCAGGTGATTGATCTCATGGTCGACCAGGCGCGCCGTCCGGCTAGCCTGAGCAGTCATGGGCCGCCGCCCCCGACGCACGCATGACGCCTCCAAGTAGTCCTTCCACCGTGGTCGTTCCCGGCCCGCATCTGATGCCGGCGCTCCTCGGATCCCGGGACGCCCATCTGCGGGCCATCGAGGGCGCCTTTCCCGACACCGACATCTCCGTGCGGGGTAATGAAGTCCGTATCAGTGGCCCCGATTCCGGCCGAGTGGCCCGACTCTTCGAGGAACTGGTTCTCGTACTTCAGCGTGGAGAGAACCTCGACACCACCGTGGTCGGTCGCAGTATCTCCATGGTGAACGCCGACGAGCGGCCGAGCGCCGTCCTGACCGATGACATTTTGCGGGGTGCCAAGGGACGTTCGATCCGACCCAAGACCGCCGGCCAAAAGAAGTACATCGACGCCATTCGTGACAACGTCATCACCTTCGGCATCGGTCCGGCCGGAACGGGAAAGAGTTGGCTGGCCGTCGCCATGGCCGTTCATGCTTTGCAGAGTCGCTCGGTGCAGCGCATCATCCTCACGCGGCCGGCCGTCGAAGCTGGGGAGCGACTGGGTTTTCTGCCCGGTGATCTGATGGCCAAGATCGATCCTTACCTGCGGCCTTTGTACGACGCGCTGTACGACATGCTCGACGTCGAAGCGGTTCAGAAACTCCTCGAAAAGCAAACGGTCGAGGTCGCGCCACTTGCTTTCATGCGCGGTAGAACGCTCAACAACAGTTTCATCATTCTCGACGAGGCTCAGAACACCACACCCGAGCAGATGAAGATGTTCCTCACCCGAATCGGCTTCGGTTCACGGGTGGTCGTCACCGGAGACACGACGCAAATCGACGTTCCCGGCGGGAGGAGCGGTCTGGTGGGACTCGAAAAAATGCTCACGGGGATCGACGGGCTGTCATTCGTGCATCTTGGTTCCGGAGACGTGGTTCGCCATCGGATCGTGGCCGAGATCGTCGAAGCCTACGAACGCGTCGGGGCGACGAAAGGGACATCGTGACCGCTGGTCCACCTCGTCTGCGTCGTCGTCCTCGCGTGGGAGGCGACGGTGCCCCCGAAGTTTTCTGTGCCGACGAACAAAACGTCGTCGACCTCGATCTGGAACGCTGGCAGTCGCTCGCTCGCCAGGTCCTCGATGCAGAAGGTGTGCGTGGGGCCTGTGAACTCAGCATCTTCTTCGTGTCGATCGACGACATGACGGATCTGAACGTCACCCACATGTCGGGCTCAGGGCCCACCGACGTCTTGTCCTTCCCGATCGATGGTGGAGCGGTGGTCGACATCGACGACGGAGGTGGAAGTCGCGGACCTGATCGGCCGGATCCTGATCCGTCAGATCTTCCCCTTCTGCTCGGGGACGTGGTCATCTGTCCGGCTATCGCTCGATCGCAGGCCCCGAAGCACGCGGGGACGGTCGACGACGAGTTGGCGCTACTCGTCGTTCACGGTGTCTTGCACATTCTCGGATGGGATCACGCCACCGACGATGATCGAGTCGCGATGTGGCACCGCCAACGAGAGCTTCTCGAAGCCCATCACTGGCGGGGTCCGGCTCCCGATTCCTATCGGGCCGACATGGAGGACGACGACCGATGAGCACCTTCCCGATACTCGGCGCTTTCACCGGTCTCGACTGGGGTCTCCTCGCCGTGATTCTGATCCTGTTGGTCTTCTTGATCTTCCTCGCAGTGGCCGAGATGGGTCTGTCGAGGATGACCAAGCCCAAGGCGGCCGCCTTGGCCGAACGTCGGCCCAAACAAGGCCGAGCGCTCGTCGAGTTGATCGAAGAACCGGAGAAGTGGATCAATCCGCTCCTCCTCACGGTGAACGTGAGTCAAACCGTGCAGGCCACTCTGACTGGTGTCGTGACTGCTCGGGCCTTCGGTGCAGTGGGCATCGCGGTTGGCGTGACGCTGAACGTTCTCGTTTTCTTCGTTCTCGCCGAGGCCGTTCCGAAGACGTATGCCGTCATCCACTCCGAGCGTGCGGCTTTGCTGTCGGCGCGCGGTATCCGGGGCCTGGTCGCCTTCCCGCCACTGAAGCTGGTGTCACGAGCCCTCATCAAGCTGACGAACGTGATCGTCAAGGGCAAGGGCCTCGAGGACGGTCCGTTCGTGAAGGAACAGGAGTTCCTCGGAGTCGTGGAAGTGGCGGCGCAAGAAGAAGTGATCGAAAAGCACGAGCGCGAGCTCATCGAGTCGGTCATCGAGTTCGGAGACACTGTGGCCCGAGAGATCATGGTTCCCCAGCCGGACATGGTCACGGTTCCTTTGTCGGCCACTGTCGACGATGTGATCGGTGTGAGCATCGCTCACGGCTTCTCGCGCATGCCGGTCATCAATGACGACGACGACGTGGTCGGTGTGGTCTTCTTGAAGGATCTCGTGCGTCTCGAACGCCTCGGGCGCGGTGCCGAGAGCGTCCCGGCGCATATGCGTGATGTGGTCGTCGTCCCCGAGAACAAGCCGGTGGCCAAGTTGATGCGAGAGATGCAGACCAACAAGTTCCACCTCGCCGTGGTCGCCGACGAATACGGATCGATCACGGGGATGATCACGCTCGAAGACTGTCTGGAAGAACTCGTCGGAGAGATCGTCGACGAATACGACAGAGAGGAGGCCGAAATCAGCGTGTTGCCGAACGGCGATCTGCTGATTCTCGGTTCCACGAGTGTTTCCGACGTGAACGAACGCCTGTCGACGCACATCCCCGACGAAGAATGGGATTCCATCGGTGGCTTCGTCTTTGGAACCTTGGAGCACGTTCCGTCGGTTGGTGAGTTCGTCGACTTCGAGGGTTGGAGATTCCGAGTGGCCGAGCTGAAAGGTCGTCGAATTCAGAAGGTTCGGGTGACTCTGATCGAAGTTCCCTCCACGTCGGCCGACCAGGACGACGAGGTATCGAGCCACTAGGTTCGGCCCATGGACGTTCGGCTCGACGGAAAAGTAGCCCTGGTGACCGGGGCCTCTCGCGGAATCGGCCTGGCAATGGCCACGACGATGGCCGAGTCCGGGGCGAGCGTGATGATGGTGTCACGCAAGATCGACGAGAGCGCAATGCACGGCATCGACGGTGAGGTGTCGATTCATCCCGCCAACACAGGTGATGTCGAAGCCGGACGGCGCTGTGTCGAGGCAACTCTCGAAAAATACGGACGCATCGACGTTCTCGTGAACAATGCGGCCACCAATCCCTATTTCGGCGAGACTCTCGGCGTCGACGAAGCACGCTACGACAAGACGTTCCAGGTGAACTTGCGTGGCCCCATCTTTTGGACCGCCGCGGTGTGGGACGCGTGGATGAAGGAACATCCCGGAGTCGTCGTGAACGTCGCGTCGGTCGGAGGCATTCGCTCCGAGACCGGTCTCGGTGTCTACAACCTCACCAAGGCGGCGTTGATCCATCTGACGAGACAGTTGGCGGGCGAACTCGGCCCGACCCGAGTGGTCGGTATCGCGCCCGGACTGGTGAAGACGGATTTCGCAGCGTTTTTGGTCGACAATTTCGGAGATCGACTGGCTGCGGCTCTGCCGACGAAGCGACTTGGGGACCCTCAAGACATTGCGAATCTGGCGACGTTCCTCGCGTCGGATGCCGCCAGTTGGATCACCGGCGAGACCTATGTCATCGACGGCGGAGCGGGCACTCGTTCGAGTTGACGTAGTTCGCTCGACAGCCGCCGGCCAGCCACTGCGAGTGCTAGCGCCGTTGCACCCGCACCCACCAAGAACGGGGCTCGTAGGCCTCCCCAGTAGGCGATCTGGCCGCCGATCAATGCTCCGAGTGCGATACTGCCGGTCCCGATCCATCGGTACGCACTGTTGACGCGGCCGAAGAGTTCGGTCGGAATGACCCTCTGCCGCATGGAGACGGTGATGACGTTCCAGACCGTTCCGGCAATTCCTTCGATCACCGCGAATCCGGCAAGGACTGCGGCGTGGGGGGCCAGGCCGAATCCGACCATGCACACGGCGAAGGTCACATAGGCGAGAAGTAATGCTTGCCGTTCGCCGAGGAGACGCGCAATGCGGTCGCCGGCGAATCCGCCGATGATCGATCCGATCGACATGAGAGCGAGGAGAATTCCGAATCCGGAGGGACCGACACCGAGTTCCTCGGCGGCGAACTTGACCAACAGAGCCATGCCCATCTGGTGGGCCATGTTGGTGACTCCAAGGAGAACAGCGAGGGTCCGCAGAAGGCGGTGTTGCATCAACCAGCGGAGCCCGGTCTGCAGCTGGGAGACAAATCGCTCGTGATCGACGACGTCAGTCGAGAGGTCACGATCGGAATGATCGCGGATACTCGCCACGAGCGCAGCACCCAAGGCCAGAGCCGCGGCGTTGACACCGAACGGTATGCCGACGGCAGCCACCCACAGCCAAGCTCCGAACGGCAGGCCGACGAAACCGTTACCGATCACTTCGGTGGCGAAGAGAATCCCGTTGGCTCGAGGGAGCTGCTCGGCGGGAACGATGGCCGGCAAGAAGGCCTGGGCCGAACTGTCGAAGACGACTTCGCAACATCCGACCACGAGGAGCAGAACGAGGAGGAGTCCGATGCCGAGAGTGCCCGTGGCTGCGGTGATGGCCACTATGGAGAAGAGGACGGCGCGCAGACAATTGGCACTCACCATCAGTTGTCGACGATCGAGGCGATCGACGTACACGCCGACCGGTAGTGCCAACACGAACCACGGGATCATCGCCGCGAACGACACCAGGGCGAGAATCCGTGTGTCGTCGGTGAGCGAGTAGGCGAGTAGCGGCATGGCGGCTGTGTTCATGCCATCGCCGACGTTGCTCACGGCCGACGCCGACCATTGCCGCCAGTAGGCGGCCGGAAGCGGGGAACGAGGTGTCGTCACTCGTCGAGGGCCTGGAAGATGCGTGGAAGATCCGGATAGCGGCCCGTGTTGCCGCCTCCGTCGATCGACAGAAATGACGCGCTCATGAACGACGACTGGTCGGATGCCAAGAAAGTTGCCAACTCGGCGATCTCGGACGGTTCGGCATGACGGCTCAATGGGGCGTTCTCGACGAACTCGTCGACGACAGCCGGAACCGAGAAGAGGCCGCTCGTTGCGTTGGTGCGGACCAGGCCGGGCGCGATCGTGTTGGCCCTGATGCCACGCTCACCGAGTTCCATGGCCGCCACGCGTGTCAACATCGCGACTCCGGCCTTGGCAGCGCAATAAGCCGCCATTCCCTTCGATGGCTGTATGGCGTTCAGGGATGCGATGGTCAGGAGCGAACCCCCGTCGCGCATGGTCTTCGACGCATGCTTGACCGTGATGAAGACTCCGGTGAGGCAGAGATCGATGATTCGCGACCATTCCTCGAGGGTGTGATCGGCGAGGAGTCCATAGGTGCCGGCTCCAGCATTCGCCACCACGACATCCACTCCACCGAAATGGGACTGCGCGACGGCGAAGAGATTCTCGACGTCGGTTTCAGTCGTGACGTCGCAGACGGCTGTCATCAAGAAGCGATCCGAGGCGAGAGTCGTCATCGACGTCAACCCAGCGACGTCGACGTCGCCTGCCACGACGCACGCCCCCTCGGCGAGGAATTTCTCGGTGATGGCGAGACCGATCCCCGACGCCGCGCCGGTGACCACCGCCACCTTTCCCGTCAGACGATCGAAGTTCTGTGAAGTCACGGACCGACAGTAGCGGTTGGTCACAGACGGTCGATGTGCTGCTGTACGAGTCCAGTCAGAGTCTTCCGTCGGATTTTTCCGATCGCCGTCGTCGGGAAGTCGGTGAGGTGTACGAGATGTTTCGGAACGCAGAAGTCGGGCAGATGCGAGCGGACGATCTGGCGAACCAGGTCGAGAGTCAGCTCCGGATCGGTTGTCGCGGTCACCACCATCTGGCCCCATTCGGGGTCGTCGACGCCTACGACGTAGACGTCGGAATCGGGGAGAGCGGCGGCCAGGACCCGTTCGACACCTTCTGGCCACACTTTCTCTCCGCCCGTCTTGATCAAGTCGTCGAGCCGTCCGTCGACCGACACGAGGCCGTCGGAGAATGACCCGACGTCGCCGGTGTGGAGCCAGCCATCGGCGTCCACGGCTGTCGACCCGTCGCGATAGACGCGCATGTTGGTCGGTGACTTGATCAGGATTTCATCGTCGACACCAATGGCGACCTCGACTTCGTCGAGCGGTCGTCCGTCGTAGACCACTCCACTGCCGGTTTCGGTGAGCCCATACGTCGCGATGACGTGCTGTGGACGAACTGACGGCGGTCGGGATCCACCGAGCAGGATGCATCGAAACACTGACGGGTCGATCCGTTGAAGTGCGGTCGGAACGAGCGACACGTGGCTGCAGCCCATCGCCGCAGCTCGGTTCACGACATCAACGTCGAACCTCTCGACGACGGTGAGATCGGCCCCCGTCTCGAGAGCCTTGAAGACCACCGAAAGTCCCCCGACGTGGCAGAGGGGAAGGCAGGCGAGCCAATGCGCGTCGGATCCGGCCTGTAGTCGTCGGGAACCGAGGCGTGCGGACGAGCGAATTGCATCACGTGTGAGCACCACTCCCTTGGGCGTGCCCGTACTGCCGCTGGTCGCGATCACGACGGCATCTCCGTCGTCGACCGGTCGACCTCCCTCGAGATCGATTTCGTCGTCGGCTGTGCGCACCGATGATGCACCGAGATCGTGGGCGAGACGACGTCGCTCGTCGATACCGAGCCTTTGGTCGAGAGGAAGAAAGGCGTCGCCACGATCGAGGATCCGCGTCACGTGATCGACGAAACTCGGACCAGCGGCCAGATCGAGAGCGACGAGACGGGGCACGCGCTCAGGCTAGGTCGGTAAATGTTCGGGACTCACCAGGTGGGTTCGATGGGCGTGGCGAGACCGAGGTGCTGGTCGATGACTGATGCCACATCGAGGCAGAGCAGATCTCGGTAACGCCACGAGGAGACGTGGACGCCAACGGGAAGGCCTTCGGAGATTCCGGCCGGCACGACCGCAGCTGGAGATCCGAAGAGATTGGCAGCAAGAACTGGTCGAAACGTCTCGAGCACGACTTCGGCCGACGCCAAGTCCTGCACGTCGAAACCGTGGGTGAAGGCGGGGAGGGCCCATGTGGGTGAGACGAGCACGTCGAACTTCACGAACCACTCGGACCATTCACGGGCGAGCTCGTGTCGTTGTGCATGGAGGAACGTGACTGCCGACTGATCGAGTTGCGGGAACTTTTGCCGCCCGTACTCCAGGAATTGACGGGCGTCTTGGCCAAGGACGCCGTCGAGTAGCGGTTGCATCACGGAAAGCTCGGCGTTGAGTGTCGCCGACCACATCTCGACGGTCGCGTCGAATCGAGGTGGAATCGCCTCGACGACGTCATGACCGAGGTTCGACAGCATGTCGGCCGTGGCGCGTACGACTGAGCTGATACCAGGATCGGTGCGGCCTCCGGGCACTTCGGTCATCACTGCGATGCGCCACGGTCGATCTGACGGGGCTTCGGCCAAGTCAGCAGGGACCGAGTAGGGATCCCGCGAGTGAGCACCTCGAATGGCGTCGAATCCGACGCGAACGTCGTCGATCCGACGGGCCATCACGCCGTCGACCAACATGAGTTGCGAGGCCAAGCCGAGCGCCGTCGGTGGAATCTCGGTGGCCCACGGAACCACGCCCTGTGTGGGTTTGATCGAGGCCACGCCGCAGCAATGAGCCGGATTTCGCAACGAACCGCCGATGTCGTTGCCGAGGCCGATGGGCGACATTCCAGACGCGAGGGCTGCGGCTTCACCCCCGCTCGAGCCACCTGCGGTTCGGTCGTGGTCCCAGGGATTGCGGGTGAGTCCGTGCAACGACGAGTCGGTGTGGATCCGCAGGCCCATGTCGGGGAGATTGGTGCGTCCGATCGGAATGGCTCCGGCGCGTCGAATTCTTTCGACAATTGGCGCATCGGACGAACTGATCGCGTGGGCGAGAGCCGGCACGGCATTGGTCGTCGGAGTTCCGGCGAGGTCGATGTTCTCTTTCACGGTGCATGGCACGCCATGAAGAGGCGCAAGAGAGTCTCCCGAGCGGCGGGCCGCATCGGCCCGATCAGCTTCGATTCGCGCCTGATCGTCGAGACGATGGACGATTGCGTTGAGACGGGGATTGACGGCATCGATGCGCGCAAGGTGCGAGTCGACCACTTCACGACTCGATACGTCGCCCCGTGCGATCATTTCGGCAAGTTGGCGCGCCGTCTTTCGCCACAGTTCATCGGACATGGGGCCGACAGTATCGGGTGGCCATCGGTACTCTGGCCGTGTGGATCGAGGCTGCGCGTGAATCGCTGGATCGTCGGCGCACGACCGAAGACTCTGCCGGCGGCAGCCGTTCCGGTCGGACTCGGCTCCGTTGTCGCCGTCGGAGAGGGTGGCGCATGGTGGGGTGCGGTGCCGTTGGCCGCTGTTGTCGCGCTCGCCCTCCAGGTCGGGGTGAATTATGCCAATGACTACAGCGACGGCGTGCGCGGAACCGACGACGACCGGGTCGGTCCTGTCCGTCTCGTGGCATCAGGGCTGGCGTCGGCGCGGCTGGTGAAGCGGGCCGCCTTTGCGTCGTTCGGGGTGGCAGCAATGGCCGGCTTCGTACTTGCTGCGTCTACATCGTGGTGGCTCTTGGCAGTGGGAGCGGCCAGCATCTTGGCCGGCTGGTTCTACACCGGTGGGCCACGACCCTATGGCTATGCAGGTTTCGGCGAATTCTTCGTGTTCGTCTTCTTCGGTCTGGTGGCCACCGTCGGCTCCACATTCGTCGTGCTCGAACGTTTGCCCGCGGCAACGTGGTGGCTGGGAACTTCGACAGGTGCCCTGTCGTGTGCCCTTCTCGTGACCAACAATTTGCGCGACGTTCCAACCGATCGGCTCGTCGGAAAAAAGACTCTCGCAGTCCGATTGGGTGTCGACAGAACGCGACACTTCTACGTGGTGCTGGTTGCCATGTCGTTCGTCTCGCTGATCTTGGCCTCCTTCGTTCGCCCCGAGGTTCTGTTCGGTCTGATTGCGATCCCGTTCGCCGTGTCCCCGATCCGCTCCGTACGTTCCGGTGCGAGTGGACCAGACCTCATCCCCGTTCTGGCCGGAACGGGCCGGGTTCAGTTGGTCGTGGGTGCGCTCGTCGTGACAGCAACCATCGTTGTGGGTTAGGTTCGTCCGATGGCGTCGTTGCCCCCACCGCCACCGTCAGGCGAATTCTCCGGAGCTCCTCGCACCGATGTACGCGCCGTGGCCGCGCTCTTGTGCGGTGTGGCTGGCCTCCTGATTTTTCCGTTGATCTTCGGAGCTGTTGCGCTCATTCTCGGGCGCCGTTCTCGTCGCGAAATCATGGCTCAGCCGGTCGTACTGAAAGGGCTCGGCCTGGCGACGACGGGCATCGTCCTCGGCAGCTTGTCGATGGCCCTCTTTCTCGTGATCCTCGTCGCCAATATGTGATCAGTGAAGTGGTGGGCGACATCGCTCGATCACGGAAGCCAACGCCTTCGGATCCTCGAGATGGACGGCATGACCCCGACCGGGTAGGTCGACGCGGTGAACGGGTCCACTGAGTAGTTCGGCCATACGGTCGGCGATTTCGCCGAACTTGTGGTCATCTCCTCCCGTCACGAGAGTCGTCGGACACGTGATCTCGGCCAGACTCGCCCAGAGCGACCCCTGGACGCCAGTACCTGCCGTCCTCAATGACCGAGCGAGACCCGTCACGTCGTTGCGCCGTCGGTCATCGAGATTCCACGACTCCTGAGGCAGCGACGCAAAGAGCGATTGATGCAACCATTCGTTCAGGAAGTCGTCGAGTTCCATGGTCTCGAGACGTGCGGCGAGTTCGTCGTCTCGCCGTCGACGGTCGAGTCGGTCGGCCTCGTCGTTCAAGCCGGGTGTGGCTCCGATGAGTACGAGCCCGAGTACGGCGTCGGGGTGACGAGTGGCGACGTGCAACGCGGTTCGACCGCCCATCGAGTAACCCACATACACCGCTGGAGGCAACATCTCGGCCAGGAGATCGGAGTAGTCGCCGATGCCGAGGTGGCTCGCCGACGACGAGCCGTGACCGGGCGCATCCGGTAACCACAATTCGGCATCGTCATCTAGCAGGTCGACGATCGGCCCCCAGGAACGACCGGTCTGGGTGAATCCATGAAGCAGAACGAGGGGAGGACGAGTTCCCGATCGGTGGCGACTCCACAGTTGGTTGCGATCGTCGATGCAGCGATCCGACCAGATGGAGTTCACGGATCTTCGCTCGTCATCCATCGACACGAGACGCGGCACGACGAAGAACGCGCTCGAACGTGTCGGAGTCCTGCGCACCAGGAATGGCCCACTGGCCATCGATGACGTACGTGGGGACTCCCGTGATGCCATGGCTGGCCGCCGCGGCGAGTTCTTGATTGACTTCACCGATACCCGAATCGGAGTCGAGGAAGTCGAAGATCTGCTCGCGTGAGATGCCCAGGATCGGCGCCGCGATTTCGGCCAGAGTGTCGCGATCGCCGACGTGCTGACCCTTAATGAAATATGCCTCGAGCAACGCTTCTTTCAGCACGTGTTGTGATCCGTCGGCCCGTGTACCTGCCCACCAGAGGAGTCGGTGGGCGAGAAGCGTGTTGGATCGCTGGGCGATGTCCATACGGAAATCGAGACCGTCCTCGGCCGCTGTTCGCGTGAGGTGCTCGATGATGGCATCGGCACGCTCGGTTCCGCCGAATTTCTTGGCGTACCCCTCTCGAGCGGGAGTGGACCGATCCCTGGGTGCCGAGGGATCGAGTTGGTAGGCCCGATACACGACCGATATCTCGACCGGGTCGTCGCTGGCCTTCAGTGCGTCGAGTGCTCGCTCGAAACGACGTTTCCCGATGTAACACCATGGGCAGATCACATCCGACCAGATCTCGACCTGTAGGACCTTCGCCACAGGACCACCCTAATTGGCCACCTGACACGTTCGGAGTCGACGGACTCGTCCCGAATCCTCGTAGCGTTCCCAACGATGACAGCCGTCGACGCGCCGACAGCCGACGTACAGGCCACTTTTTGTGGCACTTTGGTCGACGAGTGGATTCGTTGTGGGGTGAGGAGCGCCTTCGTCGCGCCGGGTTCACGGTCGACGCCTGTTGCACTGGCCTTGGCGGCTGACGAGCGGATCGCACTTCACGTCTTCCACGACGAGCGGTCCGCGGCTTTCGCAGCACTCGGCGCCGGGCTGCGCTCGGGTCGACCGAGCCTTCTGCTGTGCACTAGTGGTACGGCAGCCACGCATTTTCATGCCGCAGTCGTGGAAGCCGATTTGGCCGGCGTTCCCATGGTCGTCGTGACGGCCGATCGTCCGCCCGAACTCCAAGGGGTGGGAGCTCCCCAGACGATCCGTCAGGACAACTTGTACGGAGGAGCAGCGCATTGGTTCCACGATCCCGGAGTGCCGACCATGACATCGGCCTCATCGTGGCGCGAGCTGGCGCAACGGTGTGTTCTCGAAGCTCGGCGTCTTCCGAGCGGGGCCGTTCACCTGAACCTTCCGTTCCGCGAACCACTGGTCGGAGTATCGGGCGAACTCCCGCCTCCTCTCGACACGGTGCTCGCTCACGACCTGCGTCGTCCGCTCGCCGAGGAGACGCGACGGCGACTCGTCGCGGAATGGTCGGTCGCCCGGCCGTTGCTCGTCGCCGGACGCGGCACGACGAAAGAGATCGTCGACGCCGCA
Source organism: Acidimicrobiia bacterium (assembly GCA_009923785.1). Taxonomy (GTDB): domain Bacteria; phylum Actinomycetota; class Acidimicrobiia; order Acidimicrobiales; family Ilumatobacteraceae; genus Casp-actino8. The sequence goes on along the minus strand of RFSV01000001.1, from coordinate 65,436 downwards.
GTCCGTCGTGGGTGGCCGGTCGTCGCCGAGTCACGAGTTCGCGACTCGACATCCGTCGTCACTCACTTCGATTCGCTCGTTCGCGATCAGGATTTCGCCGATGAAGAGATTCCCGATCTCGTCGTGAGGGTGGGTGATCCGCCGGCCTCGAAGGTGCTTGGCCAGTGGATGGCGCGTCACCACGTACGCCAGATACATGTGTCGCCTGATGGACGTGTCTTCGACCCCGATCGAGCAATTGCCGAACGAATCGTTTGCGACGCTGACGAATTGGTGTCGGTGTTCGTCGACCTCGCAGAACCCGAGCCGATGTGGACGAGGCGTTGGGGCGAAGCGGAAGATCGGGCTCGAGACGCGATCGATCGCGTGCTGAGGAGTAATGAACCGACTGGCGCGAGCTCAGTGGTGGCTTTCGTTCGAAGTCTCCCCGACGACACGGCGATCGTGGTCTCGTCGTCGATGCCGATTCGTGATCTCGAGTGGTTCGGCGGACCCCTCGGCACTCGGCGAGTGTTCAGCAACCGCGGAGCGAACGGTATCGATGGAGTGATCGCCACTGCGATCGGAGTCGCCACCGAGCACAGCGGTCCGGTCGGGGTCGTGATCGGGGACGTAGCGACACTTCACGACTCGTCGTCACTGGCCGCTTTGGCTCGCCGAGGGCTCGATCTTCGTATCTTGGTCGTCGACAACGACGGCGGTGGGATCTTTCATCATCTACCGCAAAAGACCGTGGTCGACCCCCGGTCGTTCGAGCTCTTGTACGGCACGCCCCATGGAACCGATTTTGCGATGTTGGCCACTGCACACGGACTCACTGCGCGAGTCGCCCGGACTCGTGACGACGTGCAGGCGGGGGCGGAAACGATCGGACCTCACGTGACTGTGGTGAAGACCGATCGTGAACGAGACGTCGCCGCTCATCGTGACATGCACAAAGCGGTAGCCGACGCACTCCGCGACGGCCGTTGATCAGGCGCGGACGATCGCCGACAACATCGCCTGGAACTTCGCCTGAGTCTCGGCCAGCTCGGCATCGGGATCGGAGTCGGCCACGATTCCGCCGCCGGCCACCAGTCGAGCTCGACGACGGTCGTCGGAGAACTCGGCGCAACGAATGGTGACGGCCCAGACGCCGTTGCCCGAGGCATCGACCCAACCCACTGCACCGCCGTATCGGCCTCTCGGGAACCCCTCGACCTTCTCGATCAGCTGTAACGCTTCGTCCCGTGGGTGGCCGCCAAGGGCGGGGGTCGGACAGAGGCGTCGAGCCAGAGACAAAGAGTCAGGTCGCGGATCTCCGAGACGGCCCTCGACGAGGGTTCCGAGATGTTGCACGTTGGCTACGGGAACGAGGGACGGCTCCGGTTCCCAGTCGAGGTAGCTGCAATACGGGAGAAGAGTGTCGTGGACGACGTCGATCACGACGCGATGCTCGATCTGGTCCTTCACGCTGTCCACGAGTGCTCGGCCCAGTTCGGCATCGACCTCGGGATCGCCGGTTCGGGGAGTGGTGCCGGCGAGTGGATGGGATCGAACCATGTCATCGCTGATCGAGACGAGGAGCTCGGGTGACGCGCCGATGAGGCCGTCGAACGAATAGCGATAACTCGAGCCGAAGGAGGCTCTCAGTCGAAGCAGAACGGCGTGTACGTCGATCGGGTCGTCGGAAGTCACCATCAGTTCCCGTGCGATCACGGCCTTCACGAGATCTCCCCGTCGCACCGCGTCACGGGCCGCCTCGACTGCTGATCGATAGCGCTCCACAGGGAGAACGGGCTCCACCACGAAACGTGAGGACGTCGGCGTCGGTCTCGACAAAGGGAGGAGATCGTCGACGTTTGCGTCACCGATGGTCGTCAGCCACGTGCGACCGGACTCGGTCTTGCGCACGACCACGTGCGGTATCACCAAGTAACCGCCGTCGGATTCGAGGAAGGGGAGGGAACCGAAGGCGATTGGTCCGGCCTCGCCGTTCGATTCGTCGTCATGGTCGATTGTTCGCAGTACATCGAGAGCCTCGGAGGGGTCGACTCGGGCGGCGACCTGTCGTCCGGCGAATCCGATCCCGTCGCGAACGAAGAGATATCCGTCGCCTCGTGCAATGTCGTTCAGATCGACGTCGCGTTCGAGGCTTGTCGTTCGCGCGTGCACGGAATCAATCCCGGGTGGCGGTCAAGAGTTGGGTGATCCCGCCCGAGAAAGTTCGGTGCTGGGCATCGGAGAACCCTGCCGACTTCAATTGTTCGACCATGACATCGGCTTCGGGCAGGTACGCAACGCTCTTCGGTAGGTATCGATAGGCCGCACCGTCGGACAGAAGTCCTCCGATTCTCGGAACCACTTTGCCGAAATAGAAGCCGTGGCCGAATCGCACGAGACGATTTCTCGGGACCCCCACGTCGAGGAGAGCGATTCGCCCGCCCTGTCGAACCACCCGGGCCAACTCGTCGAAAAAGGCCGGCAGGTCGACAAGATTCCGCAGAGCGAAACCGCACGTGGCCCCGTCGACCGACGCCCCGGCGAGAGGAAGACGGAGGACGTCGGCCTGCGATCGAGGAGCGTGCGATCGATCGGCGGCCAGCATTCCGAAACTCAGGTCGAAGGACAAGGGATGAAGTCCGGCCCGACGTAGATCGATGCACAGGTCGCCGGTGCCGCTGGCCAGATCGATCACGCGGCTGCCCGACGGAAGTCGCAGCTCGGCCACGGCCTTTTTGCGCCAGCGCACGTCGAGGCGGAAGGTCATGATGCGATTGACCATGTCGTAACGGGGGGCAATGGCGTCGAACATGGACCGGACGGCGGTGACCTTCTCGCCACCGGTCGGCAGATCAGGGGTGTCCCATGCTCGATCGCTCGTCACGCCGTCAGGCTAAGGGGCCGAATCCATCGCGTGCCTCTCGGGTCGCCGACAGGGGTCACGGCTGGTCAGAATGGGGTCGGGACGACACCGGTCGGCCCGTGGGGGTATTTGCAATGATCGACTTCACCTTGTCACCAGAGCACGAGGACATCCGACGCCGAGTTCGCGACTTCGTGGACGGCCACATCCGGCCGGCCATCGAGCCGTTCGGACATCGAGAGGAGATGGACGCCGACGCTCATCGTGCGTACGTGGGTGAGCTGATCAGATTGCGCAAGCTCGCGGTGTCGGAAGGTTTGTGGCTTCCTCACATGCCCAAGGAATGGGGTGGTATGGGTCTTGGCCACGTCGCCTTGGCCATGGTTCAGGCCGAAGCCGCCCGCACGCGTGTGGGCCCGTGGGTCCTCAATTGCCAGGCGCCCGACGAAGGAAACATGCACACGTTGGTTCATTGGGGAACCGACGAGCAGAAGCAGAAGTATCTGAAGCCACTGTGCGACGGGGTCAGCTCCTCGTGCTTCGCCATGACCGAGCCCGAGGTGGCCGGATCCGACCCGACGCTGATCCGCACTCACGCCATCAAGGATGGAGACGAGTGGATCATCAACGGGCACAAATGGTTCATCTCCGGGGCCAATCGGGCCAAGTTCGCCATCCTCATCGCTCGCACGGAAATGGACGTCCCCGAGGGCTCGCGGGGAGCGAACACGGCGTTCATCGTCGATCTGCCGACCGAGGGTTGGAACAACGTCCGTGAAGTCGAAACCATGCACGGGCCTGGAGGTCACAGCGAAATCGTGATCGAAGACCTACGAGTTCACGATGCGCAGATCCTGGGCGGACGCGGTAACGGTCACCGACTCGGGCAGTATCGACTCGGCCCGGCCCGACTGGCCCATTGCATGCGATGGATCGCCCAGGCCGAGACGGCCCTCGACATGATGGTCGACCGCTCCCTGAAGCGTTACTCGCATGGCTCGTATCTCGCTGAGAAACAAGGTGTGCAGTGGATGATCGCCGATTCGGCGATGGAGTTGTACCAGTGCAAACTCATGGTGCTCCATGCTGCGTACAAGATCGACCGAGGCGACGATTTCCGCACCGAGGTGTCGATGGCCAAACACTTCGTCGCCAACAGTCTCAATCGAATCATCGACCGCGCCATTCAGGTGCACGGTGCCCTTGGCTACTCGACCGACACTCCTCTGGCCAACATGCTCCAACACGCGCGTTGGGCGCGTTTCGCCGACGGGGCCGACGAGATTCACCAGATGCGCATCGCCGAGAACACGATCAAGTCCTACACCGACGTCGGGAGCACTCGATTGGCCACTGGCGATCTTCCCGTCTGATCGCTACGTCGGGTCGACGACACTCTTGGCCCAGCGGTAGTCGGCTTTGCCAGAAGGCGACCTCACGATCTGCTCGACGAAGACGTAGTCCTTGGGGAGTTTGTAGCGAGCGATGTGGCGGGCCGCTTCGGCGTTCAATTCGTCGTGAGTGACGGTGCTGCCGGGACGAAGTTGAACGACGGCTACCACTTCGTTTCCCCACCGTTCGCTGCGCCGACCGGCCACCACGCAGTCGAACACGGACGGATGGGGTTTGATCGCCGCCTCGACCTCCTCGGCAAAGATCTTCTCGCCACCCGAATTGATGGTCACCGAATCTCGCCCTCGCAGTTCAACCGTGTTGTCAGCGAGGAGAACGGCACGGTCACCCGGGACCACGTAGCGAATGCCATCGATCACGGGGTACGTACGTGCGGTCTTGTCTGGGTCACCGAGGTACCCGAGGGCGAGTCGACCGCTCTTCGCCAGCCAGCCCACGTGGTCGTCGCCGGGCTGGACGATCCGGGCGAGGTTCTCGTCGAGGACATGGTTGTTCGGTGCCAATGGGAAGGTTCCCGTGGACGCGTTGCCGCCGGTCGAGAGATGTTGGAGCTGGCCACCGGCTTCCGACGAGCCGAGACCGTCGAGGATCGTGAGTGTCGGATGATGGCGAAGGAACTCTTCCTTCATGTGCGCCGACAAGGCCGCCCCTCCCGATATCAGCACCGCGAGGCTCGAAATGTCGTAGGAGTTCCGGTCGAGCTCGTCGAGCAAGGGTCGCCCAAAGGCATCTCCAACGATGAGAAGAAAGTCGATCCGTTCCCGTTCGACGATCGTCCAGATATCGACCGGGTCGAGCCGTTCGGGAACCGATGGGACGAAAACAGTTCCGCCGGCGTTCCACGTTCCGAAGCTGAGCCAGTGTCCGGCACCGTGCATGAACGGCGGCGGAATCAGAGCCCGTCGTCCGGTGGCGGCTGCTACGAATTCGGGAATCGACGACGCTTCGCGAGAGCCGGCGAAGCACTCCGTCAACGCGTCCGCCTGACGCCACATGACCCCTTTGGGCATCCCCGTGGTTCCCCCGGTGTACAAGATGTAGAGGTCGTCAGGAGATGACGGGGGAAGCGGCTCGGAGCTCGAGGTCGCGAGGGCATCGTCGTACCACACTGCTCCATCGAGAAGAGGCGCGTTGCTCGCGTCAGGAACCTGGATCAGCACGTCGAGTTTCGGGGTGAGATCTCGAACCTGGGCGAGAGTCGTCGCGAATGACGAGTGGAAGACGATGGCCGTCGCCGACGAGTCATTCAGCAGATAGACGAGTTCTTCGGCGACGTAGCGATAGTTGACGTTGAACGGGACGACGCGCGATTTGAACGCGGCCAACATGCTCTCGAGATACTCGTTCCCGTTGTGCAGATAGATCGCCAGGTGATCCTGGCCGCTTTCGTGAGGAGCAAGACGAGAGCGTTCGGTGTGGCAACCAAGCCCTCGCGATCGTAGGTAGTTGCCGAGTCGGCGAGTTCGCTCGGTGATCTCGGACCAGGTGAGGCGCCGATCGCGAAAGACGAGGCACTCCTCGTCGGGACGCGTCGCTGCTATTGCCTCGTGGATCTCACCGACCGTGAATTCGTTCACGAGCAGACGATAGGGAAAATGTGCAGTCCTTCTCGCATCAAGCCGAGCGATCGGAAAGCTGGAGAGCCACTTGATTAGGGTGTTGACGTGATCGAGACCTCGCCTGTCGCCGGGAATTCACCGGACGGCATCGTGTTCGGGGTCTTTGCCCCGCAGGGATGGAAGATGGAGTTGTCGGGCATCGACGGGGCCTCGGCCAAATGGGATCGAACGGTCCGGGTGGCGACACTGGCCGACGAGCTCGGGTACGACTCCATCTGGCTCTACGACCACTTTCACAACGTCCCACGCCCCTCGCACGAGGCCGTATTCGAATGTTGGACGACCCTGTCGGCTCTCAGTCAATTGACGAAGCGTGTTCGGCTCGGACAGATGGTCGGCTGCAACAGCTATCGAAATCCTGCCCTCCTCGCGAAGATCACTTCGACTCTGGACGTGGTGTCAGGTGGTCGGGTCGAATGGGGAATCGGAGCTGGGTGGTACGAGAACGAATACCGCGCCTACGGATTCGAGTTTCCGCAACCCAAGGACCGAATCGGCATGCTGCGTGAGAGCGTCGAGATCGTGCGATCGATGTGGACGGAGCGAGAGACCACCTTCAAAGGCAAGTACTACGAGGTCGTTCGGGCCAACTGCGATCCGAAGCCACTCCAAAATCCCCGACCGCCGATTCTGATCGGTGGTGGAGGCGAGCAGCTGACACTGCGCGTGGTGGCCGAACACGCCGACTGTTCGAATTTCGGCGGTCGGCTCGACGAGTGGATCCGTAAACGGGACATTCTCTGGACGCATTGCGAGCGAATCGGCCGCGACCCCGGGGAGATTCGCATGACGTGGTCGCCCGAGGTGTTCATCAGGCGAACGGACGGCGAGGTCGCATCAGCGGGATCGCGCAGCCTGTGGGGCGAAGACGTCGAGAGCTGGCGGTCGGGGAACTTGGTCGGAACACCGGATCAGGTCGCTGACAAGATCGGCTCATATATGGCAGCCGGCTGTCGTGGCTTCATTCCGTGGTGCGCCGACTACCCGGACACCGAGTCCATGGAGTTGCTCGCCACCGAGGTCATGCCTCGATTCCGTTGAGTCGAAGCGCCGCGGATGGCGTCAGAAGAAACTGCGGAAGATGATCTCGGCCACGCAGGAGGGTTTGCTCGAGCCCTCGCATTCGAACGTGAACTCCATCGTCATCTGAACGCCACCCGACACGTCTTCGACGTCGAGAAGTTTGACACCGAGTCGAAGGCGAGAACCGACTGGCACGGGCGATGGAAAGCGAACCTTGTTCGCTCCGTAATTGACTCCCATCGAGAAGCCCTCGACGCGAACGACGGTCGGGTAGAGCATCGGACCAAGGGACAAGGTCAGATAACCGTGAGCGATCGGACCGCCGAAGGGACCTGACTTGGCTCGCTCGACGTCGACATGAATCCACTGATGGTCTCCGGTCGCGTCGGCGAACTGGTTGACCCGATCCTGGGTGATGTCGATGTATTCGCTGTATCCGAGATGCTGGCCGACGGCTGCTTTCAACTCGTCGGCGCCGGAGAGAACGCGTGGTGTCATGCCCCGAGCGTAGTACTCGCTGACGGTGACGGCTTCGCTCGGGATTTCAGCGATACCAGCGGCGCTGGTGTTCTCGGCTGTGTGGGTGAAGCAGAAGGGCGCACAGTGCGATTTCGAAGAGAAACGAGATGGTGTTGCGACCGGTGATCTTGTCCCAGAGGCTGACGTATGCGAGCTCGGACAGAACCCAGAATCTCAGAGCGAACGGAGAGAAGGCCGCCACCAGTCCGAACCGCCATCCGAGACGGCGATCGTTCGCCATGAGAAATCCGGAGAGCACGTGCGCGGCGACGATCGCCAGACCGACGAGCAGTCCGAGCGAACCTTTGGAAACGCGTGCGTAACCGATCCAATCCGAGCGATCAAGCAGGCCGACGAGAGCGAAGAACCCGTTGAGATAGAGGAGCCAGGTGGCTATCTGGAGAGTCTGGGGCTGCATGCGGTCGAACCATCGACGGGGATCGAGGCGGGCACGTGACATGACTCCAGACTCGCGCAAGTGGCTCGATCGAGAAGATTCGGCCGACCCGAGATGTGATACGAACGACGTCGTGCACACGATTGCCGAGCCACGAAGGTCGAGAACGACATGACCCGATCAGGCTTCGTGACCTTGGTCGGACGGCCGAACGTAGGCAAATCTTCGCTTCTCAACGCCATGTGCGGTCGCAAAGTCTCGATCGTCTCCGACAAGCCCCAGACGACCAGGCGTCAGGTCCGGGGAGTCGTGAACCGCGGGGACGGGCAAATCGTGTTCGTCGACACGCCCGGACTCCACAAACCCGTCACTGCTCTGGGCGAACGTGTCAACTCGGCGGCCCTCGACAGCCTGTCCGACGTGGACATCGTGTGTCTTGTCGTCGATGCGACACAACCGGTGGGTTCCGGGGACTCGTGGGTGGCCTCCCGCCTCGATGCCTCGAAAGCCGTCGTCGTTCTCAACAAAATCGACGCCGTGTCGCGAGATGTGATCGTTCAGCAGTTGGCCAAACTGGCCGAACTCGACGCCGAGAGTTACTTCCCGGTGTCGGCCCGCACGAGTGAGGGAGTGCCCGCTCTCGTCGATCACTTGGTGTCGCGTCTGCCCGAAGGACCTCTCTACTATCCCGAGGACGTGATCAGCGATCTGTCGGAGACCGACTGGATCGCCGAATTGGTCCGAGAAGAACTGCTCGGGATCATGCGCGACGAACTGCCGTATTCGATAGCGACACGTGTGGTCGACGTGGAGGGTGATCGAGTGGTCTGTGAAATTCTGGTCGAGCGCGAGAGTCAAAAGGGAATGGTCGTCGGACGAAGCGGTTCGATCTTGAAGCGAGTGAGGCAAAAGGTGCGTCAGCAACTGCCGGCTGGAACCAAACTCGAGTTGAAGGTCAAAGTCGACAAGGATTGGCAGCGCCGACCAGATCGAATCGAACGTCTCGGTTACTGAAGTCGACCAGCAACGACTCTCAGCAGGAGAACCCGCCGGGGAGCAAATTGTCGTAGTCGTCGCACGCCACGAGTTCCCCGGGTCCCGTGAGATCGCCACGACCTCGCGGCACGGCGATCGGTTCGGAATCGCTCGAGAAGACGATCTGACCGATGCCGGCGCGCCGGGTCAGAGTCAGAACTATCTGCGCCACGGCCAGGCGCTGTTCCGGACCGGTGACGATGAGGGTGAACGCCGGATCGAGGTCGACGGTGGCCACGCCGCGTTCGACGGCCACGTCGACGACGAGTGCGGGAGGCAGAGCACTGCGTAATCCAGCAGCTTCATCGATGTCCGGGATGCCTTCGCTCAGGGCCGCGAGAACTTGGGGCGCCGAGGCCGGACTGAGGAGAAGTCGAGAAATCGGAACGAGTCGACTGCCCGACACGAAGTAGAGCTGAACCTCTTCGACGGGAAGTGTCGTCGTGGTCGTGGACGGAGGGGGCTCGACGACGGTGGTCGTCGTCGACGAGGTCGTGGTGGTGGCCGCCGTCGTTTCCGTGAATTGGCCGGGGATCGCATTCGGGTCGATCGGACGACTGGACGACGTGGTGGGTACGCCGCAACCGATTGCAACCATCGATACGACCGCCGAGAGCACCGCAACGAGAATTCGAGGTCGGCGGACCGTGTTCATCGTGACCCTCCCGGAATTTCGACGACGAAGCGAGCGCCTCCCGAAGGCACGTCCTCGACCCAGACTTCTCCGCCGTGCGCTCGAGCATGTTCGGCGACCAGAGCGAGACCGAGACCGGTGCCTCCGACTCGAGTTCGTCCGGCTGAGCCACGGGCAAATCGCTCGAAAATTCGGGCCCGTTCACTCGGTGCAACTCCGGGACCGGAATCTTCCACCGCCAATCGCGTCGGGGAGCCGGCTCCTCCCTCGACCACGACACGTTTCGGTCCTCCGCCGTGTAAGCGGGCGTTTTCGAGAAGATTGGCAACAATGCGTTCGAACCGACGTTTGTCGATCGATGCGATGGGGCTGGACCCGGGTTCGATGTCGATTCTGAGGTCGGCGAGGTCGTATCGCTGGGCGACGCGACTGACGAACTCCACCAAGTCGACGTCCTCGCGGTGGACGTCCACGATGCCGACGTCCATACGGGAGAGTTCGAGAAGGTCGAGAACCATCTGGTCGAATCGACGTACCTGCGACACCACGACGTCGAGAGCCTGTTGAGTACGGTCGCTCAAGTCCGCTCGTCGAGCGTCGAGAACTTCGACCGCGGCGGCGAGGGCGGTCACCGGACTGCGCAACTCGTGCGACACGTCGGAGGCGAATCGGGCTTCTCGTTCGATGCGCGTCTGGACTGCGTCGGCCATGTCGTTGAAACTCGCGACCAGTCGAGACAGATCCGGATCGGCCTCCGGCTCGAGGCGGGTGTCGAGTCCACCTATGGCGATGTCGCCGGCCGCCTCAGTCACTCGTTGGAGTGGACGCATGAGGCGGCGACTCACGATCCAGCCGGATGCACCAGCCACTGCACCGATGACGAGCGTGCTGACGACGAGAGCCGATCCGATGATCGTCAGGGCACGCTGGTCGTCGTCGATCGGGAAGGCCTCGAAATAGTGGGCCTCGGCAGCAGGAATGCTGACTCCCATGCCGATGTACGCCTCATCCGCAAGAGTGAATCTCTGGTACGACGAGGTGCCCTCCAGCGTGTTGTCGATCAGATCGGATGGGAATGCGTTCTGGGTGAATCGAAGGTCCTGGGAGTAGAAGAGATTCTCGCGACCGAGGTGAAGAACGGCGAACCCACCTTGCTCGGTGCGAACGCTGTTGATCAGCTCGAACGCCTCGTTGCGCCTCGTCTCGAGCTGTGACCTGACGAACTCGGCATTGGTGAAGGCCTGCCGCTCCACCGAATCGTCGCGACGGTCGAGCAGATAACTGCGGGCGACGAAATAGCTCACGAACGACAACGAGAGCGACGTGAGGAGTCCGACCAGCACGAACAAGAGAGTGACCCGAGTACGCAGCCGCATGGGGCGCAGTCGGGTCGAATCGCTCATGGTTCCATCCTGCCCGATGCGGCCGTCCCAGCGGGTCGGGCTTCGTGCCAATCGCACGATCCGGACATGACGCCGCCCGACTCGGGAAGACCAGCGAGTCGGGCGGCGGATCTCGTTCGGTTCCGCCGGTCGACGAGGGTCAGGGGGAGGGCGACCCCCGCCGAACCAGCGTGAACAGGGACAGTGTCCCGACGCCATGTGAAAGGGTCGTGCGGGATCTGTGCGTTTTCTGTAACAAAACCGCAAGAAACGAAGACGACCTGGTCGTGGGCCAGAATGGTCCGGTGAACTCGATTCTGTTCATCGAAGACGACGATCAGATCAGACTCGCCCTTCGCCTGGTGCTCGAAGACGAAGGGTTCGCCGTGACCGAGGCGCCCGACGGCCGATCGGGTCTGGCGGCCTTTCATGCGGCCGAGCCGGATCTGGTCCTTCTCGATCTGCGACTTCCCGATCTGTCCGGATTCGAGGTCTGCCGAGCGCTGCGCGCCATGTCGATCGTGCCGATCGTGATGGTGACAGCCCAGACCGACACCAATGACATGGTGGCCGGTCTCGAAGCGGGCGCCGACGACTACGTGACGAAGCCGGTGGTTCCGAAAGAATTGGCGGCTCGGATCAGAGCTCACCTGCGACGCGTTCAACTGCAAGGTGATGTCGCCACCACGTCTGCCGTCGACGTGGAGACTTTCGGCGATGTCGAGATTCGTCGTGAACAGGGCGTCGTCGTGAAGGGAGGGCGGGAGATCTCTCTCACCAAGACTGAGTTCAACCTTCTCTGTGAGTTCGCCGACCATCCGAACATCGTGCTCTCTCGGGACCAGTTATTGGAGCGCGTCTGGGGATACGACTACCTCGGCGACAGTCGTCTTGTCGATGCTCACGTTCGACGACTCCGAGTGAAGGTGGAAGATCAGCCCGACGAGCCGCGTCTCATCGTGACGGTCCGAGGTATCGGATATCGATTGCTGCGATGAAGGTCACTCGTCGATCGATCGTAGGAAGTCCATGACCTCCTGTCGATCGATGGTCCGCTTCATGGGAGGCATGGCGGCCAGAAGGTGACGTCGGTAGCCGGCAGTGGCCAATCGCGGGTCGAAAACGGCCACCACGCCTCGATCGGTTGTCGAGCGAATGAGGCGGCCGGCCGCCTGGGCCAGAAGTGTCGCTGCACGCGGCAGATCGATGTCTCGGAATGCTCGATCTCCGACGAGATCACGACGAGCGGAGAGCAAAGGATCGTCGGGCCGCGGAAAAGGAATGCGATCGATCGTGACGAGCGACAGGGTCCGTCCTGGGATATCGATTCCTTGGAAGAAGCCGGCCGTGGCGAACAAACATGCACTCTCGTCGGCGATGAAGGCATCGACGAGTCTCGACTTCTGTGATTGATCCCGCTGCGAGATCACCGGTACGTCGAGGATCGGACGAAGAGCTTCGACGGCCGCATCCATGGCCCGGTAACTGGTGAAGAGGGCGAGCGTCCGGCCCCGGGCCGCGGTGATCAGTCGGAAGAGTTCGTCGTTGACGGAACTCTGGAACGCGCCGCCATTCGGGTTCGGGAAGCCCGACGGACAGTAGAGAAGAGAGTTGGCGGCGTAGTCGAACGGACTTCCGACGTCGAGGGCGTCGAAGGAATCGGCGGCGAGTCCAACTCTTTCGGGGAGGTTCTGGGGGACGGTCGCGCTGGTGAGAATGGCAGTTCGGCGACTCCAGATGGAGTTCGACAGAACCGGGCCGACGTCGAGGGGCGCGATGTCGAGATGCAGTGAGCCCTCGGCACCTTGAACGAAGGGCACGCGAGAGCCGTCGATGGCGAGAGCGACATCGAGGTCGTCGGCCAGACGGGTGGACATCTGCTGCGCCCGTAGTCGCCGCTGGTTCGCGTCTTCATCGGCGGTCTCCACCTTGCGCAGAGTGTCGAGAGCGTCGCCGACGATCCGGCGCGCGTCGAGCAGTACGTCGCGGATCTCGTCGGGAAGTGGAACCGGGAGTCGACGGTCCACGAGCGACGTGAGTTGCCGCTCGAGCTCGTCTCCCTGAGAGTTCACCGCAGCGATCAAGGCGGCGTCGTCGACGATTCTCGCCACAGTCGTGGACAAACGATGGAAACGCGAACGAGAGAAGGACACAGCGACGGTGTCACTGATGATGTCTTCGAGTCCATGAGCCTCGTCGACGACGACCACGTCGTGTTCGGTCAATATGGCGCCGTCAGAAGCGACGTCGAGCCCGTACAGATGCGTGTTCACGACGACGATGTCGGCCTCGGACGCCCTGAGACGGGCGGTCTCGGCGAAACACACTCCTCCGAGTGGGCAGCGTCGCGCCCCGGGGCATTCGTCGGCACCTACTGTCACGGCAGTTTCGGTGTCGCGGCTGATGCTGAAAGGAAGATCAGCGAGATCGCCGGTGTCGTGGCGATCGGCCCATTCCTTCACCTTTGCGACCTCACGATGTTGGCGTCCACCCGTTCCTTCGAGCTGCATCTGCTGCTCGCCTTGCCGACCCACGATCTCCTCGAGACGTTGACGACAGACGTAATTGCTGCGTCCCTTGAGTACCGCCCACTCGAAGTCGCGTCCCATCGTGGGGGCGACGGTCTCGGCGACGAGGGGGAGATCCTTGTGGGCCAGTTGATCCTGGAGGGCTTTGGTCGCCGTGGTGATCACGGCCTTGCGACCCGAGGCGACAAGGGGGACCAGATAGCCGAGGGTCTTTCCTGTACCTGTCCCGGCCTGTACGACGAGGTGCCGACCGGTCTCGACAGCCGAATCGACGGCTTCGGCCATTGCGCGCTGGCCAGGTCGATCCTCGGTCGACCCGAGCGCGCTCGTGGCGACGTCGAGGAGGTCGCGAACCGAAAGTGGTCGTGCGGTCACGCTTCGACCGTACCGTCAGGCCGTACGTGCGAGCGCGATGGCGGTGTCGAGTTCGTTCGCGTCGAAGTCGGGCCACGCCCGATCGGTGTAGTACGTCGGTGCGCCGTTGGCCTGCCAGAGAAGGAAGTTCGACACACGATGTTCACCCGAAGTGCGCACCATCACATCGACCGGGGGCATGTCGGGCTGATACATGCCGGAAGTCAAAGTATCGACGGTGACCGGACGCGCCGATCGCAGGGCCCGTCGGCCGGCCTCGACGATTTCGGCTCGACTGCCGTAGTCGAATGCGACCGTCAATGTCATCTTCTCGTTGTGCCGCGTGTCGGCGATCGCCTTTTCGATCGCTCGTTGAACGAACACTGGCGTACGCGCCGAGGGGTCGTCGAAGGGGCGGCCGATCCACTGGACTCTCACCCCGAGTTCGTTCAGTTCGGCCACCCGACCGAAGAGGCGACGGTGGAGTCCGAGGATGTGGCGAACCTCCCGGCGCGGACGTATCCAGTTCTCGGTCGAGAAACCGAACACCGTGAGCCAGTCGACGTCGCGACGTACGGCGGCTCTGACGACCTCGGCCAGATTCTCCTCGCCAGCCGTGTGGCCAGCCGTCCGAGGTAGTTGGCGACGCTGGGCCCAGCGGCCGTTTCCGTCCATGATGCAGGCCACGTGCACGTGAGCGAGGGTAGCGGGCGCGTTTCGGTCACAATGTCAACGTGGCTCTCGAATCCTCACTTCCGGCAGCGATTCGACGGGGTATGCGACGGATCGCCCGCCGAGCCACCGGTGAGGGACGTTCTCGATCGATCCACGTTGTGGTGTGCGGGGGCAGTATCGACGAGTGGAATCGCCGAACGACCGACGAATGGAATCTGTGGGCGGCGGGCATCGGTGAATCGGCCTCTCGACAGGCCGTGACGTCGGTGACCGTGTACCCGTTGTCGGGTTCTGATTCCCGTCCGGTGGAAGTGCGTCGTTGGTCGGTGGCCGGTGTCGCGGTGACTGCGTGGCCACAGGTCGACGGTCGTCAGCGCCTTGCCGACGTGGTCGACGCCTGGCCCTCAGGTCTGGCGATGACCGAAGAGACGCTGGGCCGAGCGCTGGTCGGCCCAGGCGACATCGATGTGGTCGCAGTGATCGGAGCGCCGGGCCGCTTGCCATCTGCGCTCGTCTGGGAACTTGCATACGGGGAGTTGATCGACGTCGACGTCGAGTGGGAGGCGTTCACCGGGGAGGATCTGACTTCGGTCATCGAGGAGTTTCGAACTCGCCATCGACGTTTCGGCGGGCTGCACGTCGACGAGACGACGTGAGGACTTCCGCATGACGTCTCGCCTCTATCGCGACACGGGCATCGTCCTGCGCACGTATCGACTCGGCGAAGCCGACCGCATCGTCGTGTTCCTGACCGAGAACAACGGAAAGGTGCGAGCGGTCGCGAAGGGGATCCGCAAGACCCGTTCGAAGTTCGGCGGGCGCCTCGAGCCTTTGTCGCTCGTGAACGTCCAGTTCCATCGAGGTACGTCCCTCGACGTGGTGAGTCAGGTCGAGACGGTCGATGCATCGACGTCGATGTACGGGGACCTCGACGTGATGACCGAGGCCAGCGCCGTGCTCGAAGTGGTCGACCAGTTGATTCCCGACCGAGAACCCGTTCCGCAGATCTTTCGCATGCTCCTCGGTGTGAGGAGAACCCTTCTCGAGAAGCCATCTCCGCTGGTGGTCCCGGCGTTCATCTGGAAACTTCTGGCCGTCGAAGGAGTTCGTCCTGAACTCGATCGTTGCGTCGGTTGCGGTGACGTCGAGTCCGAAGCGGGCGGTTTCGTGGCCTTCGACTCGACCATGGGTGGGGTTCAGTGCCGTCGGTGTCGAACCGGTGTGGGCGTGAGCGATCGGGCCGTGTCGTTGATGCGCGACATGCTGAGCGGACGTCTCGGAGCGGTGTTGGATGCCGCCTACGATCCAGCGGGACAACGGCTCGACGATCCGACGGCTTCGGAAGTCGCCGACCTCGCGACTCGTGCCTTCGAGGCCCACGTGGAGCGCCGACTTCGTTCGCTCGGGATCTTCGAACGTCACGACGAACGCTCCAGTTGACACCGATTAACCCGACATGATCCCGTAGCCTGACCGACTATGCCTGCCAACGACCTGGATCAGATCGTCAATCTCGCCAAGAGGCGCGGCTTCGTCTACCCGTCGGCGGAGATCTACGGCGGCTTTCGTTCGAGTTACGACTACGGACCCCTCGGCTCCCTGATGCTGCGCAACGTGCGTGAAGCCTGGGTTCGGGACATGGTTCAAAAGCGGGACGACGTCGTGCTGATCGACGCGGCGATCCTCGGTCCGCCCCAGGTCTTCGAGGCGAGCGGACACCTCGCCAATTTCAGCGACCCCCTCGTCGACTGTCGCCAGTGCAAGCAGCGTTTCCGCGAGGATCATCTGGAGAACAAGGACGTGTGCCCAGGTTGCGGCGCTACTGGGACGCTCACCGAAGCACGGGCGTTCAATTTGATGTTCAAAACTTATGCCGGCCCGGTCGAAGGTTCCGGTGCGGAGGTCTATCTGCGCCCCGAGACGGCGCAAGGCATGTTCGTCAACTTCGCCAATGTCTTGCAGACGAGTCGCAAGAAGCCTCCTTTCGGAATCGCGCAGGTAGGCAAGTCGTTCCGTAACGAGATCACACCAGGCAACTTCATCTTCCGGACCCGCGAGTTCGAGCAGATGGAGCTGGAGTTCTTCGTGCCGCCGAAGGATGGTCCGAGCTGGTACGACTATTGGTGCCGTACTCGTCTTCAGTGGTACGTCGATTTGGGTATCCCGGTCGACATGCTTCGCCTTCGAGCTCACGATTCCGACGAACTCAGTCACTACTCGGCCGGCACGGCCGATGTCGAGTTCATGTATCCGTGGGGTTGGGGCGAACTCGAAGGCATCGCTCAGCGAACCGACTTTGATCTCGGACAGCATGCGACGCACTCCGGTCAGAAGCTCGACTATTTCGATCAGGCGACCAATGAGCGCTACGTGCCATACGTGATCGAACCGGCTGCCGGAGTGAATCGCGCCATGGCTGCGTTCCTGCTCGCCGCCTACAGCGAGGACGAAATCGACGGAGAGTCCCGCACCGTCCTTCGTCTGCACCCTCGCCTCGCGCCCTACAAGGTCGCAGTGCTCCCTCTCAGCAAGAAAGAGACGTTGACGCCTCTTGCGCGAGAAGTTTTCTCGTCCTTGTCCGATCGATACATGGTCGATTACGACGACACTCAGTCGATCGGGCGTCGCTATCGCCGTCAGGACGAGATCGGAACCCCGTTCTGTGTCACGGTCGATTTCGACAGTCTCGACGACGGTGCCGTGACCATCCGCGACCGGGACACGACCGAGCAGGAGCGAGTCGCTATCGGCGACCTCGAGCAGCACCTGCGCAGTCGACTCGGCTTTTAGACGTCAGGGATTCGGTGCGCGACCCCGGGCGGTCTACCGTGTTGGCGAATCGACGAAGTGTCGATCGATCAGTCGGTGAGCATCGACGGAAGGAGAAGTGATGGCACGTATCGCAGTGTGGGCCAAGATCCCAGCAGCCCCCGGAAAGCGCGACGAATTGGCCAAGGCGTTGGAGACAGCCCTTGAAACCGCCAAGAGTGAGAAGGGAACGATCTACTACATCCTTCACGCTGATGCTTCGGATGAGAACTCCCTCTTCATGTACGAGATGTACGAAGACCAAGGTGCACTCGACGTTCACATGGGGTCAGAGGCGTTCAAGGCTCTCGGACCGGCTATTCGGCCGTTCCTCGGTGGGGCGCCTGAATTGAGCTTTCTCGCGCCGCTCGGCGGCAAAGGCGCCTGATTCATGATCCGTCGCACGTATCTCGACGGCATTCTCGCCGAGCATCGGGATCGGGCGGCGGCCGACAATCGTGACATTGCGACACTGTTGGAGTCGTGCCGCGGAATGGAAGCACCGCGCGGCTTCCGTCAGCGTCTCGTCGATGATTCCATGAGCGGCCTTGCAGTGATCAGTGAGATCAAGCGGCGCTCTCCGTCGAAGGGCGACCTGAACGCGTCGCTCGATCCGTCTCAGCTGGCTCGCAACTACGCCAGCGGTGGTGCGTCGTGTCTGTCCGTTCTCACCGACGAGGCGCACTTCGGTGGTTCGTCGAACGATTTGAAAGAAGCGCGATCTGCGGTCGACCTGCCGGTGCTTCGCAAGGACTTCACGGTCGATGCGAGGGATGTGGTCGATGCCCGGCTGATGGGCGCCGACTGCGTTCTTCTGATCGCTGCCGCACTCGTGCCAGAAGACCTGGCCGAATTCCATCGGGTCGGGGTGTCGATCGGACTCGATGTGCTCGTCGAGATCCACGACGAGGCAGAACTGGAGATGGCGTTGGCCGTCGGAGCATCTCTCATCGGTGTCAATCAACGAGACCTCGTGACGTTCGACGTCGATCACGACCGCGCAGTGCGCATGGCGGAAGTGATCCCCGATGACGTGGTGAAGGTCGCCGAGAGCGGGGTGCGAGGAGTCGACGACGCTCGGGCCCTTCGTGACGCCGGTTATGACGCCGTTCTGGTCGGCGAGAGTCTCGTGACGGCACAGGAACCGCTCGAGGCCGTTCGAGCTCTGCGCGCCGTGCGGTAGGACGCGATCAGGGTCGGATTTCGAAGACGGCTACGGGCGGTTTCGGTACCGTGTCACCGTGTTCGTGAAGATCTGCGGAATCACGTCGGAGGAGGACGCTCTGTTGGCAGTCGCCATGGGGGCCGATGCCGTGGGTTTCGTGTTCGCCCCGTCGCCGCGACAGGTGTCGGCTCAGACCGTCTACGACATCACTCGTCGCCTTCCTCCCGAGATCCTCACGGTCGGCGTGTTTCGTGACGAACTCCCAGATCGCGTTTTCGACATCGCGTCGAGGGCGGGAGTGAAGGCCGTCCAATTGCACGGACGTGAAACGGCTCGCCACGTCGCCCAACTGAGCGACAACGTTCGCTGGATCATCAAGGCGGTGGCGGCCGGGTCTCCTGAAGCTGCGCGCGCCGACGAATACGGAACCGACCTGATCCTCGTCGATGCTCCTGAACCTGGTTCGGGGAAGGTCTTCGATTGGAACCTGATTCACTCGATTCCCGGTGGACTCCGCCTGATCCTGGCCGGCGGCCTGAATCCTGACAACGTCACCGATGCCGTCGAGGCCGTGGCGCCGTGGGGAGTCGACGTGAGCACCGGAGTCGAAAGTGCCCCAGGGCGCAAGGATCCGGTCAAGGTTCGCCAGTTCATCGCCCGGGCTCGGGCGGCGGCACCTGCCGAGTACTCGACCACCGACGACCCTCCCTACGACTGGCTGGACGAGTAACCCAGTTCACGTCCCAGCTTCGCAATCGATCGAGGTATCCGAGACGAGAGATGCGAACATGGCGGTGAGGACGAAGGAGGACCATGTCACCCTCGACGCATTCGATCATGGGCGAACCGACCGAGGCCGGACGTTTCGGTGAATTTGGCGGTCGCTTCGTGCCCGAGACTTTGATTCCGGCGTGCCAAGAGCTGGAGGCCGCTTTCCGCGAGGCCTGGGCCGATCCGATCTTTCGCGGTGACCTCGACGCCGTACTCCGTGAATACGCGGGGCGGCCGTCGATTCTCACCGAGTGTCGCCAACTGGGCGCCCAACTCGGTCTTCGTTTGGTTCTGAAACGTGAAGACCTGAACCACACCGGATCACACAAGATCAACAACGTTCTCGGACAAGCTCTTCTGGCGAAACGGATGGGCAAAAAGCGACTGGTGGCCGAGACTGGTGCTGGTCAGCACGGCGTGGCCTCGGCGACCGCGGCGGCTCTGCTCGGCCTCGAGTGCAAGGTGTACATGGGTGCAGTCGACGTCGAACGTCAGGCGCTGAACGTGTTTCGTATGAAGTTGCTCGGAGCCGAGGTGGAGGCTGTTCATAGCGGGAGCCGCACGCTGAAAGACGCAG
This sequence comes from Acidimicrobiia bacterium, assembly GCA_009923785.1. Lineage (GTDB taxonomy): Bacteria > Actinomycetota > Acidimicrobiia > Acidimicrobiales > Ilumatobacteraceae > Casp-actino8. The sequence continues at coordinate 45,691 of RFSV01000001.1, read as the reverse complement.
TGAACGAGGCGATGAGAGATTGGGTGGCCACGGTCGAGTCGACGCACTATTGCCTGGGTTCCGTGATGGGACCGCATCCCTATCCCTGGATGGTTCGCGAGTTTCATCGAGTGATCGGAACCGAAGCGCGCGCACAGTGTCTCGACGCCTACGGCGCCGATCCCGACGTGGTCGTGGCGTGTGTCGGTGGCGGTTCGAATGCCATCGGAATCTTCTCCGGCTTCGTCGATACGTCGGCGCGGCTCGTGGGTGTGGAACCGGCTGGTGGTGCCGCGGTCGGGCGTGGTCATCCGGGTGTCGTTCACGGGATGCGCAGCTATCTGATGCAGGACGAGTACGGGCAAGTGCAAGAAGCGCACTCGATATCGGCCGGTCTCGACTATCCAGGAGTCGGTCCTGAGCACTCCTACTTGGCGTCGATCGGACGTGCCGAATATCCGACTGTCACCGATGCCGAAGTGGTCGATGCCTTCCAACTTCTCGCTCGGACGGAAGGAATCATCCCAGCTCTCGAGTGTGCGCATGCTCTGGCGTGGATTGCGCGTGAAGCCGCAACGATGCAGGGGCAGACAGTTCTCATGAATCTGTCGGGGCGTGGCGACAAGGACGTCGGACAGATGATGGAAGTTCTCGGATCGTGACGAATCCTGATCTCGAGGGTCACCTGCGTTCCCGTCGCGACACCGGACACAAGCTCCTCGTGCCGTACGTGACCGGTGGCGTGAACGGCTGGCTCGATGCCGTTCGTGCCGCAGTGGCGTCGGGCGCTGACGCGATCGAGATCGGGATTCCCTTTTCCGATCCGGTGATGGACGGCCCAGTCATTCAGCAGGCGAGCCAATTGGCACTCGATGGTGGAGCCACACCCGTGTCGATCCTCCACGAAGTACGAGAGGTCGACGTCGGCGTGCCTTTGGTGGTCATGTGCTACTACAACACCGTTCACCACGCTGGACACGCGAGATTCGCGTCGCAACTGCGCGATGCCGGTATTTCGGGGGCCATCGTGCCCGATCTCCCTCTGGAAGAGTCAGGGGAGTGGTGCGCCGCCGCCGACGATGCCTCCGTTGCCACGGTGATGTTGGCGGCTCCGACAGCTCCTGACGACCGTCTGCCCCGAGTGTGCGCTCGGGCGCGAGGTTTCGTCTATTCGGTAGGTCTCCTCGGCGTCACCGGCGAACGGGATTCCCTAGCCGCTACGGCGACGAGACTCGCCGGCCGTCTGAAAGCGGTCACCGACCGACCTGTCGTCGTCGGAGTCGGAGTCTCGAATGCTTCGCAGGCCGTCGAGGCGTGCCGAGTCGCCGACGGCGTGGTGCAAGGAGCTTCGGTCGTGCGGCGACTGTTGGAAGGTGGTCCCGATGCGGTTGCCGAATACGTGAGCGAGGTCCGACGGGCATTGGATTCCGAATTCGTGACATCTGTTTCATGAGCCGAATGGACGGTGACGGAACTTCTGGGTGAGGGTGAGGGGCCCGTTCGGGCAACCCCCATTGGAAGGAAGACCCCCCATGAAGAAACTGTCCCTCACAGTCGTAGCCGGATTGTTGGCCGTCGTGGCCGCATGTGGCGACGACGACTCGACGACGACAACGACCGTCGCTGCGACCACAGAAGCTCCTGACGAAGTCGGCGACATCGTCGCCGTCGCCAGCGGAGCCGGATCGTTCTCGACTCTCGTGGCTGCCGTGCAGGCCGCCGGCCTGGTCGACACCTTGCAGGGTGACGGTCCGTTCACCGTATTCGCCCCGACCGACGACGCTTTCGCCGAACTGCCGGCTGGTGTTCTCGACGCGTTGCTGCTTCCCGAGAACAAGGACGTTCTGGTCAAGATCCTGACCTACCACGTCGTGGCCGGCAAGGTGATGGCTGCCGACGTCATGGCTGGTGACGTAGCAACCGTCGAAGGACAGACGATTGCTCTTGGTACCGACGGTGGAGTCACTGTGAACGGCGCCAACGTGGTCACAGCCGACGTGGAAGCGTCCAACGGCGTGATTCACGTGATCGACGCAGTGATCCTTCCCCCGGACGTCGACCCCTCGGCGCTCTGACGTCAATATCGGCGGTCTGACTGCGCGACACTGGAGCTCGTGTCCGATTGCGAGTTGTGTCAGGCCTCGCGTTTCACCGAGTGGTTTCACGAGGACGAGGAATGCTGGATCGCCGAATGCGAATCATGTGTCGTGCCGATGGTCGTGTGGAAGACGCACGATCATCGGCCCGATGAGCAGACGAGACAACGTCTGCACGATCGCCTGGTGGAGGTCGTGTCGCAATTCTTCGTCGACGAGGTCTACATCGACGACAACATGCGAGCCATCCCCGACCACTACCACGCTCACGCGCGCGGAAAAGGGAAGTGGGGTCGGCAGCCTCTCGAGCGTCGACCTGGAGTGTGAGAGCCGTGAGGGCTCAGCAAGGGCGGCGGATCGGACGTCCGTTCATGTTGCCTCTTTCGATCGGGTCCCGTAGGACGAGCTCACGACATCACGAAAGCCCACTCTGCGTGCTGTTCCAATGGGTCATTCGGGCCAGATTGCGCAGAATTACCACGCAGAGTGGTCAAGGTGTCACGGGACGTCGTGTGTCGGGTCGATACCGGCGTCAGGAGAAGGTGGTCGCACTACGGTGATCGGCATGTCGAACGATGTTCAGTTGGCGCCCGGTCGGGCCGCTCCGGCGTTCACCCTCCTCGACCAGGACGGCGACAAGGTGCGACTGGCGTCATTCAAAGGTCGACGAGTCCTCGTCTACTTCTACCCCAAGGCCGATACGCCGGGCTGCACTCAACAGTCGTGCCTGCTGCGTGACGTGGAACCGCAGATCGGTGACACCGCCATCATCGGCATCAGTCCAGATCCGTCGGCCAAACAGAGAAAATTCGCTGACAAATACCAACTTCCGTTTCCCCTCTTGGCCGATGTCGATCACGTCGTGGCTGAGAAATACGGAGTCTGGAAACAGAAATCGATGTACGGACGCACGTACATGGGAATCGAGCGGTCGGCATTCCTGATCGGAACGAGTGGCAAGATCGAGCAAGCGTGGTACAAGGTCTCACCGAAGGACACGCCAGTGAATCTGCTCAAGGCTCTCGGTCGATGACCCCGCTCCCGAATCCGATCGACGTCTTGCCGCATCGGCCGCCGTTCCTGTTCGTCGATCGTCTTATGGCTCTCGAGCCCGGTCGATCGGCAATCGGAGAATGGAAGCTGACTGGCGATGAATGGTTCTTCTCCGGACATTTTCCGGGCCGGCCCACTCTTCCTGGTGTTCTCATGTGCGAAGCGATCGCTCAATTGGGGGCAATTGCCGTTCTGACGACCGACGACCACCGAACTCGTCTGCCGCTATTCGGTGGACTCGATGGTGCACGTTTCCGCCGACAGGTCGGACCTGAAGATGTCCTACGACTCGAAGTCGAACTCGGACGCATGTCGGCTCGGGCCGGCAAGGGTTCTGGTAGGGCCATGCTCGGAGACCAGGTGGCTTGCGAGTGCGACCTGATGTTCGTCTTGGTCGATCCCTGACGTCGACTCGAGGTCAAACGTCACCGGTCAGGATGCCGGCGAAAGAATCAACGAACCGTTGTGCCCGCCGAATCCAAAGTTGTTGGAGATGGTTGGCCCCGGCGTCCATGGACGTGCCGAACCGGTCACGAGATCGATCGTCATGTCGTCGTCGAGCGCCTGAGTGTTGGCGGTCGGGGGGATCATCGAATGTTGGAAGGCGAGCACCACGGAAGCCGCTTCCAGTGCGCCGGCCGCGCCGAGGGCATGTCCGGTGACTCCCTTGATGCTGGTCACCGGGACCCTTCCGGCACCGAAGACCTCGCTCACAGCGGCCGCCTCGGCAGCGTCGTTCAACGGTGTCGAGGTCCCATGCGCATTCACGTGAGTGATGTCGGCAGCGGAGAGACCGGCATCGTCCAGGGCCAACTTCATGCATGCGATGGCGCCACGCCCACCTGGCGATGGGGCCGTGATGTGGTGTGCATCGGCGTTGCTTGCCGAGCCGAGAATCTCGGCGAGGATCGTTGCACCCCGGGAGACGGCGTGCTCCCATTCCTCCAGAACGAAGATCGCTGCGCCTTCGCCCATCACGAAGCCGTCGCGTTCGGCGTCGAAAGGACGACTGACGCCGCTCGAAGAGAGGGCGGTCATGTTGCCGAATCCAGCCAGCGAAACAGGAGTGGCAGCTGCCTCACTTCCCCCGCTGACCATGGCGTCGCAACGGCCCGAAGAGATCAGACGAGCTGCGTACCCGAGGGCGTGAGTGGAAGCGGCGCATGCCGTGCAAATCGTCTCGTTCGGGCCCTGGAGTCCGTGACGCATGGAGATGGCAGCACCGGTGGCGTTGGCCATCATCATCGGAACGAGAAATGGGGAGACGCGGCGGTCGCCTTTGGACAGCCTGACCTCGACTTGTTCTTCCAATGTGCTGAGCCCGCCGATACCGGTTCCGACGACGACGCCGAATCGAGATGGATCGACGCCGACGTCACCGGACTGTGCGAGTGCCTCTGCGGCGGCCGCCAGCCCGAATTGCTCCACACGGTCGGCTCTCCGAGCGTCCTTCGGAGAATCGAAATAGGGGCTGGGGTCCCAGTCGTCGAGACGAATCGATCGACCAGAACGCGCACCTGGCCCGAGAAGTCCGGTCCAGAAATCGTCGCGACCGATACCACACGTCGCAACGACACCGAGGCCCGTGACGGCGACGCGGCGACCGAGCATCAGAGTTTGCCGACGATGAGATCGTAGGCCTGACCGACGGTCTTCACTCCTTCGATCTCGTCTTCGGGTACCTCGATGCCGAACTCCTCTTCGAGTGCCATGACCAGCTCGACCAAGTCGAGACTGTCGGCCTCGAGATCGTCGCCGAAGCTGGCTTCAGGCACCACTTTGTCGGCATCGACGCTCAATACGTCGACGGCGCACTTGCGAAAGCGGGCGAAGAGTTCCTGATCCATTGTTCCTCCAATGTCGAGAGCCACGACGTGGACCCTGTCGTACGAAGCGTCTGACGTCGACCACTGTAAACGGTGCGACCGGTTCGGATCCGAATACCCGGTCAGTGACCCATACCGAGGCCACCATCGACCGGGAGGACGGCACCGGTGATGTAGGCGGCGTCGTCGGACGCCAAGAAGGTGATCACGCCGGCGATCTCGTCGGGGGTTGCCACACGTCCGAGGGGAACCGAGGCGGTGAGGGCGGCCATGCGCTCCTCTCCCAAGACTGCGGTCATGTCGGTTTCCACGGGTCCGGGGGCGACCACATTGACCGTGATCGAACGGGACCCGAGTTCTCGGGCCAGGCTGCGGGCCAGTCCGACCAATCCGGCCTTGGATGCCGCGTAGTTGGCCTGACCGGCCGACCCCAGTAACCCGACCACACTCGAGATCAGCACGATGCGTCCTCGGCGGGCCCTCAGCATCGTCTGCGCGGCTCTCTTGCACACGCGGTAGGCGCCGGTGAGGTTGGCGTCGATCACCGATGCGAAGTCCGTTTCCGACATACGTAGCAACAAAGTGTCCTTGGTGATGCCCGCATTGGCCACGAGGACTTCGACCGGACCCAACTCTGCTTCAACGGCTGTGAATGCGGCGTCGACATCTGACATCGACGTGATGTCGCACTTGACCGCGAAGAATTCGTCGGGCGGTGGCGTGGAGTTGTAGGTGATTGCGACCTTGTCGCCATTCGCCGCGAATCGTCGTGCTGTCGCCAGTCCGATACCTCGTGAACCGCCGGTGACGAGGACGACTCGGTTCATGTGCGCGGACCCCAACGAAGTAAGGCCGACGCGGCCGTCATCCCTCCACCGAAGCCGACCAGAAGAACGAGATCACCGGGGGCGATTCGACCTTTTGTCAGAGCGTCATCGAGCGCAAGAGGGATCGAGGCCGCCGAGGTGTTCCCCATTCGATCGAGAACCACGGCGGTGCGGTCCATGTCGACGCCGAGACGATCGCACGCCGCTTGGATGATTCGAATGTTGGCCTGATGGGGGACGAGCAATGCGATGTCGTCACCGGACACCCCGGCGTGATGCAGAACTTTGTTCGCCGAATCGACCATGATTCGGACGGCGCGACGGAAGACTTCTTTGCCTTCCATCTGGATGTATCCACCGACGTCGGCCCACAAAATCGGTCCGGCCGATCCGTCGGCGTCGAGATCCCACGCCACGAGTTCTCCCGGCCCGTCGCACGATTGGAGGACGACGGCTCCGGCACCATCCCCGAAGAGGACGGCGGTGTTGCGATCGTTCCAGTCGGTGATTTTCGACAATGAATCGGCCCCGATGACGAGAACGTTGGTGGCTCCCATCGCGATCAAACCGTGCGCGGCGACGAGCGAATAAACGAATCCGCTACACGCAGCGTTGATCTCGAAGACACCGCATCTCATTCCAAGGGCGTCTTGCACCGTGGCCGCGTTGCCCCATTGCTTGTCGGGGGTCGTCGTGGCGATGATCAAAGCATCGATGTCGGCGGGGGAGAGCCCAGACGACTGGATTGCGGCGCGTCCGGCTTCGATGGACATGCCGATCGTGGTCCCGTCGACATGTCGCTCGCGGATTCCACTTCGTTCGACGATCCATTCGTCACTCGTGTCGACCATTCGTTCGAGATCGTGGTTGGTGAGCACCTTCGGAGGGAGGTATGAGCCCCAGCCGATGATGGTCGCCCCACGGGCCGAGCTGTCGGTAGCCGGCATCAGAGCGTCCTCAACCAGGCGATGGGTTGCCGGGGAGTGACGCGCTCACCGTCGACGGCGATGAAAGCCTGCAGCACGCCGTCGAAAGCCGACCGCACCTCGACCGATCCGATGTGGCCGAGCACGGTGCCGATCGAAACGTGCATCCCGGGTTCGACGTCGGGCCGCGGCACGAAGACGCCGGCTCCCGGGCTCACGACGAGGCGTTCGACGGCGAATAGGTGTTCGCCTTCGTGCTGAGTTGCGGTCACCGAGCGGCTGTCGTTCACCCACTCGAGCAATTTGTCGAGATCATCGGGTGTGGACACCGTGATGGTGCGTGCTCCGTCGAGAGTGCGCTTTGTCATTCCGGTCAGCACTCCACCAGGCCCGAGTTCGGCGAACGACACGACGCCCAGTTCGGAGAGCTCGAGCAGGCATTGCTTCCAGCGCACCGGACTCGACAGCTGCGCCGAGAGGAGACTCGACCATTCCGACCCCGATGCGTGAGCGAGGCCGTCGACGTTGCTCACCACGGGCATGTCGGTGTCGCGCGGCGATGCGGCTGCGATGGCCGAGCGAAGCCGGTCGCGCGCGGGAGCCATGAAAGGAGTGTGAAACGCGCCGGACACTTGGAGAGCCATACATTTCTTGGCCCCGAGTTCCTTGGCGATCTCGCTCGCACGAGCGACGCCATCGGGAGAGCCGGCGATCACGACCTGACCAGGCGCGTTGAAATTAGCTACCCACACGTCACTGTCGGCTCGCCGGCAGGCAACCTCGACGTCTTCGTCATCGAGTCCCAATACCGCCGCCATCGTTCCGGGATGTTCTTGGCCTGCGTCATGCATCGCTGCTGCGCGCTCGACGACCAGTGCCACACCTTCGTCGAACGAGAGCGCGCCGGATGCGCACAGTGCCGTGTACTCGCCGAGCGAATGTCCGGCGCAGAAGCCGGCGTCGACGCCGAGACGTTCGACCGCATCGAGAACCACGAGGCTCGACACGAACGTCGTGAGCTGAGCGTTGCGAGTGTCTTTCAGTTCGTCGGCATCGGCGTCGAGCAACAGTCGGGCCACATCACGTCCGGCGACTTCCGATGCCTCGTCGACGAGTTCCCAACTCTCGTGCTCCGTCCATGGCCGTCCCATTCCCGGACGTTGTGAGCCTTGGCCGGGAAAGGTGAACGCGAGCACGTTCGAACGATAATCGGCCCCGTCGGACCGAACGGGTTACTGCGCAGTAGGAGGTCGGCTGGGCAGGTATGCGAGACGAGAGTCGACGGATAGTGTGATCCTGCGCCCCGGTAGCCCAACGGCAGAGGCAGCGGCTTCAAACTCCGTACGGTGTGGGTTCGAATCCCACCCGGGGCACCCATTATCCCAAGGTGGACGCAGGCTTCGGCAGTGTTTCCGTACACTTTGCGACGTGGGACAGCGCATGATCGAGCGGCGTCTTCGGGAGGCCGGAGACCGTTTGCGCCGTCTGCGCAGTGAGTTGAGCATCGTCGACGAACAATTGCTACATCTGGCTGATGAGGCCGAAGACATGGGACTGCGTGCGTTGGTGTCCGAGACGCCTGGCGCCGACAGCGAGTATCGGGAGGCGCGACGACACGCCGACGCCATGAGGGCTCACCGTGAACAGGTAGCAGCTTCGATCGCTGAACTCGAAGCCCGCCAAGACGCGCTCCTCGACCGGCTGGCTCGACTGTCTGGTTGAATGGCGTCGTGAGCATTCGCGTCGTCATCGCCGAGGATGAGGCCATCATTCGCCTCGACCTGAAAGAGACGCTCCTCGAGGAGGGCTACGACGTGGTGGGCGAGGCCGGGCGTGGAGACGTGGCCCTCGATCTCATCCGTTCGACCCGACCCGATCTCGCCATTCTCGACGTGAAGATGCCGGGAATGGACGGGCTCGAGGTGGCGCGCCACGTTGCCGACGAGAAGATCTGTGGCGTGCTGGTCTTGACGGCCTTCAGTCAACGCGAAGTCATCGAGCAGGCGCGAGATGCCGGGGCCCTCGCGTATCTGGTCAAGCCGTACCAAAAGAGTGATCTCGTTCCGGCGATCGAAGTGGCGATCGGCCGATTCCGAGAGTTGCAGACTCTGAGCGGGAGTGTGGACGCTCTCGGAGAGCAGCTCGAGGTACGCAAATCGATCGACCGGGCCAAAGGCCGATTGATCGACGAGTTCGGCATGAAGGAGCAGGATGCCTTCTCGTTCATTCAGCGCACGGCCATGAAGGAACGCACGCGAATGAAAGACGTGGCCGATCGGATTCTCGCTGGCGAACTGACTCCGTGAGCGGATCTCGCCCGACCGTCCTCGTTCTCGACGGCAACTCTCTCACGTACCGAGCCTTTTTCGGCCTTCCCGCCGACATGGTGACGGCCAGTGGTCAGGTGACCAACGCTGTCTACGGTTTCACGTCCATGCTCGTCACGATGCTGAAAGAGCATCGACCCGCAGGTCTGGTGGTCGCCTTCGATCGTTCCGAACCGACGTTTCGTCACGAAGCGGAGCCCACGTACAAGGCTCAGCGCGAGTCGGCTCCTGAGATCTTGCGCCAGCAACTCGGCATCGTGCGCGAACTTCTGGCCGCTCTCGGTGTGACGGTCCTCGAACTCTCGGGATTCGAAGCGGACGATCTGATCGCCACCGCCGTCGACCGCTCCGTGGACGCCGGTTACGACGTCATCGTGGTGACCGGCGACCGCGACAGCTACCAGTTGGTTCGTGATCCACACGTGAGGGTGCTGTACAACCGTCGCGGCGTGACCGACTACGTCCTGTACGACGAAGCCGGAATCCATGAACGTACCGGTGTCACACCGGCCCAGTATCCGGCGTATGCAGCGCTGCGCGGTGATCCGAGTGACAACCTGCCGGGCGTTCCCGGTGTGGGTGAGAAAACGGCGGCCAAGCTGATCTCGACCTACGGAGGTCTCGACGGAATTTTCGCCCACGTGGAGGAGCAGACGCCGAAATTGCGTGCAGCACTGGCCGAGTACGAGGGTTTGGCGCGCAAGAACGAGAGTCTGATGACGCTCCGGCACGACGCTCCCGTCGAGTTCGATCCCCACGGTTCAGGAATCGAACCCCAGGCCGAGGAGCTGCGACGCCTTCTCGAATTTCTCGAGTTCCGAGCGCTCGGAGAACGCCTGTCCGACGCCTTGACGTCACTCGGTGTGACGGCAGAGTCGGTGACATCGACCAGGGAGGAGATCTCCGTCGACATCGTGCGACGGGAGTCGGCCGACGAGGTCGCCCGGACACTTGCGTCATCCCCGTCGATCGATGTTGCCGGCTCCTGGGACGGGGAACCGGGCCGTTCTCCTCTGCTCGGCGTCGCGATGTCCCTAGGAGACGGACAGGTCCTGTGGGTTCCGACGAGCCAGTTGGTCGATACGGGAGTGAAGACATCCCTGGCTTCGCTGTCGGCACGAGGTCACGACGTGAAACCGTTGTGGAGATCGCTCCTCGAGCTCGGTATCGAGCCTCCGAATCTGGTCTTCGATACGGCGATCGCGGCGTATTTGCTCGACCCGAGTCGATCGCCGTCGGTGTCGGCTCTGGTGAGCGAACATTCTGATCTGTCGGTTCCCGACGTGGCGGCGCCCGATGGTCAACTCGATTTGGGTGGCGTCGACGAGGCAACGGTTGCGTGTCACGAGGCTGCTTCGATCGTCCTCGTCGTCGAGTCGTTGTCATCAGCCTTGTCGAACCTCGGCATGAGTGCACTTTTCGACGAGATCGAAATCCCCCTCGTCGGTGTACTCGCCCGCATGGAGGCGGTGGGAATTGGCGTCGACGCCGAGCGTCTGAAGGGGATCTCGGATCGACTGACAGCGGAGACCGAGGCTCTGGCCTCCAGCCTGCAAAAACTTGCCGGAGGATCCTTCAACCCCAATTCCCCCGCGCAGTTGGCCCGAATCCTTTTCGAGGACAAGGGCTTGAAGCCGCCGAAGAAGACCAAGACCGGATATTCGACCGATGCGGCGACGCTCGAGAAATTGCGCGACGACTGGCCGGAGTTCATCGATGCTCTTCTCGAGTATCGGGAGCTCGAAAAATTGCGCGGTACTTACGGCGAAGGGCTTCAGGCCGAGATAGCAGCCGACGGGCGCATCCACGCGACCTTCCAGCAGACCGTCGCCAGAACGGGACGGCTGTCGAGCGAACATCCCAACCTGCACAACATCCCGGTGCGTACTGAACGCGGTCGTGAATTCCGAGACGCTTTCGTCCCGGCGCCCGGGTTCGTTTTCCTGGTCGCCGATTACAACCAGATCGAACTTCGATGCATTGCTCATCTCGCCGAAGATCCGGGTCTCATCGAAGCCTTCACGAGCGGGCGGGACGTCCACCGAGCGACGGCCTCGCAGGTGTTCGGCGTCGACGAGGCAGACGTGACCTCCGATCAACGCTCCTACGCGAAGATGGTGTCCTACGGGCTGGCATACGGCATGGAGGCATTCGGTCTGGCTCAGAGGCTGTCGGTTCCGGTCAGCGAGGCCCAATCGATTCTCGACGCTTACTTCGCAGCCTTTCCGAACGTTCACGCCTACATGGAAAGCACGGTCGAACAGGCGCGTGAGCGTGGCTACACCGAGACCCTCTTCGGACGGCGGCGGCCGATCCCCGAACTACAGAACGCCAATTTCCGTATTCGCCAGGCCGGTGAACGACAGGCCATGAACGCCGGCATCCAAGGTTTGGCCGCCGACATCTTCAAGGTGGCACTGGTGCGCGTCGACCGAGCGCTTCAGGAATCGAAGGGAGCGAGTCGCCTGGTGCTCCAGGTCCACGACGAAGTCGTCGTCGAGGTGGCCGATTCCGAGCGCGACGTGGTCGGAGAGACGGTCATCGACATCATGACGCACGCTGCCGAACTGAACGTGCCCCTCGACGTCAATTTCTCGTGGGGCGAGTCGTGGGGTGCTGCGAAGTCGTGAGCCGAACGCCGGAGCACGATCACTGGTTCGAACCCATCGCCGAACATCTCGGTTCGGCGTATCTTCGCTACTCGTTCACCAAAGGAACCCGTCAGGAAGTCGATTTCCTCACCGAGGTGCTCGAGCTCGGTGAGGGCTCGACAGTGCTCGATGTCGGGTGCGGTCCGGGCCGACACTCTCTGGAGTTGGCGCGACGTGGAATCGGGGTCCACGGAATCGACATCAGCGAGACCTTCGTTGCACTGGCCCGAACGTCGGCAGCCGGCGAGGGTCTCGACAGGGCCGTGTTCGAACGTCACGACGCCCGAATGCTCGGTGAGTCGGCGACGGTTCCCGATGACTTCGATGCCGCGATCTGCTTGTGCCAAGGTGCTTTCGGTCTCATGCGCGAGTCGTCCGACGATCGGCGAATCCTGGCCGGCATCGCCAGCAGAGTCCGCCCGGGGGGTCGACTCGCCTTGTCGGCGTTCAACGCCTACTTTTCGGTCCGCTACCACGACGAGGCATCCTTCGATGCCGAATTGGGCGTGTCACACGAGCGTACGGTGGTGAAATCCGAGGCCGGCGAGGACAAGAGCGTCGATCTCTGGACGGGATGCTTCACGCCCCGCGAACTTCGACTCCTCGCCGAGAGGACGGGATGGAGAGTCGACGAGGTCTGGTCGGTCGACCCCGGTTCGTACCGACGGCATCGGCCGACGACCGAGTCCAGCGAGTTCTTGGTGGTGGCGACCCGTCTCGGACCCGTGGATCCGTCGTAGGCAGAGGCTTCGTCCAGGGGTAACCTGACCAGGCCCTGTCCAGGGCATGTCCATCCGTCCAACGTTCTACGTCCATTCGAAAGTGCATTCTCTTGTCCGACCTCTTGACCTCCACCAGCCCCATGGGCAACTACGACGCCGACGGCAACTACCAGCCGCGCAAAGTCACCGAAAACGATCTCGACAAGCCCTTCTCGGAGGCGATCGAGGGGACTCTCGTCGAAGTGGAGGACGGTCAGGTCGTGCATGGCACGGTCGTGAAGATCGACCGTGACGAAGTTCTTCTCGACATCGGCTACAAGAGCGAAGGAGTCATCCCGTCGCGTGAACTGAGCATTCGCAACGACGTCGATCCGAACGAAATCGTGAAGCTCGGCGAGAGTGTCGAAGCGCTGGTTCTCCAGAAGGAGGACAAGGAAGGCCGCCTCATCTTGTCGAAGAAGCGCGCTCAGTACGAGCGTGCCTGGGGCGACATCGAGAAGAAGAAGGAGGCCGACGAGATGGTCGAAGGCCTCGTCATCGAAGTTGTCAAGGGCGGCCTCATCGTCGACATCGGTCTGCGCGGGTTCCTTCCCGCCTCGCTCGTCGAATTGCGCCGAGTGCGGGATCTGCAGCCCTACGTGGGCAAGGTTCTCCAGGCCAAGATCATCGAACTCGACAAGAATCGCAACAATGTGGTCCTGTCCCGTCGAGCCTTCCTTGAGGAGACTCAGAAGGAAGCCCGCGACGGCTTCTTGTCGAATCTGAAAGTGGGCGACGTTCGTGACGGTGTCGTGTCGAGTGTCGTCGCCTTCGGTGCTTTCGTCGATCTCGGTGGCATGGACGGACTCATCCACGTGTCGGAGCTTTCGTGGAATCACGTCGACCATCCCAACGACGAGGTCAAGGTCGGCGATCAGGTCACCGTCAAAGTCCTCGACATCGACTACGACCGCGAGCGCATCAGCCTGTCGCGCAAGCAGACGCAGAAGGACCCGTGGGAAGTCTTCGCGTCGTCCCATGAAGTCGGTCAGCTCGTCTACGGTCGAGTCACCAAGTTGGTTCCTTTCGGCGGATTCGTGCAGGTCGGTGAGGGCATCGAAGGTCTGGTGCACATCTCGGAAATGAGCACTCAGCACGTCGATGCTCCCGAGCAGGTCGTCACTCCCGGCGAGGAGCTCTGGGTGAAGATCATCGATCTCGACGTGCCGCGTCGTCGTATCAGCCTGAGTATCAAGCAGGCCGCCGAAGGTGGCGAACTTGCCGAGGAGTACCGGACGCACTTCGAAGTCGACGAACACGGCAACTGGACCACCGGCGCCGACGATGCGTCCCGTGAGTCGACGTGGGCCGAGTACTACGGAGACGGCACCGACGCGCCGGCTGCCGAGACCACCGAAGCCTGATCACTTCCGTTCGATACGCACCAGTCCGAGCCGTGCGGCTCTGACCACGGCTTGAGTTCTGTCATCTACGTCGAGTTTGTCGTACACCGACGCCAGATGGTTCTTCACCGTCTTTTGACTGATGAAGAGTCGGTCGGCAATCTCGCTCGTGGTGGCACCTTCGGCGACCAGGTGGAGCACCTCCTGCTCGCGTTCGGTGAGCAACGAGTCGCCTGAAGTGGGCTCAGGCGAGGCGGTGAGCACGTCGCGAACGTCGGGCGTCATCACGACGTCCCCGTCCAGCGCCGATCGGATCGTGGGGTCGAGGTCGTGCAGGTCGCAGTCCTTGCTCAGGTAGCCGCGCGCGCCCGCGGCCAGGGCATGCCTCACCGTGGCTGCGTCGACGTGCATCGAGAGCATGACGACTCGTCGACGTCGATCGACGGAGAGGATGTCCTTGAGGGCCGTGATCCCGTCGACATGGGGCATGGCCACGTCCATCAGGACCAGATCGGGTTCGTGCTGTCGGGTGAGTCGAACTGCATGCGCACCGTCGGCTGCTTCTCCGACGACGGTATGGCCCATGTCGCGAAGGTGGCCAGCGAGCAGCTGGCGGAAGAGGCCGTGGTCGTCGGCGATCACGATGCGAGCTGGGTGTGACGTGGGCTCGCTCATGTGGGGAGAGTACCGAGAAGTCGAAGAGAGTTCCGTTCGCCCTCGGCGCCTGTCGTCGTCAGCACCTAACGTGACGTCATGATCCTGGTCGGACTCACAGGTGGCATCGGTTCCGGGAAATCCACCGTCTCGGACCTTCTGCGTCAACGCGGAGCCATCGTCGTCGACGCCGATGCGATCACGCGGGAAGTGCAGCTTCCCGGCTCGCCGGTATTGGTCGAATTGGCCGAGGCGTTCGGAGATCACGTCATCGCAGCCGACGGAACTCTCGATCGAGCGGCGGTGGCGAATGTCGTGTTCGGCGATCCAGAAGCCCTCAAGCGCCTGAATGCGATCGTGCACCCGGCTGTGGGTCGGCTGATGAACGATCGCATTCTCGAGCAACGCGCCACCAAGAACGTCGTGATTCTCGACATCCCACTCCTCACCGAGAATCCTCGCGAGGGTCTTCAAGGTCGAATCGTGGTCGACGTGCCAGTCGAGACCCAAGTCGAGCGACTCGTGTCGTTTCGTGGCTTCACCGAAGACGACGCGCGTGCTCGGATCGCCCGGCAGGCGACCCGTGACGAGCGCCTCGCTGGGGCCGACTTCGTGATCGACAACAGTGGTGCGCCCGCGGATCTCGCCGAGCAGATCGACCGATTGTGGACATGGCTCAACGAACTTCCGCAGCTACCGGCAGATTACGAACCGATCCTTCCGACACAGCGACCACCGAAAACATGACCTCGGAACGCGCCCTTCGAGTCGTCTCCGATTTCGAACCGGCTGGCGATCAGCCCGCTGCCATCGAAGCCTTGGCCACGGGCGTGCAGGACGGCCTTCGATTTCAGACCCTTCTCGGAATCACCGGATCGGGTAAGAGCGCGACGATTGCCTGGACGATCGAAAGGGTCCAGCGTCCCACGTTGATCCTGGCTCCCAACAAGAGTTTGGCCGCCCAGTTGGCTCAGGAGATGAAGGAGTTCTTCCCGGACAACCGGGTCGAGTACTTCGTGAGTTACTACGACTACTACCAGCCTGAGGCATACATCGCGTCGAGCGATACTTACATCGAGAAAGACTCGTCCATCAACGACGAGATCGATCGACTCCGACACTCGGCGACGGCAGCGCTGCTCACCCGACGTGACACGATCGTGGTCGCGTCCGTGTCCTGCATCTATGGAATGGGAGATCCCGACGAATATCGGGGCCAACTGCTCGAACTGCACTGTGGAGTCGACTACGACATGCGGAGCATCCTTCGGCGTCTGGTCGATCTCCAATACGACCGGAACGACATGGCGCTCGGTCGAGGAAACTTCCGAGTGCGAGGAGACACGATCGAGATCCACCCGGCATACGAGGAAGCGGTCCTCCGAGTGGAGATGTTCGGGGACACGGTCGATCGGCTCACGATGATCGACCCGTTGACCGGGGAGACGTTGCGCGAACTGAGCGAGGTTCTGGTCTTTCCGGCTACTCATTACGTCGCTGGAGACGAACGGATGCGCCGCGCCATGGTCGGCATCGAAGCCGAATTGCAAGAGCGTCTGAGTCAATTCGAGAAGGAGGGCAAACTTCTGGAGGCTCAACGTCTTCGGATGAGAACCCAGCACGATCTCGAGATGATGCAGGAAGTGGGTTACTGCAACGGAATCGAGAACTACTCCATGCACATCGACGGACGCCGGACTGGAGAGCCTCCTTTCACTCTTCTCGACTATTTTCCGAAGGACTTTCTGCTCGTGATCGACGAGAGTCACGTGGCCGTGCCGCAACTGCACGGCCAGTTCGCCGGCGATCGAAGCCGAAAGGACGTCTTGGTCGAGCACGGATTCAGGCTTCCGAGTGCTCGCGACAATCGTCCACTTCAATTCGACGAGGTCATGGAACGTCTCAATCAGGTCGTCTTCTTGTCGGCGACACCTGGACCATACGAACTCGAGACGTCGGAAAAGATCGTCGAGCAGATCGTCCGACCCACGGGGCTGGTCGATCCCGAAGTGATCGTGAAGCCGACCAAGGGCCAAATCGATGATCTGATCGCTCAGATCGAGGATCGAATCGCACGAGGCGACCGTGTTCTCGTCACGACGCTCACGAAAAAGATGGCCGAGGATCTGACCGATTACCTACTGGAACATGGTCTTCGGGTCCGCTACTTGCACAGCAATGTCGACACGATCCAGAGAATCGAGATTCTTCGGGCCCTTCGACTCGGCGAATTCGACGTTCTGGTCGGAATCAATCTTCTTCGTGAAGGACTCGACCTGCCCGAAGTCAGCCTGGTGGCGATTCTCGATGCCGACAAAGAAGGTTTTCTGCGGAGCGAGACCTCTCTCATCCAGATGATCGGTCGCGCGGCCAGAAACGTGGATGGCCAGGTGATCATGTACGCCGATCAGGTCACTCCGTCCATGGAGCGGGCCATCGGCGAGACCAATCGACGGCGGGGCCTACAAGTGGCCTACAACGCCGAGCATGGGATCGATCCGCAGACGATTCGCAAGGCGGTCGGGGACATCTTGTCGATGCTTCGTCCCGATGGCGATTCGGCGCCCGTACCGGGCAAGGACCGGCGCCGCCAGCGGGAGAGAGATCGGGTGCAACGAGAATTGCGGACACTCCCTCAGCAAGAGATGGCCAGATTGGTGCAGACCTTGGAGGAGGAGATGCACGAAGCCGCGGCCGACCTCCGCTTCGAATACGCAGCTCGTCTACGTGACGAAATCAACGAGCTACGACGGGAAATGAAGGATGCGGGTTAGGGGCTGCTCGGGTCGGCGTCGGTAATGTCGGCCAAGTGTCCGACCAGCTGATCGTTCGCGGAGCCCGCGAGCACAATCTGAAGAACCTGAGCGTCGACATCCCGCGCGACAAAATCGTGGTCTTCACCGGATTGTCGGGCAGTGGAAAGTCGTCCCTGGCTTTCGACACGATCTATGCCGAAGGCCAACGGCGCTACGTCGAATCTCTCAGTGCCTACGCGCGTCAATTCCTCGGTCAGATGGACAAACCGGACGTCGACGTGATCGAAGGGCTGTCCCCGGCGATTTCGATCGATCAGAAGTCGGCCAGCCGAAACCCTCGATCGACAGTCGGAACGATCACCGAGGTCTACGACTATCTGCGCCTTCTGTACGCCCGCATCGGCGTGCAGCACTGTCCTGAGGATGGGAGCCGTTTGGCTCGACAGACACCGCAACAGATCGTCGATCGAATTCTGGCTCTCGATGCGGGAACCCGTTTTCAGGTGCTAGCTCCTGTCGTTCGCGGACGCAAGGGCGAGTACGAGACTCTTCTGAACGACGTGGCCGGCCAGGGCTTCGTACGGGCTCGTATCGATGGAGAAACCGTCGACATCACCGAGTTCCTCAATCGATCCACCAAGTTGGCCCGTTACGAGCAACACACGATCGAAATCGTGGTCGATCGACTGGTCAACAAGAAAGGGATCGAGCGACGACTCACCGACAGTCTGGAGACGGCCCTTCGCCTCGCCGATGGAGTCGCCGAAGTCGAGATCGTGTCTGATGAGGAGCCAGAACTTCTGACGTTCAGCCAACATCTCGCGTGCCCGAAGTGTGGATCGTCATACGAAGAACCGGCTCCCCGAAGTTTCTCCTTCAACTCTCCGTACGGAGCCTGTGAGACGTGCGACGGCTTGGGCACAACCTTCGAAGTCGACCCGGAACTCGTGATTCCCGACCCCGACCTCGCCCTCAGCGAAGGAGCCATCGCGCCGTGGCGAAGCGCCCACACCGGTTTCTTCCAGAGGATTCTCGAATCGGTCGCCGAAGATCACGACATCGATCTCGATCGCCCCTGGGCGAAGCTCTCGGCGAAGTCGAAAAAGATCGTTCTCAACGGTCTTCCGGGGACTATGACCGTGCGATTCAAGAATCGCTACGGACGAATTCGCCAATTCAACACCACTTTCGAAGGCGTCATTCCTTGGATCAAGCGTCGGCACGAGTCGGCCGAGAGTGACTGGTCAAGAGAGCAATACGAGGGGTACATGCGACAGGTGCCGTGCTCGGCCTGTGGAGGAGCACGATTGAAGCCGTCCACGCTCGCCGTCACGGTGAACGATCGAAACATCTCGGAAGTTTGCGATTTGCCCATTTCCGAGTCGGCGGCCTTTCTCAGAGGGCTCGAGTTGTCGGAACGAGATCGCATGATCGCCGAGCGTGTCGTCAAGGAAATCGACGCACGTCTCGGATTTCTACTCGATGTCGGTCTCGATTACCTGACGCTGTCCAGGTCGGCTGGCACGTTGGCCGGCGGTGAAGCCCAACGCATTCGACTGGCGAGCCAGATCGGATCGGGTCTGGTCGGCACGTTGTACGTGCTCGACGAGCCGTCGATCGGGCTCCACCAGCGCGACAACCGTCGCCTCATCGACACTCTGCTCCGACTACGAGACCTCGGTAACACGGTTCTGGTCGTCGAACATGATGAAGAAACGATTCGCGAAAGCGACTGGATCGTCGACATCGGTCCGGGCGCCGGTGAACACGGCGGTGAGGTCGTCTACAGCGGGCCGGTCAAGGGAATTCTGAAGTGCAAGGAGTCCGTGACCGGTCAGTACCTGTCAGGGAAGAGGCAGATTCCGGTGCCGGAGGTTCGGCGTCAGCCCGGTGAGCAATGGCTCGAGATCGTCGAGGCGCGTGAACACAACCTGAAAAATCTTGACGTTCGTATCCCGCTTGGTTGCTTCGTAGCGGTCACGGGAGTCTCCGGGAGCGGAAAGAGCACCTTGGTCCGGGACATCCTTCTCCCCGTCCTCATGCAGAAGATCTACAAGTCGAAAGAAGCTCCCGGAAAACACAAGCGAATCAATGGCGTCCAGTTTCTCGACAAAGTGATCGACATGGACCAGTCGCCGATCGGACGGACGCCCCGATCCAACCCGGCCACTTACACCGGTGTCTTCGACGGCATCAGGAAGCTGTTCGCATCGACCGCCGAGGCCAAGGTGCGCGGTTATCAGCCTGGTCGCTTTTCGTTCAACGTGCAGGGCGGACGCTGTGATGCCTGTTCGGGCGACGGAACCATTCGTATCGAGATGCATTTTCTCCCTGACGTCTACGTCCCTTGTGAAGTGTGCAAAGGAGCGCGCTACAACCGCGACACTCTCGAGATCGCTTTCAAAGGAAAGAACATCTCCGATGTCCTCGACATGCCGATCGAAGAGGCTCTGGGTTTCTTCGCCAACCAACCGGCCATCGCTCGGCACATGCAGACGCTTGTCGACGTCGGTCTCGGATACGTGCGGCTGGGGCAATCGGCCCCGACTTTGTCCGGAGGAGAGGCTCAACGAGTGAAGTTGGCCACCGAGCTCGCCAAGCGCAGCACGGGGCACACCATCTACCTCCTGGACGAGCCGACGACGGGGCTGCATTTCGAAGATGTCCGCCGCTTGCTGACGGTTCTGTCGCGGTTGGTCGATCAAGGAAACACCGTTCTCGTGATCGAGCACAATCTCGACGTGATCAAGACGGCCGATTGGATCGTCGATCTCGGTCCGGAAGGCGGACACGGCGGTGGCACGGTAGTGGCCGAAGGCGCGCCAGAAGTGGTGGCTCGAACGAAGGGGAGTCATACCGGCCGCTTCCTGGCCGATCTGCTGTCGACCACGACATGACCCCGCACTTCTAGGCTTTGTTCATGCGAGAGCGTCCGGAAGGGATACCCGACTCACCGGGCTCGTATCAGTTCAAGGACTCCCGGGGACGGGTGATCTACGTCGGAAAAGCGGCCAATCTCCGCTCGCGCTTGTCGAGCTACTTCCAGGACCCTCTGGGTCTCCATCCCCGAACTGCACAGATGGTCTCCGAGGCAGATTCGGTCGAGTGGATCACGGTTCGCAACGAACTCGAGGCACTGATGCTCGAGTACACGCTCATCAAGGAGCATCGTCCTCGATTCAACATTCGTCTCCGAGACGACAAGAGTTATCCGTTTCTCACTGTGACGATCGATGAAGAGTGGCCCCGAGCGTTCGTGATGCGCGGGACGAGACGTCGGGGTGCCCGCTACTTCGGACCGTTCGCCCACGCCTATGCGATACGCGACACGCTCGATCTTCTGCTGCGTACCTTCCCAATTCGCACGTGTAGCGATGGCAAGTTCGAGCAACATCGCCGACTCGGGAGGCCGTGTCTGCTGTATCACATCGAGAAATGCAGCGGTCCATGTGTCGGCGCTATCGAGAGCGAGGCCTATTCGCGTTTGGTTCGAGATCTCTGCAAGTTCCTCGACGGTGACACTGAGAATGTTCAGAAGGAACTCCGTCTCGAGATGGAGAAGGCCTCGCAAGATCTCGAGTTCGAAAGGGCAGCCCGATTGAGGGATCGCCTTCAATCTGTGGAGCGAGCGGTCGAAAAGCAGCAAATGGTCGCCGAGCGCGACGAGGATTTCGACGCCATTGCGGTGGTCGATGACGACCTCGAAGCAGCGGTTCAGGTCTTCTATGTGCGGAGGGGACGAGTCGTCGGGCGCAAGGGGTTGATCGTCGACAAGGTGGAGGATCTGACCTCGTCGGGGCTTCAACATCGCATCGTGGAACTTCTCTACGGAGAGGATCCAGTTCTCGGTACACCCCCCTCGATCCTGGTCGACGTCGAACCCGATCGCGTCGAGGTGGTCGAGGAGTGGCTGTCAGGTCGTCGGGGAACAAAAGTGAGCGTCCGAGTTCCCAAAAGGGGTGACAAGAAGGCGTTGCTGGAAACGGCGCGTCAGAATGCCAAGGAAGAGTTCACTCGCCATCGCATGAAAAGAGCGGCCGACCACAACAGTCGAAGTCGTGCTTTGACCGAGATTCAAGACGCGCTCGGGCTTCCCGAAGCCCCTCTTCGTATCGAGTGCTACGACATGGCGCATCTGCACGGCACCGACTACGTGGGCTCGATGGTCGTCATGGAAGATGGCCTGCCGGCCAAGCGGGAATACCGACGCTTCAAGATCAAGACGGTTCATGGCAACGACGACTACGCGGCTATGCGGGAAGTCTTGACCCGGCGCCTGTCGGCATACGTTCGTGAGCGCGACGAGATGCTCGACGAGGAAAAGGCTCGACCACGACGTTTCGCCTACCCACCTCAATTACTGATCGTCGACGGAGGTCGCGGTCAGCTGGCCGTTGCGCGCGACGTCGTGAACGAACTCGGGCTCGACGCTGAGATACCCGTCGCGGCATTGGCGAAGAAGTTCGAAGAAGTCTTCGTCCCGGGGAGCGATACTCCAGTCGTTTTCGCACGAGGCAGCGAGGGCCTTTTCATGTTGCAGAGGATCCGCGACGAAGCCCATCGTTTCGCGAATACCTTCCATCGTGAACTGCGAAGCAAGCGTATGACGACCGGATCCTTGGCCGGGATTCCAGGGTTGGGTGAGGCCCGTCAAAAGAAGCTGATCAAAGCCATGGGTGGAGTGAAGGCCATCAAGGCTGCGTCTCTCGACGATCTTTTGGCCGTGACATGGCTACCCGATCAAATCGCTCGAGCAATTCACCAGAGATTCAATGGCTCGGCCGACGAAAGTGCGGAAGAACCTCGTTCTTGAACATCTCGTAAGTGTCGCGGCGAGCGCTTGCGCTACTGCCCAAAGTGAAATCAGGAACGATCACTTCGTCGAATCCTGCGTCGACGTAGAGGCCGATGGCGTCGACGATTTCCTGTACTGAGCCAGCAATCGTTCGATCGGACGGTGCCTTGGCCACGATGGCTTCGGCAGCCGACGGATCGTCGGTGGGGAAGAAGAGGGCTTGGACCGAACGATGAAGCGACCGAGGGTCGCGATCGTATTTCTCGCATGCCTCGTCGATCACTGTCGCCTTGGCTGCCGCAACTGATGGGTTGCCCCATGTGTTCCACTCATCGGCCTTGGTCGCGGTGATACGTGACATGCGCGGTCCGCCGGTTCCGACCATGATGGGAAGGGGCCTTTGGACGGGCCGCGGCTGGCATGGAGCGTCGACAATTTCGAAGTGCTCTCCATGGAATGTCGTTCGATCCTCGGTGAGGAGGTTGCGAATGATGAAGAGCGCTTCTTCGAATCGATCAACACGCGGTCGATTGTCGAGTAGGGGAATTCCGTAGGCCGTGTGCTCGTTGACCTGCCAGCCGGCACCGAGTCCGAGCGTGAGTCGACCGGCGCTGATGCAGTCGACGGTGGCGGCGGTATTGGCGAGTAGAGCCGGATGACGAACTGTTGTCGGAGAAACGAGGGAACCGACACGAATGTGTTTGGTGACCGCGGCGATCGCAGAGAGGACCGCCCAGATTTCATGGACATCGCCGTCGGCCACCGAACCGTCGTCGGTGTTGGGCATGAAGTGGTCGGCGTACCAGAGGCAGTGCCACGTTCCGTCGTCGACGAATTCGGCCAGCGCCTGCAACTCGGTCCACGGGCGCTCGGGTGACGGCCAGAGTGAGAACAAGGTCATCGTCGGACCTTAGTGAATGGACGAGTGAACTTCGATCGATCGATCTCTAGGGTGAAGGCGTGGGAGATCAACTGTGGGAGGACAATGCCGACTGGTGGATCGAAGGGTTCACCGAGGGCGCCGATCCGGAATACGAAGAACAAATCGTCCCGATGGCCGTGTCGGATCTGGCTGGCTTCCGAAAGATCCTCGACGTCGGTTGCGGCGACGGTCAGATCGGTCGCGCCTTGGCTCGGGCTCATGGTTGTCATGTCGTCGGAATCGACCCGACATGGAATCAGATCAGGGTCGCGAAAGAGCGAAGCGACCGAGAGCAGGGTGCGTCGATGTCGGTGGCTCGGGCCGGTGCCGATCGCCTGCCGTTCGGAAACGGATCCTTCGACGCGGTGGTGGCGTGCCTGGTCTTCGAGCACATCAGAGAAGTCGACTCGGCCATCGACGAGGTCGCGCGTGTGCTTCGTCCGGGAGGGCGCTTTTCGTTCTTCCTGAACCATCCTCTCCTTCAGACGCCGGGGAGTGGTTGGATCGACGATCAGGTGCTCGACCCTCCCGAGCAGTACTGGAGAATCGGGCCATATCTCATCGAGGAAGAGAGCATCGAAGAGGTCGAAAAGGACGTTTTCATTCCCTTCATCCATCGACCGCTGTCGCGCTACGTGGGTGCCTTGGTCCACAGTGGTTTCGTCATCACCGGATTGGACGAGCCGGCACCTCCTCGAGGCTTCCTCGCCCGCGCGTTCGAGTACGAGGCAGCGGCGACCATTCCTCGGCTTCTTCATATCCAGGCCGAGAAACGCTGATCGAGGAAGCTCGACGAGCCGATCTTGCTAACGTCGATCTCAGTGGCCGACATCTTGGTGATCACCGGAATGTCCGGAGCCGGTCGCAGCGCAACTGCGGCGGTTCTGGAGGACCTCGGGTGGTACGTCGTCGACAATCTTCCCACCACTCTTGTCGACACGATCGTCGAACTGGCCAGCCAACCGTCCTCGTCGATCGAGAAGCTTGCGCTGGTGGCCGGTCGTCAACATGTCGAGCTGATGCCCAAAGTGTCTGGTCTTCGATCGGCGGGCCATCGGGTCAGAGTGGTGTATCTCGACGCATCTGATCAGGAGTTGGTCAACCGTTACGAGGCAACTCGTCGTCGCCATCCGCTCGCCGACGAAGCAGGCGGGCTGCTCGAGGCCATACAGAGAGAGCGGACGTTGCTGGAGTCGATCAAAGCCGATTGCGATCTCGCTATCGACACCACCGATCTGAACGTTCACCAGCTGAAGTCGCGATTGCTCGGCGTGTTCGAGTCGAGTGGGGCCGAACGCCTGGAAGTCACCGTCGAATCATTCGGCTTCAAGTTCGGGATCCCCCTCGACGCCGACATCGTGATGGACGTGCGCTTCCTCCCCAATCCCCATTGGGACGAGTCCTTGCGACCCATGACCGGACTGGACGAGCCCGTCCGTCGGTTCGTCCTCGAGCAAGGGTCCGCCACTCGGTTCGTCGACGACTTCATGATGCTGATCAGCGGTGTTCTGCCCGAATACGTGCACGAAGGAAAGAGTTACCTCACGGTCGCCATCGGCTGTACGGGTGGTCGTCATCGGTCGGTGGCGGTGGCCGAAGAAGTGGCCAATCGACTGCGCCAGAGCGGGCAGCCGGTCCGGACCGGACATCGTGACGTCGGTCGCTGAACGTCCCGGGATACGAACGGCGATCGATCACTGGAACTAGGTTCTCCGACGAAGAGTCGGCCGGCCCGACGGAAAGGTGCAGCAATGGTCGTCAGAGTAGGAATCAACGGATTCGGTCGCATCGGCCGAAATTTCTTCCGGGCCGTGCAAAGTCGTGGGGCCGACGTGGAAATCGTGGCCGTCAACGACCTCGGGTCTCTCGAGACGATGGCTCATCTTCTCAAGTACGACTCGGTACTCGGCGTCCTTCCGAACGAGATCAAGGCGAGCGGAGACGGCGTCTCGATCGACGGACGAACGATCAAAGTCCTGAGCGAACGCGATCCCAAGAGTCTTCCGTGGGGCGATCTCGGAGTCGATCTCGTGATCGAGAGCACGGGAATTTTCACGAAGCGTGATTCGGCGGCCGCCCATCTCGAAGGTGGTGCTCCTCTCGTGATCGTCTCGGCACCGTGCGACAATGCCGACGCCACCTTCGTGTTCGGCGTCAACCACGACGACTTCGACCATGCACGCCATCAAGTGGTGTCGAATGCCAGCTGTACGACGAATTGCTTCGTTCCCTTGGTGAAGGTTCTCGACGATGCGTTCGGAGTGAGCGAAGGTTTGATGCAGACCGTCCACGCCTATACCGGGGACCAGATGTTGGTCGACGGTCCGCACAAGGACCTGCGCCGTGCCCGTGGTGCGGCGATCAACATCGTTCCGACGAGCACGGGTGCCGCACGAGCCACCAGCTTGGTGCTCGAAAGCATGAAGGGGAAGCTGGACGGGACCTCCCTCAGGGTTCCGGTGCCTACTGGTTCGATCGTCGACTTCACGGTCAATCTGAACAAGTCTGCGTCGGTCGACGAGATCAACGCAGCTTTCAAGAAGGCCGCCGAGTCGGTACCGCTGAAGGGCGTACTTCGCTACACCGAGGATCCCATCGTCTCGAGCGACATCGTCACCGATCCGCACAGCAGCATCTTCGATGCCGGACTCACTGCATCGATGGGCAAAATGGCCAAGGTTCTGGCCTGGTACGACAACGAGTGGGGTTACAGCAACCGACTGGTCGATCTCACCCTCCATGCCGGTGCTCGAATCAAGCGTTCCTGATCGATGATCGACGGCCTCCCGACCCTCGAGGACCTCGGCGATGTCGACGGTCGTCGAGTGCTCGTTCGAACCGATTTCAACGTTCCTCTCGAGACGTTGGCCGACGGTTCCCGTCGGATCACCGACGATTTTCGTATTCGGGCCGCCTTGCCCACCATTCAATGGCTCACCGAGAGGGGAGCAGAGGTGGTATGCGCCAGTCATCTCGGGCGTCCGAAAGGTGCACCCGATACCCGGTACTCCATGGAGCCGGTCGCCGCACGTCTTCGTGAACTGGCCCCAGGAGTCGAGCTGCTCGAGAACCTCAGGTTCGACGCCGGCGAGGAGGGAGATTCCGGGGATTTCGTGACCCGCCTCGTGAGCGGCATCGACATGTACGTCGATGACGCCTTCGGCGCCGCTCATCGTGCCCATGCGTCGATCGTGGGTCCTCCGCGAACTCTGCCCTCGGCCATGGGTCGACTCCTTGCTCGCGAGGTCGAAGTGTTGCTGGAACTTCGGAATCATCCCAAGCATCCGTTCGTTGCGGTTCTGGGCGGATCGAAGATTTCCGACAAGTTGGGCGTCGTCGAGGCTCTGCTCGAAGTGGTCGACGGATTGGTGATCGGCGGGGCGATGTGCTTCACCTTCCTTGCCGCCCGGGGGTATCCGATCGGCGATTCGTTGTTCGAGCCGGATCAAGTCGACACGTGTCGACGTCTGCTGGAGAGCAGCAAGCCGATCCACCTTCCCGAAGACATCACGGGCGTCGATGCGGACGGGGCGTACGCGACGTTTGGACGACGACTTCCTCCGGGCGCCAAGGGATTCGACATCGGACCTGGTTCGGCCGCGGCGTTCAGCGACATCATCATGGACGCGCGGACCGTCTTTTGGAACGGGCCGATGGGAATGTTCGAAGACGAACGTTTCGCCAAAGGAACCCGGACGGTGGCCGAGTCCATGGCCGAGACCAAAGCCTTCACGGTGGTGGGCGGGGGAGACTCGGCGGCAGCTCTTGCGCAATTCGGTCTGGACGACCGGATCGACCATGTCTCGACAGGTGGCGGGGCATCTCTCGAACTTTTGGAACTGGGCGACCTTCCCGGGCTCGCCGCTCTCAGAAAGGCACCCAATGTCGGGTAAGTCGCAACGCCGCCCTCTCGTGAGTGGCAACTGGAAGATGAATCTCAATCATTACGAGGCGATCCAGATCGTTCAAAAGTTGAGTTATCTCGTGTCCAAGGACGACTTCGAGCAGGTCGACGTGTCACTTCACCCACCTTTCACCGATTTGAGAAGCGTCCAGACTCTGATCGAGGCTGACGAATTGCGTTTCGTCCTCGGAGCTCAGAATTGCCATCACGAGAACTCCGGGGCCTTCACGGGAGAAGTGGCGGCGCCCTTTCTCGCCAAGTTGGGAGTTCGATACGTCATCTGCGGTCACAGTGAAAGACGTCAGATGTTCGGCGAGACCGATGACGTCGTCGCGGCCAAGGTGGGTGCCGTCTTGGTTCATGGCATGACCCCCATCGTGTGTGTGGGCGAGACGCAGGATGAACGCGAGGCCGGTCAGACCCTCGAGCGCGTGACTGGGCAGGTTCGAGGATCGCTGGCCGGACGTACCGCCGATCAGGTCGCGGGAATCGTCGTGGCCTATGAACCGATCTGGGCCATCGGAACCGGGCTGACTGCCACAGCAGACGATGCTCAGACCGTCTGCCAGGCGATTCGCCGGACCATCGCCGAGACCTGGAACGACGACACCGCTCAATCGACCCGCCTTCAGTACGGAGGATCGGTGAAGGCCGGCAACATCGCCGAGATCATGGACGGGTCCGATGTGGACGGAGTCCTGGTCGGCGGGGCCAGCCTCGACCCCGACGAATTCGCTCGAATCGTTCAGTATCCCCAGCACTCCCGCTGACGCCGGTCGACGGGCGACCAGAGTGGTCGGGAGCATGGCCGTCGACGGATCGGCGCGCTGGTAGTCTTCCGGCGCCGCGACCTTCGGGGAGGATGGTCGTCGGGCGGGTCATCCCGTGGCCTCATGGCCCAGGAATTCCCTCCATACATCGACCAGGAGGTCAACCATGACGAAGAAGACGAGCAGAGTGCTCGCCCTTCTCGCCGGTGCGTCGCTCGTGATCGCGGCCTGTGGCGGCGACGACGGCGACTCATCGTCAAGCGATACGGGGGCTCCGGCCACCGAAGCACCCAGTGATGGTGGCGACACCGACACTTCGGCGTGCGGTTCGGGCACCCTCGAGGGTGGCGCCGGCGGAGCCGAAGGCGAAGCCGCCATGCGCATCACCATCGACATCAACCCTGACGCAGTGTGGCAGGACGGCTGTCCGATCACCGTTGCCGACTTCCAGTGTTCGGTGAACGCGACTCTCAACACGCCAGGTTCGATCAGCACGACCGGTTACGACAAGATCATTTCGATCGAGGCCGGAGCGAGCGATCAGCAGGTCGTCGTGGAGTTCAATGAGGTCTACGCGCCGTACAAGCTCCTCTTCGGTGGTTTGATCCAGGCGTCGGCCGTCGAGGACTGCAACGACATCTCGACCGATTTCGCCGACAGCATCCAGATCTCGGGACGCGAATGGATCATGGATTCGTGGAGTCCTGAGCAGCTCGTGTTCACACCGAACCCGAACTACTGGGGCGATGCGCCGTCGACCGAGCGCGTCGTCATGGTGCCGTTCGCCGATTTCGATACACAGAGCGCCGCCATCTTGGCCGGTGAAGTCGACTTCATCTATCCGCAGTTCTTCGCTGGAATCACCGACGCGTTGTCCGATGCCAACATCACCAACAAGGTGGAGTTCGGTGGCGACTACGAGGGCTTCTACTTCCAGTCCGATCCGAACCGTGGTGGCCCGTTCTCGGACCCGATCTTCCGCGAGGCCTTCGTGAAGTCCCTTGATCGTCAGGGCGTCTTCGAGCAGATCTACATCCCGTTGTCGGACGGTCAGGGCAAGCTCCTCGAGTGTGGTCCGATCGTTCCCGGCCCCTACTGCAACGATTCCTTCGTCGGCCAGTACGACCCCGAGGGTGCAGTGGCGCTTCTCGAGGCCAATGGTTGGGCCAAGGACGGAAGCGGTTACTGGGCCAAGGACGGCGGTGAAGCGCCGACCATTCGTTGGATCATCAACACGGGCAACACTCGTCGTGAGAACACCCAGGCGTATCTCATTCCGTTGATGCAGGCCGCTGGTTTCAACGTGGTCGCCGACAACTGTGATGCCGCTTGCTACTTCCAGCAGCGTCTCCCAGCTCTCGACTACGACATGGCCATGTACATCAGCACCGCACCGCCGGACCCGGCCTACCTGACCGCCTCGTTCGCCTGTGATCAGATCCCGAGCGACGCGAACAACAACGCTGGACAGAACTCGACAGGTTGGTGCAACGAGGAAGCCACTGCGCTTCTGAAGGAAGCCGACATCACCGTCGACGAGGGTCCTCGCTCCGAACTGGTGAAGCAGGTCATGGATCTCATGGCTGGCGACTACGTCATGTTGCCGCTGTTCCAGTTCCCGAAGGCCGGCTTCTGGCGCACCGATCGCCTCGGCGGTCCGGTGGATGCACAGTTGAACAACTACCGCGCGTTCAACAACTTCTCGCAGTGGGAAGATGTGGATGGTGACGGCCAGATCATTCTCGGAGCCGAGCAGTGGCCCGAGTGTCTGAACCCCGTCACCGAGTGCGCGAACTCGTCCTGGATGGTCTGGACCACGGCGTTCCCGGTCCTGCCCAACGTTTGGGACACCACCAACGGTGGCACCTTCGAGATCACCAACTTGGTGGCCGGAGAGCCCACGGTCGAAGTTCTCTGACCGAGAACTGCTGACCAATCGAGTGTCTGGGGGCTGGCCTGCGGGCCAGCCCCCAGTACTTGTCCCGGGCCACCCGGGAATACTGTTCTGTGACGACCGATCGGAAAGGGGGGAGGTCGATCATGCTTCGTTTCGTTCTGCGTCGCTTGCTGTGGGCCGTACCCATGGTTCTGATCGTGACCTTTCTCGTTTACGTCGCTCTGCGAGTGGGAACCAACCCTCTTGCGAGTTATTTGAGGGTCAATCAACGCGCCTCGGCCAAGAAGATCCAGCAATACATCGAGACCAATGGCCTTTACGAAGGTTTCGGGGGCTACCTGCGGGGATATTTCCAGTGGCTGCAAGGTTTCGTGACCTTTGATTGGCCTCGCTCCATCAAGGGCAGCCGTGAAGTGTGGCCCGAATTCCGCGACGCGATGATGAACACCCTCCGGCTCGGTCTGACCGCTACCGGAATCGGCATTCTGATCGGGTTGTCGCTCGGGGTCTTCGTCGCGCTGAAGCCCGGAGGCCTGCGCGATACCACGGTCAACACCGGTGCGTTCGTCGCAATCTCCACACCCCCGTACGTCTCAGCGCTCATTCTCCAGCTGGTCTTCGCTGTGTACTGGAATCGCTGGTTCGGCTCGTCTCTCCTTCCGACGTCGGGTGTGTATCCCCCTGGAAATAGGGGTTTCGACCTGTTTCTCATGATCAAACACATGGTCCTTCCCGTCACCGTGGTCGTGATCCAGATCGTCGCCGTTTACACGCGTTACATGCGAGCATCGTTACTCGAAGTTCTCAATTCCGAATACATGAGGACGGCACGTTCCAAGGGCATCAGCGAGCGCCGGGTGTTGGTGCGTCACGCCCTACGCAACGCTCTCATCCCTATCGTCACCGTGGCGGCCATCGACATCGGCGCCATCCTCGGTGGGCTCATCATCACCGAACGGATCTTTTCCTACCCCGGTCTCGGCGACTTCTTCCTGGGCGCCTACGACAATGGCGACTTCCCGCAGATGATGCCCTGGATGTTCTTCTTCACGCTCGTTGTGATCTTTTTCAATCTCGTTGCCGACGTCTCGTACGCGGTTCTGGACCCGAGGATTCGCCTTGGACGCTGACAACACTTCCTCAGATGCTGCAGTCGGCCTGACGGCTGAATCTCTGTCGCCGGGACGGATGGCATTTCGGCGCTTCGTCAGGCATCGGGGTGCTCTGGTCTCGTCGATCATTCTCGGGACGATGATCCTGTTCGTGATTCTCGCCCCGTTCACAGCCCGTTACGGGGTGAACGAGGCGGTTTTCAAGACGTCGATCGAAAATCCGAATCAGTTTCTGTCGCCTCGTGGTATCGCGTGGCTGGGGACGGACGACATCGGACGCGATCTCTACAGCCGTCTTATCTACGGCTTACGGGTGTCGATCTTCATCGGGCTCGCTGCAGCCTTCTTCGGAACCGTTCTCGGCGTGACAATTGGTGCAATCGCCGGTTTGCGTGGCGGCTGGATCGACGATGTACTCATGCGAGTCACCGACTTGTTCTTGGCTTTTCCGTTTCTGGTCACTCTTCTCGTTTTACGTAGCGTCATGTCGAGCGTGTCGTGGCTCGAACCTTTCGTCGGCAAACCGACGTCGATTCGTTTCGTGATCGTGCTGTTCGTGCTCTTCGGCTGGATGGGAGTGGCTCGTCTCATGCGTGGTCAGGTTTTGGCCTTGAAAGAGCGCGAGTTCGTGGAAGCAGCCAGGGCACTCGGTGCCGGTCCGGTTCGAATCGTCGTGCGACATTTGTTGCCCAACGCCATCGGCCCAATCCTCGTGGCCCTCACGTTTGCCGTGTCGTCGGCGATCATCGGTGAAGCCACACTCGGCTTTTTCGGGTACGGCCCTCAGCCGGGGGCCGGATCGACATCCCTCGGCAAGCTGGTTGGCGGAGCCAAGGGAGCGCTGTTACCGGGCTATTGGTGGCTCGTCGTCTTCCCCTGTGTCCTTCTCGTTCTGTCCACTTTGTGTGTGAACTTCATCGGTGACGGACTCCGTGATGCGACCGATCCGAAATTGGACGGAACCCGATGACCGAGAACGTTCTGTCCCTTCGAGATTTCCGGGTGACGTTTCCAACGCTGTTCGGTGACGTGCAGGCGGTTCGCGGTGTCGATCTCGACGTACGGGCCGGTGAGATTCTTGGAGTGGTGGGCGAATCGGGCTCCGGTAAATCGGTGACCTTTCTCGGAGTCATGGGTCTCTTGCCGAAGTCGGCGCGAATCAGCGGTTCGGCCACAGTGGGCGACACCGAGTTGGTCGGGGCATCGAGCCGAATCATGCGCGAAGTTCGGGGCCGACGAGTGGCCATGATCTTCCAGGACCCGTTGTCGGCGCTGAATCCCACCCATCGGATCGGCGATCAGATCGTGGAAATGATCCAGGCCCATAACAAGGTCTCGACGAAGGCGGCGATGTCGCGAGCCATCGAACTTCTCGCCGAGGTGGGTATTCCCCAACCGGCCGAGCGTGCCCGGCAGTATCCGCACGAATTTTCGGGCGGTATGCGACAAAGAGTCATGATCGCCATGGCGATCGCCAACGATCCAGAAGTTCTGATCGCCGATGAACCGACCACGGCCCTCGACGTGACCGTCCAGGCGCAGATTCTCGAGATTTTGCAGAGGATCCAGTCGGAGTTGAACGCGGCCGTCGTACTCATCACCCACGATCTCGGAGTGGTGGCCAGGGTCGCTGATCGGGTGCAGGGCATGTATGCCGGCCGAGTGGTCGAGCGGGGGAGCGTGGAGTCCGTCTACGACCACCCATCCCACCCCTACACGCGAGGGCTCCTCCAGTCGTTGCCGACGGTCGGACGTGAGCGACTGCAGCCAATTCCCGGTGCACCTCCGAACATGATGGATCCCCCGTCGGGTTGCGCCTTCCGCGTGCGTTGTCCACACGCAATCGAACGATGTGCCGACGAGATGCCGTCGTTGCTCCCCGTTGGAGACGTTGAATCGGCGTGTTGGCGAGCCGACGAATTGTCCAAGGTCGTGGGAGCATGAGCGACACCGATTCCATTCTCGAGGTTCGAAATCTCGTCAAGAACTTCACGGTTCGCGGCTCGCGTGGTCTTCGCGCTTCGAAGAGGATCGTGCAAGCAGTCTCGGACGTGTCGTTCCAGGTTCGACCCGGCGAGACGCTCGGACTGGTTGG
This sequence comes from Acidimicrobiia bacterium, assembly GCA_009923785.1. Classification (GTDB taxonomy): domain Bacteria; phylum Actinomycetota; class Acidimicrobiia; order Acidimicrobiales; family Ilumatobacteraceae; genus Casp-actino8. Next base: position 12,997 of record RFSV01000001.1, on the reverse strand, counting down.
CGAGTCTGGTTCGGGCAAGACAACGGTGGGTAGATGTGTCCTTCGGCTGCTCGAACCGAGCGCTGGTTCCATCTCCTTCGAAGGGCGAGAACTGGTGGGTATGGGTCCGCGTGATCTCCGCTCCCTTCGACGTCGGATGCAGATCGTCTTTCAGGACCCGTACGCGTCCCTTGATCCCCGGATGACGGTCGGCGCTTCGATCGCCGAACCGCTCGACGTTCAGAAGATCCCCGGCAACCATGAAGCGCGGGTTCGGGAGCTGCTCGAGCTCGTCGGGCTGTCACCGGATCACGCGCGCCGCTTTCCCCATGAGTTCTCCGGAGGACAACGACAGCGCATCGGGATCGCCCGTGCATTGGCGAGCGAGCCGCGCTTGTTGGTCCTCGATGAACCGGTGTCGGCACTCGATGTCAGCATCCAAGCCGGGGTCGTGAACCTTCTCGAAGACCTACAGGATCGCCTCGGTTTGGCGTTCGTGTTCATCGCTCACGACCTCTCGGTCGTGCGCCACATCTCCGACACCGTCGCCGTCATGTACCTCGGAAAATTGGTCGAGATGGCCGATGCCGAGACGTTGTACGCCCAGGCATCTCATCCCTACACCCAGGCGCTGCTGTCAGCCATCCCGGTCCCTGATCCGGTGACCGAGCGAGGTCGACGTCGGATCGTGCTCGAGGGTGACGTGCCATCGCCCATCGATCCTCCGTCGGGCTGCCGTTTCCGCACCCGGTGTCCTCGGGCCGAGGCGCGGTGCGCCGAGGAAGAGCCAGCCCTCGTGGATCGTGGCCAGGGTCATCCCGTCGCCTGCCACTTTCCCGGTTGAGCCGTTAGGATCGGGGGCCGTGCGTGATCTGGTGATGTATGTGATGGTCGTGGTCAACGTGTTGTCGGCGATCGGTATGGTCGCCGCGATTCTCATGCACAGTGGCAAAGGAGGCGGCCTCTCCGACATGTTCGGAGGCGGAGGCGGAGCGGCCCTCGGATCGGCAGCCGCTGAACGCAATCTCAACCGGATCGCCTTCGTGTTCGTTCTGATCTGGGTGGTGTCGATCCTCAGTCTGGGCTTCCTTCTCGTCCGTTGACGGTTGGTCGCCTGAATGTCGTCCCGGTATCGTGACGTCTCTCGTCGAAGTGGCGGAATAGGCAGACGCGCTAGCTTGAGGGGCTAGTGATCGTAAGATCGTGGGGGTTCAAGTCCCCCCTTCGACACGCAGAACAGGCGGTGCACGGGTGACGAAAATTCACCGCCGGGGTCAACCAAGCGCAGCACCATCGGGTTACGTTCGAGGCATGCTGCGGAGGCGGGTGCTCGGATCCATCGCACTTGTTCTGGCCCTCGGACTCACCAGCACGTCCTCGGTCACGGCCGACACGTCGGTGACCGATGATCACCTGCAACCGATGATCATCGGCGGAGTCCCGGCAGCTGCGAAATGGGGTTCGGTCGTCGTTCGGATCGACATCGGTGGCGCCCTGTGTAGTGGAACCCTCCTCGGGTCGGAGTGGGTCTTGACCGCTGGTCACTGCATCGAGGATCGAGCCACCATTTCGGTCGGTTCGACGTCGGTGCCGAGCCTAGTCTCGCTGGGCGGTGCGAGTGGGTATGCCCATCCGTACTACTCGTACAACGCATTTCAGCTGATCTACGACTTCGGTCTGTATCGCCTCGATTCACCAGCCGCAATCGATGTCGCGTCGTTGCCTCGGATCGCGTCGTACGACGACACGGCTTCGTGGGCGCCGGGAACCACCGTTCAGGCGATTGGCTGGGGCATCACGGCGCCTGGCGGAAGCGTTTCGCCGACCATGTTGAGTGGCACCATGCAGATCGTCGACAAGTCGAGCTGTTCCGACCTCGACTTGTCACTCGGCAATGTCTTCGACGCCAGCACAGCCATCTGTACCTTTGCCACGGGCGTGTCGTCGTGCAACGGAGACTCGGGTGGACCGGTCGTCGCCAGTGTCGGAGGAGTCGACACCGTGGTGGGCGTCACGAGTTATGGCCCGGTGGCATGTAATGGCCATTCCGTGGCCGCGTGGACTCCGAGTGCTCTCACCTGGATACGGTCGAAGACCGGCCTTCCACTCGGATCGGGTGCCGGTCTCCCGTCCACGGGCCTCGAGATCACTCGAGTGTTCGGGCTCGATCGGTACGAGACGGCGGCCGCAGTCGGAGCCATCTGGCAAGAGGCTGGCACGGTGTTCGTGGCAACCGGAGCCAAGTTCCCCGATGCTTTGGCCGCCGGAGCTGCCGCGAGTGCCTACGGTGTGCCGGTCCTTCTCGTCCGCCCCGATTCGGTACCCGAATCGACCCGGCTCCTTCTCGAACGCCTGGCCCCCACGACCATCGTCTTAGCGGGTGGACCGGCGGCCATCAGCGTGGCCGTCGAGGATCAACTTCGCGCTCTCACGGGGGCAACCATCGAGCGTGAGGGCGGACTCGATCGCTACGAAACGGCTGATCTTTTGACCGGTGACGCCTGGGACGGCTACGCGAGCGACCGGGTCTGGGTCGCGAGTGGGCGTGACTTCGCCGATCCACTCATCGCCTCGACTGCGGCCGCAGTCTTCGGTGACGCGTTCGTTCTCATCGACGGACTCCGTCCGCTTCCCGAGTACACCAAATCTCGATTGGCGTCGTTGGCTCCGAGCCTCATCACCGTTGTGGGCGCCGAAGAAGCCTTCACTTCAGTCGCACTCGACGAACTGAGGACTATCGCCACCGTGTCGATCGTGTCCGATGCCGACGTGACAGCTCGGTCGGTCGCTGTTTGGGAAGGTCTTGACGTCTCCGAATGGGCGGCCCTCGCAACAGTGTCCAATTTCCCCGATGCGTTGTCGGCGGTTCCGTTCTCGGCTCTCGAGCCGGTGTCTCCCCTCATGCTCGTCCCTCCGACGTGCGTTCCGGTCGAGGTTCGGTCGGAGATGACGCGATTGGGTGTGTCGTCACTCGCGATTTTTGGCGGTCCTGCCGCGCTCAGCGAGAACGTCGAGGCTTTGGTTGCCTGCGGCTGATCACAAAAGTCGCGTGAATGCGTCGAGCAGATCGTCGTACTCATCGAAAGCTGGAAAGTGGGCGAACTCGGCCTTCACGTTGTCCGGCGCATGAAACAAGAAGCCGGCGTCGGCTTCGGCCAGCATGGTCGTGTCGTTGTAGGAGTCTCCGGCGGCGAAGATTCGGTAGTTGAGATTTCGGAGGGCCTTCACGGCTTGGCGCTTCTGGTCGGGCATTCGCAATTCGTATCCGGTGATCCGATCGTCGGCGACTATCAGACGATGACACAGGATGGTCGGCATGCCGAGATGGCGCATCAGCGGACGAGCGAATTGCTCGAACGTGTCGGACAAGATGATGACTTGCGTCCTGTCGCGCAACTGGTCGAGGAAGGCGCGGGCGCCGGGCAGTGGGGACAATCTTCCGATCACCTCTTCGATCGCTGACATGGTGAGCCCGTGCTCAGCCAGAATTCGCAATCGTCCTTGCATGAGTACGTCGTAGTCGGGTTCATCCCGCGTCGTGCGTCGGAGCTCGTCGATTCCGGTGGTCTCGGCTACTGCTATCCAGATTTCCGGAACCAGGACTCCCTCGAGATCGAGTGTGACAACACTCTGCTGCTGCCGTTCTTTTTCTGTCATGTTGTCTCCTCGACGTCTGTGCGAATGCGATTCTGAAACCAGTGAAGTGCCATCTCGTGGCGAGGGCTGAGCGGTCCCGGACGGTACGCCCCGCTGTCGAGGTTGGCTTGCACCACTTCGACCATGGCCTGATCTTCGTCGAGTGTCACGTTCGACATGTGCAACATTGCCGAGATGTCGTCGTCTGTGTCACCGTTCGTGAAGTAGTCGTACACGATCCGAGTTCGCGCGTGATCGATTGGTTCGACCCGTTCGACGTTCATGGCCCCGGGATACACGTTGAGGGCGATATTCGGGTATCGAAAGATCCAAAGGCCCGAGTTCGGGGCGCCTTCGGCTGTCCGAGCGCTGTGAACACAAAAAGAGGGCTCGGGAATATCGATGGTGTACGACTCGATATCGATGGCTGCACCGAGAAGCGGATGTATGAGTGGGACGTGGTATGCCTCGAGATAATTGTCGACGTACGTCTTCCAGTTGCAGTCGATCTCGCGAGAGATGCGCCGCACGTGTACGAAGCGTTCGAAGTCCAGCCGTGAAATCAGTGCGACGAGACCTCCCAGAGATTCGAGCAATGCGTGTGGAGACGGGTTCAGGTTGACGAAGACGAGAGGTCCCCATTCGTCGACCGACAGCGGTGTGAGCGAGTGCTCGTCGGCGCAGACCTGATCGCCGAAATCGCGTGCCGACAAAAGACGGCCGTCGGAATCGAACGCCCACCCGTGGTATCGACACACCAAGTTGCCGATTCGGCCTTCTCCGGGCCAAGCGATTGGCCCTCCACGATGGGGGCAGACATTGAGGAATGCGGTCAACTGGTGGTCGGCGTTACGCCTGATCAGGACGGGCCAGCCAGCGATCGATCGAGCGACGTACTCTCCAGGCTTCTCGAGCTCGTTCGTCACGGCCGCAAGTAGCCACTGGGTCGACCAGACGGAGGTTCTTTCTCGTTGGTAGAACCCTTCCGAGACGTACGCCAGGGGATCGAGTTGGCGTAACACGGCGTCAGCGTACGCGATGGGACCGATCGAGGACAGGGTGTGCGGGCGGGAGAGTCACCGGATGGCCAACCCAGATGCCGACGTTGTCTCCGGTTCGACCCGACGGGCCCTCGTCGTGAAGTTCGAGAATCAGGTCCGCGATTTCATCGGGCTTCATCCAACCTGCGATGTCGTCAGGGGTCGGCGGCGTTCCACGAAGGTCGGTCATCGCCTGTCGAATCATGGGTGTGTCCGTTGCGCCGAGGCAGATGTTGTTGACGCGAATTCCGTGACGCTTCAGCGCCTGGGACCAGACCTGAGTCAGACCGTTGAGAGCCCATTTGCTGGCGTCGTAAGCGTCGAACGCATCGCCGCCGAGAGGTCGACGTGGCGCGGATGCCCACGGACATGAGGAGGAGTCCTCGTGTGGAAGGGCGTTCGGGTATCCACACGTGTGCACGTGGTCGGTCGAAATGTTGATCAGATGCCCGTGTTGGGCCTCGATCATGTGAGGAATGACGAGGCGGCCGAGCATGTAACAGGCCCGAGTGTTGACCCTCCAGAGTGACTCGAAGATGTCGGCCGCCTGCGCCGCATCGAGATCCATCGGGGCGTAGTCGACGCGGCCGGCATTGTTGATGCACAGATCGATGGATCCGAATCGATCGACGGCATCAGCGACGAGTGCGGTGAGCTGGCTGTCGTCGGTCACGTCGGCAACTCGCGCGAGAACCTGATCGGCCCGTCCCGAAGTCAAGTCTTCCACCGACGAATCGGAGTCGACCACCACGAGATTGCTACCTCGCTCGATGAGTGCTTGGGCGAGGGCCCGCCCCAAACCTCCTGCTGCACCGGTCACGATGGCAGTTCGTTGAGTCATGCCACAGGGTAACTCGGATGACGAGGGACTAGGCCCAACCTCCGGCGTAGGCGACGAACTGACCCGTGGTGAATCGACTCGAACCGTCGAGGAAGACCATGCAGAACGCGGCAAATTCTTCCATGGTGCCGAGCCGACGCATGGGAACCCGCGCTTCGATTCGAGCTCGAATTGCCGGGTCGGTCGCGCCGGTGGCCGACAAGAATCCGGGAAAGTCCATGAAGTTGGTTCCGACAGCATTGACCTGCACTCCATGCGAGGCAACTTCGGCAGCAACGTTCTTCACGAGCATGGTGGCGCCGGCTCGTACCGCCGAATACAGGGGTGCATCCGGGGTTGGGCGCGCCCCAGCCGCACTGGTGATGACGAGGACCTGTCCGGATCCCTGATCAGCCATGAGGGGAGTGAGGGCTCGGAGGAAATGGTAGGGAGCTTCGAGACAGCCCGATACGACGCGGCGAAGGTGATCGATGGTCGAATGCACGAAAGGGCCAGTGACAATGTCCCCCGAGAACATCACGGCCGAATCGATGCGACCGAAATGTTCGATGGCCACGGATACGAGATGTGAGCAAGCTGTCTCGTCGAGGGACGATCCTCCCGGCACCGGAACGATCTGCACTCCATGGGAGCGGATTTCCTCGACGAGTGCGTCGGTGGGGTCTCCCACCACCATGTCGAAACCTCGAGCAGCCAGATGTCGACAGAGCTCGGGACCCACGTAGAAACGCGCATCGGCAATCACTGCGACCGGACGTGACGACATGGGCGAAGAGTAGGTAGTGGCAGGGCTATTGTCAATTGTGTCGGGAGGCGCAAGATGGTGGGTAACGAGGTCTACGAACCGGAATTCGAAGGGCGCATCGGTCGGACACTCGGCGAGTCCGAGGCCTGGTGGCCGAGCCGTCCGCAGCCGTCTGCAGGGGCACCGAACGTGGTGGTGATTCTTCTCGACGATCTCGGTTTTTCACATCTCGGTTGTTTCGGTTCGACCATCGACACGCCGAACATCGATCGACTCGCTGCTGATGGCCTGCGGTACACGAACTTCCATGTCACTCCCGTTTGTTCCCCCACACGGGCTGCACTGTTGACGGGGCGTAACCACCACGCCGTCGGTATGCGTTCGATCTCCAATTTCAATTCGGGTTTTCCGCACATGAGAGGTCGGATATCACCTCGTGCCGCCACGATCGCCGAGATGCTGCGTGACAATGGGTACGCAACCTTCGCTCTCGGGAAGTGGCACCTCTGTCCGATGACCGAGTGTTCGCAGGCCGGGCCATTCGATCAATGGCCGGTGCAGCGAGGCTTCGATCGTTTCTACGGGTTCCTCGACGGTGAGACCGACCAGTTTCATCCCGAGCTGGTGTACGACAACCATTGGATCGAACCACCTGGGAAGCCAGAAGACGGTTATCACCTGTCCGAGGATCTCGTCGACAGGGCCGTCGAGTTCGTCCACGATTCGATCGGCGTGCGACCGGACCGACCATTTTTCATGTATCTCGCGTTCGGCGCGACCCATGCACCGCATCAGGCGCCCGACGAGTATTTGTCGAAGTATCGAGGAGTGTTCGACGAAGGATGGGACGTCTGGCGCGACCGGTGGTTCTCCCGACAAAAGGAACTCGGAGTCATTCCTCCGGACACTCGTCTCGCGCCACGTAATCCTGGAGTCGAAGCATGGGACGATCTGACCGACAACCAACGGGATCTGGCGTGTCGTCTGCAGGAAGCCTTCGCCGCCTTCCTCGATCACACTGATGCACAGATCGGCCGTCTCCTCGACTCCCTCGACGATCTCGGCATAGCCGAGAACACGATGGTCGTTCTTCTCGCGGACAACGGGGCCAGTCAGGAAGGAGGCCCTTTCGGTGTTCTGCACGAGATGAAGTTCTTCAATTTCCTGATCGAGACCCCCGACGAAGCCATCCATCGCATCGACGAAATCGGCGGCCCTCATTCGCACAGCAACTATCCGTGGGGCTGGGCGCAGGTCGGTAATTCACCGTTCAAGTGGTACAAACAGAACACCCACGAAGGGGGAGTGCACGTTCCCTTCATCGTGCGTTGGCCACGTGGCATCGACGAACGAGGTGGACTTCGAGATCAGTTCCACCACGTGAACGACGTCGTGCCGACGATTCTGAATGCGGCCGGGGTCACGGCTCCGATGACGTATCGGGGAGTGGATCAATTACCCGTGACGGGAACAGCCATGAACTATTCGTTCGGACATGCCGATGCACCATCACAAAAGACGGTTCAGTATTTCGAGATGCATGGACACCGCGCCATTTACGCCGACGGCTGGAAGGCCGTCACCCGACATGAAATCGGACAGAGTTTCGACAACGACCGCTGGGAGCTGTATCACGTCGCCGTCGACCGATCCGAAGTGGTCGATCTGGCTCACGCCGAACCGGAGAGACTGGCGAATCTCGTCGACCTTTGGTGGACCGAAGCCGAGCGTGAAGGTGTTCTTCCTCTCGACGACCGCGGCTTGGAGTTGATGAGCATCCGATTCGCCGAGCACTCTCCTCACCCGATCGATCGGGTCTACCGATACCGACCGCCCATGAGTCCGCTTCCGGCCCAGGCGTCTCCAGCAATCGGTGGACGCAGTTGGGACATGGACGCCAGGGTCACGATGAATACCGGCGACGGGGGAGTGTTGTACGCCACCGGAACTGAGAACTCCGGTCTGAGCCTGTTCGTCGACCGCGATCGGCTCGTCTTCGATTACAACATCTTCGGCGAACATCACGTCGTCGAATCTTCGAAGACGATCGGAGCTGGCGACCACGTTCTGTCCGTCCGGTTCCGCCGCCAGGCGAAAACGGGAACAGCGACCCTGACCATCGACGGCGTCGACGTGGGCTCACTCGACGTGCCCTTCGTCATGCGGACGATGAGTTCAGTCGGTCCCTCCATTGCCTATGACCATGGTTCACCCGTCGCACTTGCTTATGCGGAGCGCCGTGATGGCTATCCCTTCTCCGGCCGACTGCGCGAGCTTGTCATCTCCATCATCAGTCGACAGCACGATGCCGATGCCGCAGCATCGGAGGCTCGGATGACTCGAGGTCGCCAGTGATCAGAGGGCGGTATCGATCTCGACGAGGAGCAGCTTCGACGACTTCTCGGCGGTGAAACTCGCGCCTGATTCCACCGGAATCACGACTGTGGCTCCTTCGCCCAGTCGGCCCATGTCGTTCCCGCTCTCGAGCTTTCCGGTGACTTCTCCCGCGAGAACGACGACCATCGAAAAAAGTGCATTGGGAACCGTCGTCACGGCATGGCTGGAGCCCTCGGACATTTCCACGAGACGAACGTCGGCTCGATCCGAAGTGGCCTTCGCTACGCCGGTGTCAGAGACGCGTATTCCGTTGCCGAGGACCGACCAAGAATTGACGTCATTCGTGTAGCGAAGGAACTGCTGCCCGTCCCATCGTCGATCCGGATCGACAGGGAATGCTGCGAAGTCGAAATCGTGATCGGCCGTCGTCATGTGCTCGGCCGGAAACCCGACTTCGATGACGTGCAGGTCGTCGGAACTCTCGAGAACGCGGTGGCGGATCTTCGGTGGTTGTGTGACGCATTCTCCGGCCTGAAGTACGAAAGGTTCTCCCTGACCCTCGTAGGCCAGGCGAACCCAACCCTTGTGACAGAAGATGAGCTGGAAGACGACGTCGTGGAAATGCGGGTAGTCCGGGACCGGTCCTCCCTCGGGAATGCGGATGTGTGATGCGATCACCGATCCACCTTGTCGATCGGGCACGAGATCTCGGTAGTGCATTCCGGCTCTACCGACGTGCCAGGGTTCGTCGCCACTCGTCAGGGAGAACTTCGAATTCAGTGGCGGGATCGCGGCAACTGCGGTGTTCGCCTCGATGACGACTCCCGAGGGTGAAGCGGAGGAGCAATCGACCCCGCCCGACACACTGAGGCGTAGCGGACCGCCTGGCCCACGTCGCACGAGAAGCCTGATTCCGTGTCCGTCGAGGATGACCTGTCGCGGATCGTCGGCCGGAAACACCTGGAGAACCCTCCAACCCAAGGCGACGAAGTAGTCGACCTCGGCCGCGACGTCGGAGCACGGAATGACGACGGCGGACGACGTACCCACGGGCCGACTGTAGCGATCGACGAGGCCCGTCTCAGGATCGGATTGTGCGAAAGTTGAGCATGCCCACGGCCTCTTCGTTCGTTACGGTCTGCCCGACGGTCGACCCTTTCTGGCCAACGCCCGGTGAGGGTGCGAGATGACCACTGACGCAATGCGCTTCGACGATCGAGTTGTCGTCGTGACAGGCGCCGGACGAAACCTCGGCCGAGACTACGCGCTGGCATTGGCAGCGCGCGGCGCGGCCGTCGTCGTCAACGATCTCGGAGTCGGGTTGTCCGACACCGATGGTCGAGCTGAAAATCCGCTCACCAACCCGGCCGATGACGTGGTGCAGGAAATCCGGGCCGCCGGAGGTCGCGCCGTCGCCAACTACGACACTGTCAGTACCGCAGAAGGTGGTCGATCGATCGTGGACTGCGCCCTCGACAATTTCGGTCGAATCGACGTGGTCGTGAACAATGCCGGGCAAGTTCGTATGGATGACTTCGGCAACTTTCCCGATGAGAGTGTCGATGCGCTGATCGACACTCAGTTACGTGGTGCACTCAACGTTTCGCGGCCGGCGTGGCGGCACATGGCCACGCAGCGCTTCGGGCGCTTCGTGAACGTGTCGTCGGGTGCTGCTTTCGGTGGGGTCCCCCAAGGAGCCGTCTACGCCATGGCCAAGATGGGCACCATCGGACTGACCTTCGGGATGGCCAGCGAGGGACGCGGCGTCGGAATCTCGTGCAACGTCGTCGTCCCGTACGCCAAGACACGGCCCGGCACACCGTTCGGGCCCATTCCGTGGTCGGACGAACTCGGCGCCTGGTTGGATCCAGCTCTCGTGGCTCCGCTCGTGGTCTTCCTCGCGCATGAAACGTGCGAGTTGTCCGGTCAAGTGATCAGTGTCGGAGCCGGTTGGCAGGCAGGGGTCGGACTGCGAATGGCCGCTGGATACCGAAACCGAGAGGCGACAGCCGAAGACATACGCGACAACACCGAATCGATGTTGCACGGTGGTGAACGAGACATCGATCCGTTCCGTTCACCGGCTATGCGACATTTGCTCGACGGTTTCGAGTTGTCGAGTGAGTGACGGGAGATGACGACATGACTTACAACGAATTGGGTTTCTACACCCTTCCTGGCGCGCCTCGTAGTCCTCGCGAGCTTCTCCACGAAATCGCCGATGCCGAGCGACTCGGACTGGGAGCTTGCTTCATTTCGGAGCGATTCAACATCAAGGAAGCCGTGACCCTGTCGGGCGCGGTCGGAGCCGTGTCGACGACCCTCGGAATCGCCACTGCTGCGACGAATCACAACACTCGCCATCCTTTGGTCACAGCGAGTTACGCCACCACGATGCATCGACTCACCGAAGGCCGCTTTTGTCTGGGTCTCGGACGAGGGATCGGCCCCTTGTTCGACGCCTTCGGGATGGCCAAGATCACCACCGCGCAGATGGAGGACTTCGCAGGCCTGATGCGTCGCCTTTTCGCTGGTGAAGTGATCCTCGGTCACGACGGGCCGGCCGGGAAATATCCGGTTCTGGCCCTCGATCCGTCCTTCGACGAGAAAATTCCACTCGGGATCACAGCCTTCGGACCGAACACGCTGGAACTCGCCGGACGAGCTTTCGACTGTGTGATCCTCCATACGTTTTTCACCGACGAGACTTTGGCGAGGTGTGTTCGCACCGTGAAGGAGTCCGCCGAAAGGGCCGGACGCGACCCCGATGCCGTGAGAGTTTGGTCGTGCTTCGCGACGATCGGAGATCACATTCCTGAGGACGTCCGGTTGAAAAAGACCGTCGGACGACTGGCGACGTACCTACAGGCCTACGGAGATCTGATGGTCGAGACGAATCGATGGGATCGAGCACCGCTGGAGCGCTTTCGATCCGATGAGTTCGTGCGAGGGTTTCGCGGCGCACTCGACAACACGGCGACCACGCAAGAATTGGAGCACGTGGCGACATTGATTCCTTCTGAATGGCTGGAGCCGGCGGCCACCGGATCGCCATCTCGATGTGTCGACAAGATCAACGAGCAATTCGATCTCGGAGCTGACGGCGTCATTTTGCATGGAGCGAGTCCGGCCGACCTCGAGCCCATCGTGCAGGAATACGGAGCTCGTCGTATCTCGGGACGATTCGACCACTTGGCCGCCAATCCAGGAGCTTGAGATGCCGAGGGCGAAAAATGGCGAGATCGAACTACATTTCGAGGTGTTCGGGCACGTCGAGTCACCAGTGCTGATTCTCGTCAATGGCCTCGGAAATCAATGCCTCAGTTTCCGAGAGGACATGTGCCACTCCTTCGTGGCGGCCGGATTTCGGGTGGTCCGATTCGACAATCGTGACGTCGGTCTGTCGTCCGATGGCACTGCTGGGTACACCCTGTCGGAGATGGCATCCGATGTCGTCGCCGTCGCCGACGCCATCGGGGCCGACCGATTCCACACCATGGGCTTCTCACTCGGAGGAATGATCGTCCAAACCGTGGCCATCGAGTATTCGACCCGACTGTTGTCTGGCACATCGGTCATGTCGACCACTGGTGATTCTGACGTGGGCCGCCCAAGTGAGGAGGCCAGACGCCTCCTTCTCACACCCGGCTCCGCCGACCGGGAGACGGCGATCGAGGCACATCTTGCTGGGCAGCGCGTGTGGGGCAGCCCGGGCCACGTCGAGTGGGACGTCCAAAAAGAGCTGGCCGGCCAGCTGTTCGATCGGGCCTGTCGCCCCGACGGAGTGGCGCGCCAGTACCAGGCCGCTCGACGGGACGGAAGCCGGTCGAGCCGCCTCGCTCACGTCGATGTCCCCTTTCTGGTGATCCACGGAACCGCCGACACGCTGATCGACATCTCGGGTGGCCGTCGAACCGCCGAGGTCGTACCGGGGGCTCGCCTGGTGGTGATCGACGGAATGGGGCACGACTATCCCTCGGCGTTCTGGCCCCGTCTGGTCGCTGAATTCACCGACTTCGTTCTACAGTCTGACCAGGAGGGCTGACATGGCCGAGAGCACCCCGGTGTCCGATTGGACGACCGATTACGACATCTTTGATCAGGCGTACGTCGACGACCCGTATCCCATCTGGGACGAACTGCGCCAACGGTGTCCGATCGCGCACAGTGATCGGTGGGGTGGTTCGTACAACCCGACGCGTTACGCCGATGTCACAGCCATCGCTCGCGACATCGAGAAGTTCCCGTCTGGTGGCGGGATCGCCGTCGTCCCTCCTCCAGCGACCGCTGATGGACAACCTGTTCCCCAAGTTCTGCCCTACGGCGTTCCGCCGATCAGTTCCGACCCCCCGTTGCACACCTGGACTCGCCGTTTGATCCTTCCTTGGATGAGTCCGCAAAAAACCCTGACCTACGAGG